>JBDTOD010000027.1:0-39144 GCA_039933415.1 bacterium
CCCATCTCGCCCGGCACGCTCGTCGGCTTGCCGGCCATGATGCACGCGGCGAAGTCATCCATCTCCGTCTGGAACTGGTCCGGCTCGGTGAACGACAGCTCCTTCCGGTCGCTGCGCCAGCCCTTGATGCCGTCGTAGTTGAATGCGGGCGTCAGGCCGAACGAGCCGCCGTCAGCGAACGCCGTCGTGCGGTTGATCCCGTTCACCTTGTACGTCGTGGCGCAGTACGCCGAGATCTTGTTCGCGAACTTGAGCTCGAACGTCATCGTCTCTTCGACGTCCTTGAACTTCACGGGATCGGTCTTGCTCGCCATCGCCGACACGGCGATCGGATACTGGCCAGCGATCATCTCGGCGGACTGGATCGAGTAGAGGCCGACGTCCATGAGCGGACCGCCACCGGCGAGCGCGTGTTTCAGGCGCCACTGCGTCGGATCGCCGATCTGGAAGCCGAAGCCCGACTCGATGATGCGCACCTCACCGAGCTCCTTCTCGTGCGCGAGCCGCGCGACTTCGAGGTGGTGCGGCTGGAACCGACAGCGGTAGCCGATGGCCAGCTGACGACCGGCGGCCTTGACCGCGGTGATCATCGCCTGGCACTTCGCCGAGGACACCTCCATCGGCTTCTCGCACAGCACGTGCTTCCCCGCCTTCGCCGCCTTGATCGTGTGCTCGGCGTGCAGCGCGTTCGGCGTCACGACATAGACGACGTCGATGTCCTTGTTGTCGGCCATCTGGTGCATCGTGTCGTAGTTGTAGATGCTGCGGTCCGGGATGCCGTACTTCGCCTTCCACGTCACCGCCTTCGCCGGCGTCCCGGTGACGATCGCCACGAGCCGGCAGTTCTTTGTTTTCTGGAGCGCGGGCGCGATCTGGTTCGTGCTCAGGCTGCCGAGTCCGACGAGCGCGAAGCCGAGCGGCTTGGCCTGACTGCGCTCGCGCTCACCCGCTTCGTCCGGCCGGTCGCGGCGTGTGAAAATGGAGTCGAGGTACGGCGCGCCCGCGGCAGCGATTGCGGCGGCTTGGAGAAACTCGCGGCGGCTCTGATGGCTCATGGTCGTCCCTTGGGTGTTCTCGGTGAGTTGTTCCGCCAAGAATACGGCTCGCGGCGTCTCCCGCCAGGATGTCGACATCCGTCCCAACACGGCGGGAGGTGGCACCCGACGCGTCCCTCCGTGACGGGCTCCCACTTCCGGGCGTCCCGGAGACGTGGACACAGCTCTCGCCGCAGGCCCGACGATCAGAAGCGTGCATCGGGGCCTCTGGGCACGCTATCAGTACTTTTCCCACGTCGCCGGGCTTCTCCTCGACGTCGAGGCGCATCGCGCCCTGCGAAGTGTGCTGCGCAGGCCGTCGCTCGCCGCATTGATGAGCGCGCGACCGGACCTCGGGCGCAAGTATCTCTGGCCCTGCTTCGCGCGGTACCTCACGCGCAGCAACCGCCTCGAGCTCATGCGCGCGCACTATCGGATTCTCTCCGAGCGCACGACGCCGTCCGACTTCGCGGCCCTGCTCGAGCGCCCCACGCCGATCTGGGAGCACCAGCCCGACGCGATCCGCTACGCCATCTCGCTCGAGTACCCGCCGAACCGGTGGGATCTGGAGGGTGAGCTCAGCCTGCTGTTCGAGATGGGCGACATGCCGCTGTACCGTCTCCTCGTCACCCTCGGCGAGGGCGCGGCCTTCGGTCGAACAGAAGGGCGCGTCCTGCTCATCGGCGCGGTGCAGGGCAACAACGGGCAGTACGACGCGATCCGGACGGCGACGAAGGCGTGCAAGGACGTCGCGCCGCGCACCCTCCTGCTCGCGGCCGCGGCGGGACTCGCCGAGGCGCTCGACGTCGAGGCCATCCTCGCCGTGGGGAACGAACGGCACATCACTCGGCACGTCACGTCCTCCGACAAGTTCCCGTTCGACTATGATCAGCTCTGGCTCGAGATGGGCGGTGTGCCGAGCGATGGCTTCTTCTCGTTGACGGTTCCACTTCCCGAGAAGTCGATCGGCCTGGTCACAGCGACGCACCGGCGGCGCGCGATGCAGCGGCGCGCATCGCGCGAGCGGGTCGGCGAGCAGGTGCGCGACCGCGTCGAGGAGATTTTCCGGCGACAGTAGGAGTCCGGTGGGCGGGACTCACGCGTTCGTGACGGGTGTCGTATTCTCCACGCGCCCCGTCCGGAGATCCTCCATGCGTAGACGTGAGTTCGTTCAGGCCCTCGGCGCCGTGTTCGCCGCTCCAGTCGCCGCGTGTGCGATGCCACGCGGCGCCTCCTCCTCTCGCCGCTTGCAGCGGATTGGCATCCAGCTCTACTCGCTGCGCGATGCGGGCAAGGAGAATCTCGACCGCACGCTCGGTGACATCGCCGCCATCGGCTACAAGGACGTCGAGATGCTGATGTCGATGGGCAACTTCGGCGCTTCGCCGGCACAGGCGCGCGCGATGCTCGACAAGCACGGGCTTCGCGCGCCGTCCACGCACATTGGGACGCGCGAGCTGGACAACCTCGACAAGGCGATGGACGAGGCGGCCATCCTCGGCCACACGTATCTCTTCGTGGCCGACACACCGGGCCCACTGCGCAAGTCGCTCGACGGATTTCGTTCGTGGGCCGACCGGTTGAACCGGGCGGGCGAGGCGGCACGCAAGCGCGGCATCTGGGTCGGCTTCCACGATGAGGCGGACGACTTCGTCACGCTCGATGGGCAGGTGGGGTACGACGTGCTGATGCAGCGCACCGACCCGTTGCTCGTGCGCGCGCAGCTGGACATCGGCAATGCCGCGATCGGCGGGAGAAATCCGATGGAGTACATGAAGCGCTACGGTGACCGCTACTGGTCCTTCCACGTGAAGGACGCCCCGTCGATGCCCGCCGACCACGACGTGGAGCTGGGCAAGGGCATCGTCGACGTGCGCGGAGTGCTGAAGCTGGTGAAGGACATCGACGACAAGTACGTGTACGTGGAGCAGGAGAGCTACCCGGGGACGCCACTGGAGAGCGCTCGGCGGGACTATCAGTATCTCGCTGCCATGGAGATCTGATTGAAGGAGTGAGTATGAACTGCCACTGCTGTACGCGGGTAGAACGAGTTTCGAGTATCAGGATTGGCAGACGGCCTCCCAGAATGTGTGGGGGGCCGTCCGTGGATATGGTTTCTGACCGTCGCAGCGCGCGGACACCTCCGCAACGTCCGGGGTCAGAGCCCGGGCTCTGACCCCAGTTGCCTGCGGTTGCCCGTGACGTCGCAGGGCGCGCCCCGCGCGCCTCACCAGACCAGATTCATCAGCAGCGCCATCCCCAGCCCCACCAGCCCAACGATCAGCTCCATCATGCTCCACGTGAGAAACGTCTCGCGCACCGTCGCATTGAAGTACTCCTTGAACATCCAGAAGCCGCTGTCGTTGAAATGCGAGAACATCAGGCTGCCCGCGCCGGTCGCCAGGACCATCAGCTCCGGATGCACCGTCGAGCCCATCGCTATCGGCGCCAGAACGCCCGCCGCGGTCATACCGGCCACTGTCGCCGATCCGATCGACGCGCGGAGCAGCGCCGCCACTCCGAATGCGAGGATGAGCGGATTCACGTGGATGTTGGCGGCCTGGCGCGTGATGTAGTCCGACACACCGCCATCGCGCAGCACCTGCGAGAACGCGCCGCCCGCGGCGATGATCAGGATGATGCCCGCGATCGTCCCCACGGCGCCCTGTAGCGTTTTCATCAGCGTCTCCATCGTCCTCCCTCGGCGGATGCCGAGCACGTAGAGCGCGACGAACACCGCGATGAGCAGAGCGACCGTCGGATTGCCGAAGAACTTGAGCGATGCCACCAGCATGCGAAGCGGCTGGTCGGGCACCGCCGCTGCGAGCTGCGCATTGAAGTCGGGCTTCGACGGATCGATCGCCGACGTCCCCGCCGCGATGTCCACCACGGCGTTGCAGAGCATGAGGATGACCGGGACGAGCGCCGCCGTGAGGCTGACCGCCATCGACGGAAGCTGATCGCGCGCCAGCGGCTTCGTCCGCGCCAACCCTTCCGGCGGCGTGAGGGCGCGCACCTTCACGAACCGGCTGAACACGATGCCGCCGAGCAGCGCGGCCGGCACCGCGGCGACGAGTCCGACGAGGAGCGTGCGGTTGACGTCGGCGTGATAGAGGAGCGCCAGAAAGGTCGGCGCGGGATGCGGAGGGGTGAAGCCGTGCGTCACCGAGAGCGCCGACGCCAGCGGAAGACCGATGTACACAAGCGGAAGCCCGGTCGTGATCGCGACGGTGTACACGATCGGGATCAGGACGAGGAAGCCGGCGTTGTAGTGCATCGCGATGCCCACGAGCATCCCGGTGATCGCCATGGCGAACTGCACGTGCTTGATGCCCGTCATGTCGATGAGCCGCATCGCGATCGCCTGCGCCGCGCCACTCTCCTCGAGCAGTCGGCCGAGCATCGCGCCGAACACGAGCATCAGGGCGACGCTCCCCATCGTCGCGCCGACTCCCTTCAGGATGGACTGCAGCGCCGCGAGCAGGTCCATCCCGTTCAACAGCGCGACGGCGAGCGAGGTGAGAAGGAGCGCGAAGAAGGCATCGAGCTTCACGACGAGCATGAGCACGAGCATGAGCGCGATTCCGACGGCGACCCAGAGCAGCGGCATGGTGCGGGTTGGGAGGATGAGCACGGCGAGCGGGTGCGGCAATCTGCTGGCTCTGTTCCAGATAGCCAGCCCCGAGTATTTTGCGGCTCATGACGCCTGCCTTTCACCTCGCTCAGATCAACGTCGGACGCATCCTCGGAGCGATGGACTCCGCGATCATGGCCGGCTTCGTCGCGCAGCTGGCCGAGATCAACGCGCTCGCCGAGGCGACCCCTGGTTTCGTCTGGCGGCTGAAGACGGAGGACGGCGACGCGACGGCGATCCGTCCGTACGACGACGAGCGTGTCATCGTGAACATGTCGGTGTGGGAGAGCGCGGAGGCGCTGCACGGCTACGTCTACCAGAGCGCCCACGTCGAGGTCATGCGCCGGCGCCGCGAATGGTTCGCGCGCATGACGGAGTCGTTCATGGCACTCTGGTGGGTGCCCGCCGGCCATCACCCGTCTGTCGCCGAAGCCGTGGCGCGGCTCGAGATGCTTCGCGCGGAGGGGCCGACGCCAGCCGTGTTCACCTTCCGACAGCGCTTCCCCGCGCCAGACGCCGCTCTCGACGCGACCAACCGCCCTGCATTGGCAGGGGAGTGCCCCGCGCTGTAAGCTCTTAGGACACCAGAGGGAGCTGCGTGTGGGCCGGCTGACGATCGACATTCTCAGGCAGTATTCGCGCGCCGGCCTCCTCGCGGCGCTCGTCGCGCAGGCCGGATGCGGCTCGGACCGCGGCGTGCCGGAGAACATCGCCGGTGGCTACACCGGTGGTGGGATCGGCGGCGTCACCGGATCGACGTGCTATCAGGGGCCCGCCCCGACGCCGCCGAACAATGGCGCCGCGGTGATCACCATCGATCCCACGAAGACCTTCCAGACGATGCAGGGCTTCGGTGCGTCGGTGCGCCTGTTCGACGACCCGGCCACGACGAACACGATGGATCCGGCCACCAAGCGCGGCACGGCCGTCCCGTCGGTCATCGACCAGAACACGATCCTCGACCGACTCTACGTCGATCTCGGGCTCACCCGCGTACGCTTCCTTCCGTCGGACGGCGGCGGCATCGAGCCAGTCAACGACAACGCGGACCCCCTCGTCGCGGATGCCTCGAAGTTCGACTTCTCGTGGAAGAACGGCGACGGTCAGCTGGATCTCGTGCAGAAGCTGGCCTTCCGCGGCGTCACCACCTGGTTCGCCGCGCCGCTGTCGTTCGAGAAGTGGATGACGCCGTCGAACCCGGCGGAATACGCCGAGTGGGCGATCGTCATGCTGCGGCACTGGAAGGACCGGGGCTACGAGATGCCCTACTTCGCCCTCGTGAACGAGCCGGGGAGCGCCCTCGGCGGCAACCTGTCAGGCACCTATCTGCGCGACGTCGCCAAGCTCCTCGGCGCACGCATCAAGGCGGAGGGACTGAAGACGAAGCTCGTCGTGCCCGACGACGTGAGCCCGCAGGAGGCGTTCGCCCGGCTGCAGATCATTCTCGCCGATGCGGATGCACGCCAGTACGTCGGCGCCATCGCCTATCATCTGTCCGCGCGCGGCGGTGAGGACGCGATCAAGCAGCTCGGCGATCAGTACGGCATCCCGATCTGGATGACGGACTTCTCCATCGCCGACGACGACTGGTTCGCGTGGGCGCTCGCACTGCACGAGCTGATCGCCGACGACGGCGTCTCGGCCGTCGACTACAAGTGGGCGTTTCTCGGCGACTACGGGCACTCGCAGCTCGTGAGCCTGGTCGCGACGAATGGCGTCTACACGCACTTCGTCCGCAACACGCAGTACTACGTCATGGGGCAGTACTCCCGCTTCGTGCGGCCCGGGGCGGTGCGCGTCGCCGCGACGTCGAACGATCCCAACGTGAAGGCGACAGCTTACGTGGACGGCACCAAGCTGATCATCGTCGCGACTTTTCTCGGGATACCGGGCCCCATCATGTTCGAGCGGCAGGTGCGCTTCGAGCTCGGGGCGGGTGGGCCATGCGTGAAGCGGGCGGACATCGTCCGCTCCAGCGCGACGGATAGCTGGGCGTCGCTCGCCAGCGTCAGCACGGAGGTACCGCGCATCTCCTACGCGCTTCAGGTGCGTAGCGTCACCACCTTCGTCGGTCAGCCGTAGTGACGAGGCAGGCACGCGCCGCACTCGCGGCGGTCGTGTTTGCCGTGGCTGCGTGCGGGTCAGACCGAGGTGTCCCCGACAACATCGCGGGCGGTTATCACGGCGGTGGCCTCGGTGGCATCACGGGTGGATGCTACGTCAACACCAACCCGAATCCGAGCAGCGCCGCCGCGAGCATCAAGATCGACGCAAAGGCCGTCTTCCAGACGATGCAGGGCTTCGGCGCCTCGATGCGGCTGTTCGACGATCCGCGCACGACGAACACGACCGATCCGGTCACCAAGCGCGGTAGCGCCGTTCCGGGAGACGTCGATCAGAGTACGATCCTCGATCAGCTCTACGGCGATCTCGCGCTCACGCGCGTGCGATTCCTTCCCGGCGACGGTGGCATCGAGCCGGTCAATGACAACGCCGATCCGCTGGTCGCCGACTCCACGAAGTTCGACTTCGCGTGGAACAATGGCGACGGACAGCTCGCGCTGATGCCGGGGCTCGTTCGTCGCGGCGTGCGAACGTACTTCAACTCGACGCCCACGCTCGAGAAGTGGATGACGGAGTCCAACCCGGCGGAGTACGCCGAGTGGCTGCTCGTCATGCTGCGTCATTGGCGCGACCGCGGCTACGAGCCGCCCTACGTGTCGCTCAAGAACGAGCCGGGATCCGCCGCGAGCGGTGTCGTGTGGTCCGCGACCTATCTGCGCGACGTCACGAAGATCCTCGGCCCGCGTATCAAGGCCGAAGGAATGTCGACCAGGATCGTCCTTCCCGACGACGTGAATCCGCGTGAGGCTCTCGCTCGGCTGCAGGTCATTCTCGCCGATGCCGACGCACGGCAGTACGTCGGCGCCGTGGCCTATCACCTCAACGGTCGCGGCGGCGAGCTCGAGATCAAGCAGCTCGCCGAGCAGTACGGCATCCCGATCTGGGTGACGGACGTCAACGCGCCAGACTGGTTCGATCTCGCCACGACGATGCACGAGCTCATCGCGGACGACGGCGTCTCGGCACTCGATTACACGTGGGGCTTCTACGGCGATCATCAGAGCAACCAGCTGGTGAAGCTCACTTCGCGAAGCGGTGCCTACGCGAGCTTCAGCAGGACGGCGCAGTACTACGCGATGGGACAGTATTCGCGCTCCGTGCCACCGGGCGCAGTGCGCATCGGTGCGACGTCCACCGATCCGGAGATGAAGGCCACGGCGTTCGTCGACGGCGCCAAGCTGATCGTCGTTCTGATCTACACCGGCGCTCCCTTCGAGCGCTCGGTGAGCATCGAGCTCGGGTCGGGTGCACCGTGTGTGAAGAGGGCAACGGTATTTCGCACGAACGATGTCGAGAGCTGGTCCCAGCTCGGCCAGATCTTCACCGACATCCCGCGCATCGGGCCGGTGGTCGTGCCAGCGCGCACCATCATGACCTTCGTCGGGCAAGAGTAGCGCGGCACGATGCACGAAGGGCGCGCCGCATGCCGGCGCGCCCTCGTGCCTTCGCCCACTCCGCAAGTAATCAGACGACCTTCGCCTGCGCCGGCCGGCTCTGTCCCGCGTAGAGCAGCACACCACCGATGAGCGCCACGCCGATCGCCGCGGTCAACGCCTGCGCCGCGCCGGCCAGACTCGCCGCGCGCACGCTCGCTGCCCAGTTCAGGTAGATCACCGTGACGAGCGTCAGGCCGAGCGCGATCAGCGCCGAGCCGGCGATGACGAGCGGCATCGACTTCCTGCTCATGTCGAGCACGTCGTCAACATTCGCCATCTTGAAGTCGCGCCCGAGCGTGAACCAGAAGATGAGGAGGGCCAGCGGGTGCATCAGCCCCGCCCACACGAACACCGCGCTCTGATTGCCGATCCACTGAATCGACATCGCGGCCAGCAGTGTCAGGAACATCCCGCCGATGCCCCCTGTCGTGGCGCCGAGTCCGACGACCGAGCCGGTGACCTTGGACGGAAACAGATCGGTGGCCGATGTGAACAGGTTCGCCGACCAGCACTGGTGCGCCGACGTGACGACGCCGATCAGGATGATGCAGAGGATGAAGCTGTTGGTGTAGTACGCGAGAATCGCGAAGGGCGCGAAGATCGCGGCGATCCCCATCGCGGCGTAGCGTGCCGACGCGACGCGCCAGCCCTTGCTGATGAGGTGCCCGGAGAGCCAACCGCCCGCGATCGACCCGAAGCTCGCCGCGGTGTAAATGCCGGTGAGCAGGAAGGCGCTGCCAAGGATGTCCTGGCCGCGCTCCTTGTTGAGGTACGACGGCAGCCAATACAGGTAGAACCACCAGACCGGATCGGTGAGCAGCTTGCCGAGCAGGAACGGCCAGATCTGCCTGAATCGCAGCAGCGCGGTCCAGTGCAGCGTGATCTTCTCCTCGTTCTGCGCCTGATCGGACTTGATGTGCGCCAGCTCTTCGGGCGACAGGCGCGGATGCTGGTCCGGCGTGTAGAACAGCTTCTGCCACGCGATGAGCCAGAGAAAACCGATCGCGCCGATGGCGACAAATGCCCACTGCCATCCCCAGGACGTGGCGGCCATGACGGTGAGGAAGGAAACCATCACGCCGACGTTGGTCCCCGAGTTGAACACACCGGTGGCAAGCGCGCGCTCGCGCTGCGGGAACCACTGGCCGATCGCCTTGATCGAGGCGGGGAAGTTTCCGGCTTCCGCCATGCCGAGGAAGAAGCGAGCGGCGGCGAACCCGATCGTGCCGCGCGCGAGCGCCGTCACCATCGACATCGTGGACCAGGCGACGAGCGCGAGCGCCAGGCCGAACTTCACTCCCATCGAGTCGATCACCCGGCCGGCGATCGAGGGGAACGCGGCGTACGCGGTCGTGAACGCGAACTGGATCCAGCCGTAGTCGGCCTCACTCCAGTGCATCTCCCGTTCGAGCAGCGTCTTGAGGACGCTCAGCGATTGACGGTCCACGTAGTTGATCGTGGTCGCCAGGAAGAGCAGGCCACAGATCCACCAGCGCAGACCGCGGACGTAGCGACGGGACGTGGGTGATGACACGGATTCTCGCTCTGAAGCCATGGGATGCGATCGTAGAGGAATGCCGGGAGCCGATAAGGAAGAGGGTGCCCCGCGGATGGTCAAGATGCAATCGGGCCGGCATGGCGCGGCGTGGCCGCGCGCTCGCCGCATTGCGAGCGTTCGGCGCGCCGCGTCTATTAGCACAGTCGCTCACCTCCGGCGAGCGATCGCACTTCCCGGTGTACCTCATACGCGTCCCATGGCTCTTTCGCTCGCCAGGCTCACGACTCGCGCAGCGCTGTTCGGCGCCACAGCGCTTTTTGCCCGAACCGAGCTGAGAGCTCAGGCCACCGCGTCGGGCGCCAGCGTCCCGCCGATGAGCTGCGCGGTCGGGCGCGCACCGCGGGGGAGCCGCGTACTGGTCTTCTCGCGCACGACGGGGTTCCGCCACCTCTCGATCCCGAGCGGGATCGCCGCGGTGACTGAGCTCGGCGCGGCGCACGGTTTCGCCGTGGACGCCACCGAGGACCCGTCGGCGTTCACCGACGCCGGCCTGCGCCGCTACGGCGCGGTCGTGTTCATGAGCACCACTGGCGACGTCCTCGACAGCGCGCAGCAGGCGTCGTTCGAGCGATACATCGAGCGCGGCGGCGGGTTCGTCGGCGTGCACTCCGCTACCGACACGGAGTATGATTGGCCGTGGTACGGACAGCTCGTCGGCGCGTACTTCAAGCGCCATCCCGCCATTCAGGAGGCGAAGGTCAGCGTGGTGAACCAGACGTTCATCGCCACGAAGTGCCTTCCGTCCATCTGGTCGCGCACCGACGAGTGGTACGACTTCCGCGAGCCACCCGCGAAGGGCGTGACGATCCTGCTCACACTCGACGAATCGAGCTACAAGGATGGCGGCATGGGGGCGTTCCACCCACTCGCATGGTACCACAAGGTCGCTGCGGGTCGCGCCTTCTACACGGAGCTCGGCCACACCAACGAGAGCTACGCAGACCCGGCATATCGCAATCATCTCGCGGGTGGAATCGTCTGGGCGTTGTCGCGCTGACCGATGCCCATTCGCGTTGGATTGCTCGGCACCGGCTGGGTCGGCTCCAGCGTCGCCATCTCGGTGCTCCACGCCGGTTTCGCGAGTGAGCTGCTGCTCGCCGATGCGCGCACCGAGGTGGCCGAGGGTGAGGCGATGGATCTCTCACAAGGCGCGTCGTTCTATACCACCGCCAGCGTGCGCGCGGTCGCTCCCGACGATCTGCTCGAGACGGACGCGCTCGTCGTGGCGGCCGGGCGAGGTGGAAAGCCCGGCGAATCCCGCCTCGATCTGCTGCGCGAGAACGCCGCGACGCTCGCCGCATTTGGGGCCAAGCTGCGCGGCTACCGCGGGCTCGTCGTCGTGGTCACCAATCCAGTGGACGTGCTCACCTACGTGGTTGCCAAGAGCTCCGGGCTTCCACCGGAACGCGTGATCGGCACGGGTACGATGCTCGACACGGCGCGCCTGCGACAGGTGATCGGCCAGGAGCTGCGGCTCGATCCGCATTCGGTGCACGCGCAGGTCGTGGGCGAACACGGCGACTCCGAGGTCGTGCTCTGGTCGAGCGCGCACGTGGGCGGCACACCGCTGCGCCAGTGGCCCGGCTGGTCGGCCGAACGCGAGACGCCGGTCGCCACCGAGGTACGCACCGCGGCCTATGAGATCATCCGTCGCAAGGGTGCAACCAATCACGCCATCGGACTCACCACCGCGGCGCTCCTCCGCTCGGCGCTCCGCGGGGAGCGACGCGTGCTCACCGTGTCGCGCGTGCAGACCGGCGCGCTCGGGCTCGTGGATGTGGCGCTCTCGCTCCCCACGGTGGTGGACGTCGATGGCGCGGTCGATGTCGTGCCACCGACGATGGACGACGGCGAGCGTGCGGCGCTCGAGCGCTCGGTCGAGGTGTTGCGAAAGGCGATCGGGATGACGAGTGGGTGACCGCGGGATGCGGGGTGCGGCGCGCGTGGGAGCTCGCCTCCCGCATGCCGCATCCCTCACCCCGCATAAGGCCCCTTCACCTCACCCCAGCCCCACTTCGGCATCGGTTGCTCGAGCGTCGGGTTCGCATCGTCCTGCGAGTTGAGCACGGCGAGCCGCGTTCCCCATTCGATGTACGACACGAACGCGGAGCGGAACTCCGGATCAGCCGGGAGTCCGGCGTCGTCCGCGCTCGTGAGCAGGAGCTGCACCCAGCGCGATCGCTGCTCCTGAGTGAGGCGCTTGTTCAGGTGCTGCGCGAGCATCGTGTGATGCCCACCGCGCTCGGCGGAGTACTCCTCGGGTCCCTTGAACACCTCGGCGAGAAAATGCGCGACATAAGTCGGATGCTTCTCGTTCATGTGAGCGAACAGCGGGCCGATGAGCGGATCGGCGAGCACTCGCTCGTAGAACACCTTCGTGAGGCGCTCGAAGGCGGGCATGCCACCGGCCCATTCGTAGAGCGTCGGTGGCTGCGTGGCGGGATTCGTCATGGCTAGCTCGTCTCGCGGTGGAGAGATAGAGTGAGTGTGATGAACATCCTCGCCATCTCCGGCAGCCTTCGTGCGCTATCGTCGAACACTGCGCTGCTACGCGTGGCGGCGGAAGTCGCGTCCGACGACGTCGTCGTCACCCTGTACGACGGCCTCGCGACTCTGCCCCACTTCAATCCCGACGACGACATCGGCGTTCCCCCGCGCGTGGTGCTCGCGCTGCGCGCCGAGATCGGCGCGGCTGATGGGCTGCTCTTCTGCAGTCCAGAGTACGCGCACGGCGTGCCCGGCTCGCTCAAGAACGCGCTCGACTGGCTCGTGAGCAGCATCGAGTTCCCCTTCAAGCCGGTCGCGCTGATCAACGCGTCGCCGTTGGCGACGCATGCGCAGGCGTCGCTCATCGAGACGCTCGGACTCATGAACGCGCGCATCGTGACCGAGGCGTGCGTCACCATCCCCGTGTCACGCGCTGACGTCGCACCGACGGGTGAGATCGCGAACGAGGAGATCAGGGCAGCGACGCGACGCGCGGTGGAGACGTTCGCGCGCGAGATCGAGTCGCTGCGCTAGAACCCCTGCCCCTTGGTCGTCGTGCGGACCCGCATGAGCGCGTGGTTCGACGTCATGTAGAGCGTGGAGCCGTCGTCGCCGAACGCGACGTTGGCGGTCACGTCGCCCGCGTAGATGGTGCCCAGGTGTTTGCCCTGCGGCGAGAGCACCACGACGCCGCCCGGCGCGGTGGCGAACACGTTGCCCTTTGCGTCGACCTTCATGCCGTCGAGCGCACCGGCGAGCTTCTTGGCCACAAGCGGGCCCGCGTCGAAGAAGACGCGCCTGTTGGCGACCGTGCCGTCGCCCTGGATGTCGTAGGCGTAGATGTAGGGATTCTTCCCATCCGACAGTGCGACGTAGAGGGTGTTCCCGTCGGGTGAGATGGCAATGCCGTTCGGAAAGCTCAGATCGCGCGCCAGCATCGTCAACGTTCCGCTCGGCGTCAGCCGGTAGATGCCGTTGAACGACAGCTCCTTGTTCGGATCGTCGTTCCGCTTGAACAGACCGTACGGCGGGTCGGTGAAATAGAGATCGCCGTTCGCGCGGTAGATCAGATCGTTGGGGCTGTTGAATCGCTTTCCCTCGTATCGATCGGCGAGCACGGTGCGCGTGAAGTTCGTGTCGTTCAACCTCGCGATGAGCCGGTTGCCGTGGTCCGCGAAGACGATCCTGCCCTGTGCGTCCAGCGTGAGCCCGTTCGTGCCGAGCTCGAGGCCCTGCGGCGTGGAGCCCGTGTAGCCCGCGGGTCGCATGAAGACGGAGATTCCCTCCCCGTCCTTCCACTTGTAGACCGTGTTCTTCGGGATGTCGCTGAACAGCAGGTAGCCCCTGTCGCGCCGCCAGACGGGGCCCTCCGTCCAGTCGAAGCCGTCGGCGAGCTTCTCGATCGTCGCGCCCGGTGGAACGATCGCGTCGAACGCCGGGTCCAGCCGATCGATGCGGCTCGGCGCCATCGCGTTCGCTCCAACCGTCGCGCTCCGAACCGGTGCGTTGGTGATCGTGATAGGCGCACCGGCGTGACATGCCGCGAGAGCGAGGGTGAGTGCAGCCAGCGGAGCGAGACGTGCGCGAGGTGGCATGATCGAGTTGCCGATGGTGAGGGGCGACGTGATGGCTGGGACGGCGAGGTGGGCACGTGCGGTGCGTGGGAGCGTGAAGCGCACGCGGGAGAAACTGGCGATCCGCGCCGCGTTGTCAATTTCTCCGAGCGTGGCGGCAGGGCCGAGGGATGTCCCAGTCGAGCAGCGCGGGCTTTATTTCGGGATGAAGTCATCCGTCGACGAGATCCGGCTCCGCTTCGACGCGGATGTCGAGCGGTTCGCCAATCTGGAGACTGGTCAGTCCTCCACGATCGATGCGCCACTCTCGCTCGAGCTCATCGTGCGCGCGGCCGCGGCGACGACACCTCGCGCCACGCACCTGCTCGATGTCGGAGCGGGCGCCGGCAACTACACATTGAAGTTGCTGGCGGCGCTCCCGGGCCTCGACGTCACCCTCGTGGACCTGAGCCGCCCGATGCTCGACCGGGCCGCCGAGCGGCTGCGCGGTTCCTCGGCCTCGCGCACGACGTGCCTCCAGGCCGATGTGCGTGAGCTCGATCTTGGCGAGCATCAGTTCGACCTGATCACCGCGGCGGCCGTGCTGCATCATCTGCGCACGACCGAGGAATGGGAGGCCGTGTTCACGGCGTTCTACCGCACGCTCAGGCCGGGCGGCTCGCTATGGATCTCCGATCTCGTCGAGCATTCCGTGCCCGCGGTGCAGGCGCTGATGTGGGAGCGCTACGGGGAGTACCTCGTCGGGCTGCGGGACGAGGCGTATCGCGATCACGTGTTCGCCTACGTGGCGCGCGAGGACACGCCGCGCCCACTCGTCTTTCAGCTCGATCTGCTTCGGCGTGTCGGCTTCACCGACGTGGACGTGCTCCACAAGAACAGCACCTTTGCCGCCTTCGGTGCGGTGAAGCCGTCATGACGCCGAGGCACGTCGGCGCGAGCGCCGTTCGCCAGCGTAGCGCGCGCGGTCGAGCGCGCTGGCATATTGCAGAACGCCGCCTGACGCCCTGGAGAGAGATCGACGGATGATGAACGACCGAATCGGAGTGCAGGTCCGCGCCGCCGCGGGCCCGGGAATCCTCCATCAGCTCACCGGCGTGATCGCGCAGCTGCGCGGTGACATCTCCTCGGTGGAGATCTCGAGCCAGGGCGTCGCGGAGGATCTCGTCAACTTCGAGATCGACTTGCCCGGCAGCCCGGAGCAGCTCGTCGCCGCGCTCCGAGAGCTCCCGGTCGTGCGCGACGTCGAGGTGGTCGACACGCTCAAGACGATCTACGGCAAGCGGATCATCATCATGGGCGGCGGCGCGCAGGTGGGTCAGGTGGCGATCGGCGCGATCTCGGAGGCGGACCGTCACAACATCCGCGGCGAGCGTATCTCGGTCGACACGATCCCGCTTGTCGGAGAGCAGCAGCTCGCCGACGCGGTGCGCGCCGTGGCTCGACTGCCGCGCGCCTTCGCCATCGTGCTCGCCGGCTCGTTGATGGGAGGCGAGATCGAGAAGGCGGTGCGCGAGGTTCGCGCGCAGGGGCTGCTGGTGGTGAGCCTGAACATGGCCGGCAGCGTGCCCGACGCGGCGGATCTCGTCGTCACCGATCCGGTGCAGGCTGGCGTGATGACGGTGATGGCGATCGCCGATACGGCGAAGTTCAGCGTGGAGAGGCTGCCGAAGCGGGTGTTCTAGCACCGGCACTGTGTGACAGGGGTCAGAGTCACAGACTCTGACCCCGCCGCTGCCGAGTACAGCCGCGGCAATCGCCCAATTCCCCGCTTCGCGTGAATTACCCCCGCCCAATTCACACGCACCGCTCGTGTGACCCGGATTACTTCGGCGCCGCCTCGACCTGCCGCCACAGCCCTCGACTCGCGATCCAGCGGGTCATCTTCCGACCGAGACCGGCCAGCTGTTCGCTCCCGCGACATCGCGACGGCTATCGGTAAACGTGGCCCTGCGTCGTGCTCCGGTCTGCCGTGACGCGCTCGTGACTCCCGCCCAGCCCGGTACGTCTCCTCCATGACGCCGCGGCGGGTTTGCGCCGAGGTGGCCATCTCAGACGGAGGTAGCACCGATGCGCGCTCGCACTCTTCCCGATGGTACGCTGGTGATCTCGTACGCCGCGTGGCTCGAGCTGTTCAGCGGATTCACGCTCGCGGGAATCTCGATCTGGGCCCTGCTCGACCCCACGCTGAATCATCGAGTCGCCGGCTGGGTCAGCGCGAGTCTCGCGCTCCTGCTGTTCGCGCTCTATGAGCGCAGCGTGTTCTCCTTTCATCCGGATCAGGGTCGCGTGACCTGGTCGCGAGTGCGCCTGCTGCGTCGTCGCACGGGCTCCGTGCCATTCGAGGCGCTCGATGCCCTCGCCGTGGAGACGGAATACGGTCCGCCGTATCTCCATCGCCTGGCGCTCGTCACCGCGGCCGGCCGCATGCCGCTCACAAGCGCCTACGACGATGCACACGAGCGCGTTGCCGCGCTGGGTCGCGCGATCCAGGCCGCCGTTCGTACGCACCACGATCTGCCGATCAGAACTTGAACTGCGGTGGGGAGTGGGGGGTGGGGAGTTTGGGTAGTGGGTAGTCAGTGAGAGCAGTACTGCGGGGGGGCAACGGCTCCGGGATGCTTCGGCATTCCGGGGTCGTTTGCCGTCACCCCCCACCCCCCACTCCCCACCGGTTCATCATCAACACACCCACCTCCGCCGCACCCGGCCCCGACCTCGCGAAGAGCTCAGCCGCGCACCCGCTCTCGCGCTCGTACCGCGCGGCGATCTCGCGCACCAACGGCTCCGCGCGCTCCGTCGCCAGCACGGCGACCGTGCCACCGCTCCCGCCGCCGGTGATCTTCGCGCCGAACAGTTCGCGCTCCTCTCCCGCCTCACGCGCGAGCTCCACGAGTCGGTCGGTCCCTTCACTCCCGAGCCCACACGCGCCGTAGCTCGCGTGCGACGCGTACATCAGGGCGCCCATCTCCCGCGCCGACGCGTCGCCTCCGTCGCCAAGCTCGCTCAGCAGTTCGGCGAACTGTGCGACGCGCGCATGCTCGCGCACCGGATGCGCCGTCGCCTCACGCACGGGATAGACGCCATCGGGTTGCACGCGCGTCACGCTGTCGGTCGTGCCGCCGAACCGTGCCAGGAACTCCGCGCCACGCATCTGCTCCGGAAGCTTCGACTCGAACCGCGCCGAAAATTCCTCCGGCGTGATGTTCGCCAGATAGCCGTGCCAGGTCGGATCCTCCACGCGCGCTCGATCGCCCTCCGCCGCTACGCGCAGCCCCGCCAGCTCGGCGATCATGCGATAGCCCATGAACGCCGCCGTACGCACGGTGCCGTAGTCCACGCCAGTCACCGCATGCCTGATCCCCGAGTCGATCCCGTAGAACCGAAATCCCGGCGGAATCGCCACGTGTCCCTCGACCACGTCCGGCTGACAGCGTAAACGGAGCAGCCGATCGCGTCGGCCGCACGCACTCGTCATCTGGTCCATGATGCCGCACGGCGCGCCGGCGATGTGATTCTCCGTCCACTGCGCCGTCGTGGCGATCTCCTCGCCGCTTAGGCGCGCGCCATATCGCGCCGCGATCGCCGCGAGACACGCCACCTCGAGTGCCGCCGAGGAGCTGACTCCCTTCCCCTCTGGTACGTCCGACTCGATCAGCATCACGAAGCCACCGCCGTCCGTCATGTTCATCGCACCGCGCACGAGGCACGCGTGTACGACGCCGACGACGTACGCGGCCCACCGGTCGCGCGGACGCTCGGCGAACCACGCCGCCAGCGCATTCGCGTCGCGCAGCTCGCCGTGCAGCACCAGCTCGAGAGGCATGCTGAAGCGATCGACGGCATCGGCGCGAATCGACACGAGCTCGATCACGCGATCGCGGCGCGCCTGCACGATCGCCGTCGTCGCACACGCGAGCGGCAGTTGCAGCACGAGCGAGCCACTGTAGTCGGCGATCCCGCCCATCACATCGAGCCGGCCAGGCGCTCGCGCGACGAAGACGGGGTCGTCCTCGACGAACAGGTCGCGAAGCGACGCCTCGGACCCGTTGCGCAGCGTGCGCAATCGATGCAGCGCGGGAGCGAACAGCTCGGCGTCGCCCGAGCGACGCACCTGGTCGAGCGTACGGACGCGCATCGCCGGCGTCGCGGTCACGCCACGGGCAGCATGCCGCGCGCGCGCAGAGCTGCCTGCAGCGCTGGCTCCACCTGATGTCTCAGGCCGTCGTTCGCGTACCCCACCCACGCCACGTCGGCCTCCAGATCGAGCGGCGCGTCGAGCGGTGTGCCCGTGGGATCGGTGACCGCAAGCCCGAGCTCCTCGGCGATGAGGATGGTGCAGAGGTCGTACGGGTGGCAGCAGAGCGGCTGCGGCAGCCCGCGCTCCGCGAGCACGCCACGCAACAGTGGTCGCAGGTCGGCGACGTACCGATCGTGACCACACATCAGCTCGTAGAGCTGTCCACCGGTCGAGATGTACTGATCCTCGAAGCACGCCGCCTTGCCCTCGACGATTGGGCCGAGGGTGGCGCTCGCGACGTCGTCGTCGATGGCGGCGAGCACGTCGCGCGCGCCGGGAAAGAAACGGCTCACCGACGCGAAACCGTGGGCGATGGTCTGCGCGCGAGACGGCCTGAGAGTGAGCGGTGCCGTGCGACCCGTCGTGCGATCGAGTCGCTGCGCCACCACGCCCGCACCGCGCACGGCCCAGAGCTGGTCGCACAGATGCTGTTTCACGAGCGGAATCTCGGTCTGCACGGCGAGCTCGATGTCGCGCAGGCGCGTGGCCGTGCCGAGGTTCGGCGCGACACCGGTGAGAATCCAGGCGGGCCGCTTCTGATACATCAGTCCGCGCGTGCCGTCGATCGGATCGACGAGCAGCCGCCACCGGCAGTCCGACGCCGACGCGTCGCGCGGCAGCACGAGCCCGTCCGGCGGCAGACCTTCGGCCACGAGCACCATCGGCTCGTCGCGCGCGAGCGTCTCGAGGCCGGCGACGAGCGTCTCCTCGCTCACCCGGTCCACCGCGTAGATCGTGTCCCCCACGCCGTCGTCGGCCACTTCGCTCAACGTGTCGGACTGCTGTTGGGCGAAGGCGTCCACCACACTGGCGCGGATCTGGTCGTGCAGGGCGAGGATCGCGGGGAGGAGCCGGCGCGCGTCAGTCATCGCGCTCCGGACCGGTGGCAGTGATCTGCTCGTGCTCCGCCGTGCGGTGCGATCGATAGTGGACCTCCGACACTGCGCGAAGCTCCGCCGCCTTGTCCTCCGGCGCGGTGTCGTTGAGGAAGTTGCCGCCTCCCACCTCCGGCCCGGCGAGATACTTGAGCAGTCCGGGCTTTCGCAACGGCGTGTGGATCTGCACGTGAAAGTGAAAGCCCGGATGAGCCTCGCCGTCGGTCGGCGCCTGGTGCAGCACCATCACGTACGGGAACGACATGCGCCACAGGTTGTCGAGCCGCACGAGTGTCTGGCGCAACACGCCTGCCAGATCTGCGACCTCCTCACCAGACAAGTCGGCGAGGCTCGCGTGGGTCTCACGCGGCGCAACGTAGGTCTCATACGGATAGCGAGCGAAGTACGGCACGAACGACAGCGCGCTTCCCTGCCGCACGAGCAGGCGTCGTCCATCCTCCTCCTCCGCCGCGATGACGTCGGCGAACAGTGGTCGTCCATGCTCGGCCAGATGGTCGGCAGAGGCCCGCGCTTCGACCTCGATGGTGCGAAACACGAAGTTGGTGGCGTATATCTGGGCGTGCGGATGCGGGTTGCTCACCCCGACCACCTCGCCCTTGTTCTCGAACGCGAGCACGTGGTTCACTTCGGGCCGCGCGCCGAGCTCGCGATACTGCGCCTGAAAGGTCTCGAGCAGACGGACGAATTCCGCGTGCGACAGCTCGGCCAGCGTGAGGTCGTGGCGCGGCGTGTAGCACACGACGCGCGCCATGCCGTCAGCGCGGCGGTTGCGATAGATGCCTGGCGCATCCTCGAGCACTGCGGGCGCGTTCGGCCCCACGCACGGATGGTCGTTGTCGAAGACGAACACCGAATCGTACGACCCGTTCGTCGCGCCCGAGATGCGCGCGTTGCCGGGACAGAGGTAGCAGTGCGGATCGTACGCCGGCACGGTGTGGCGCGCCTCGCCCACCGCCTCGCCCTGCCAGGGGCGGTCGTTTCGATGCGACGAGACGATGACCCATTCGCGGCGGAGCGGGTGCCAGCGCTCTTCCCAGACCATGAGCTCGTGATACGGGTGAATGAGAGGTGTGTGCGGATCGCGCGCCGACCGCGCCGCGCGTAATATACGAAAGCGATCCCGCGCGGCGCGCGCGACGCCATCCAATCACTTCACCACGCCGATGTCGGAACCAGAAGTCTGGCTGCGCGGACCAGTGCCATCGATCATGCCGCTCCTGCAGCCCGTCGCGCACGGGTTGCTGCAATGCCGCGCCGAAGTGCGTGGCACCGTCCCGACGCTCAGCGCCGAGCAGATCTGGGCGCGACCGCACGGCGTCGCGTCTGTCGGCTATCACGTACGTCATGCCGTTGGAAGCCTCGACCGGCTGCTCACCTACGCGCGCGCTGAGCAACTGTCCCCCTCGCAGCTCGGCGTCCTCGCGCACGAAGACCGTCCCGACGTCGACGACGGCATTGGTACAACGCTCGTCGCCGAGTTCGACGTCGCCGTCGAACGAGCGCTTGCGCAGCTCCACGCGACCCCGGTGGACACGCTGCTCGAGCCGCGCGAGGTTGGCCGCGGACGGCTTCCGTCCACCGTGCTCGGGCTGCTCTTTCACGCGGCCGAGCACACGCAGCGTCACACTGGCCAGCTCGTCACCACGGCGAAGGTCGTGCTCGGCGAACAGCGGCGCTCCCGATAATGTCGAGTCCGAGGCCGATGCGGGACGACCCCACCGCCGCGTCAGCGTAGGGATCGCTGGCACGTTCCTCGCCCGCGAATCGATCGCGCGCGCCCTCATCTTCCTCCTTCCACAGCCAGACCAATGGGATTCGACCAGTATCACGAGCCACCGAGCGAGCTCTCGGCCGAAACGCGCACCTTCGCGCGGATGATCACTTCACTGATCGAGGAGGCGGAGGCGATCGGTTGGTACGAGCAGCGTCTTCAGGTGGAGACCGACCGTCAGGCCAAGGCGATCATGAAGAACGCGCAGCACGAAGAGATGAAGCACTTCGGAATGGATCTCGAGTTCCTGCTGCGACGGAAGCCGCAGTGGCGCGCTGTGCTCGAGGGGATCCTGTTCACGAAGGGCGACATCGTGAAGCTGGGCGACGACGCGGAGGAGGAGAGCGAGTAGTACAAGTCTTGTATTTCGGTTCAGAGTACTCGTACTCGGAACGCACCAACCCGCGCGTCAGCGTGTCGCGCCGGTAGCGACGCATCCCCAGCAGTACGCGGTGCACCAGTGCCCTCTACCCGTACCCTGCACGGTTCGCCGGGCGCAGTGCTGTACCGCCGAGTCCCGTCCTGGGCAGCACACCTCTTGCACTCGTGATCGGCATGGCCGCCGCGCGCGCTATCACCATCCCAACGGACGAACACGACGCCGAGCTCACCCTCGGCGGCGCACGCGTCAAGCTCACCAATCTTCCCAAGATCTTCTGGCGCGAGAGCGACATCACCAAGCGCGATCTGCTCCAGTACTACGCCGACGTCGCACCGGTGCTGCTGCCGCACCTGCGCGATCGCGCGATGGTCATGAAGCGCTATCCCAACGGGGCGAGCGGGAAGTGCTTCTTCATGAAGCGCGTGCCCGAGCCGCATCCGGACTGGATCGAGACCTGTTCCATTTCGCACAAGTCGGGAAGCGTGATCGACTTCCCGATGATTCAGGACGTCGCGTCGCTGCTCTGGGTGGTCAACCTCGGCTGCATCGATCTGAATCAGTGGTACGCGCGCTGTGACGACGTCGATCGGCCCGACCATCTCCACTTCGATCTCGATCCTGGCACCGGCGTGAAGTTCGAGCAGGTGCTCGACGCCGCGCTGGTCGTGCGGGATGCGCTCGAGTCGCTCGGCATGCAGCCGCTCGTCAAGACGACTGGGTCGTCCGGCGTGCACATCTACGTGCCGATCGTGCGCGGACCGATTCAGAAGCAGGTATGGACCTTCGCGAAAGCGCTCGCGCAGGCCCTGGCCGAGCAGCATCCCAAGCTGCTCACCTCCGAGTACCGGATCGCCGCTCGGCCCAAGGGACGCGTGCTCGTCGACTACAACCAGAACGCGTGGGGCCGCACGCTCGCGTCCATCTATTCACCGCGTCCCAAACCCGGTGCCACCGTCTCGACACCGGTCACGTGGGCGGAGATCGAGCGCGGCGTCACCATCGAGGACTTTCACATCGGCAACGTGCCCGCGCGCGTCAGGACGCTGGGCGACCTGTGGAAGCCGCTGCTCGCGACGCGCGGACGCTTCCGGCTGGAGAAGGTGCTGTGACGCTCCCGATCCCGCGCAGCTACGCGCCGATGGAAGCGAAGCTCGTCGACGAGCTCCCGGTCGGCGCGGAGTGGCAGTACGAGCCGAAATGGGACGGCTTCCGCTGCGTCGCCTTCCGCGACGGCGACACGGTCGACCTGATGTCCAAGGCTGGCAAGCCGCTCACGCGGTACTTCCCCGAGCTCGTGGATACGCTGCTTGGCGTGCGCGCAAAGCGCTTCGTTCTCGACGGCGAGATCGTCGTGCCAAACGACGGCGAGCTCTCGTTCGACGCGCTGCTCCTGCGCATCCATCCAGCCAATAGCCGAGTCCTCAAGCTCGCCACCGAGAGTCCGGCGTCGTTCATCGTGTTCGACCTGCTCGTCGACGCGAAGGGCCGCTCGCTGGTCGAGCAGGCGCTCACCGAGCGGCGTGCCGCGCTCGAGGCGTTCGTCGGCGCGGAGGTGCCGAAAGGTCTTCGCCTCGAGTTGTCACCGTCAACGACGAAGATGGTCACGGTGAAGCAGTGGTTCCGCTCCGTCGGCGGTGGGCTCGACGGCGTGATCGCGAAGCGGCTCGACCTTCCATACCAGACCGGCACGCGCGACGGGATGAAAAAGATGAAGTCCATGCGCACTGCGGAGTGCATCGTCGGCGGCTTTCGCTACGCGTCCAAGGGAAAGGTCGTCGGGTCGCTGCTGCTCGGCCTCTACGACGACGGCGGTCTCCTCCATCACGTCGGCTTCACATCGAACATCCCGAACGAGGAGAAGCCGGCCGTCACGACGAAGCTGGAGACATTGATCAAGGCGCCGGGCTTCACCGGTCAGGCGCCGGGAGGCCCGAGCCGGTGGAGCACCGCACGCTCGAGCGAGTGGGAGCCGCTCGCGACGAAGCTCGTCGTCGAGGTGCGGTACGATCATTTCTCCGGTGGCCGCTTCCGTCACGGCACGTCGTTCCTGCGTTGGCGGCCCGACAAGCCGCCACAGAGCTGCACGATCGCGCAGGTCGAGCAGGAAGGGCGCTCCGCGCTGAAGCTGCTCGCGCGGTAGCGCCCACCTCCGCGCTATCGCGCCCCCACCGCGACTGGCGCCTTGGCCCGCTCGCGCAGCGTGCGGTCGACTTCCGCCAACGACAACAGTCGCGGCATCGAGCGTGCGTCGCGCGGTACGCTCACGCCATCGACATCGCCGTCGGCACCGATCTCGACGACCGCCTGAATGCTGCCGTTGCCGTGCTCCAGGGGCGTCGCCGTGATCAGGAGTGTCCAGATCCCCTTCGTGCCCCACTGCCGCTGTACTGCATACGTCCCTTCGCGCGACGACTTCGTGACCACGAAGTCCACCGCACGGCGCTGGCCGTCAACGAGACCTTCTGCCTTGCCGACGATCGGCATCGACTCGGGCGTGCCGTGATGAAAGGTGTGGACGAGCAGCAGTGCGCCGCGCGTGGAGTTGTCGAACGGATTCACCGGCGTCTCGACCGAGATCCACGGGCCCCCGAACTTCGAGGCCTCGTGCGGCGACGACGCGGCGCCGACGAGCATCGTGCCCGCGGCGATCGCGGCGAGCGTGAGCGAACGAATGGCGAGAGCACGAGAAGATGCGACGAACATGGGAGGCTCCGTGAAGTAGGTACGGATGTGACGCCGCATGCGCGCGAAGCGCTTAGCGTCGAACGCGCCGCGTCACGATCCGCGAAGCGAGATCCGTCCCTTGAAGCTGCGGAGCACCATCCGTCCAGCGGTCAAACCACCGGACGTCGTGAGCGTCATGCCGCGCCCTTCGCGTCCCACCGACGGCTTCGCGCGTGTGAAGGCGTTCTCGATCGCGCCCGTCACCGTCGCCGCGTCCACCTCGACGTCGGTCGTGCGGCCAAGCTGCACGTCGATCGGACCGCTGTGCGTCTCCATCTGCACCGACGCGCCGCGCGCCAGTGCGAGCGCAAATCGAATTGCACCGGTGGTCGTCTCCAATGTCAGATGGTCCACCGCTCCACTGCTGGCGTCGATCGCGCCGCTGATCGTCGAGGCACCGATATTCTCCCCACCGCGAAGCTTGATGTCGCCGGTCGCGGTCTTCACGCGCATCCATTGGGGCGCCCCGTCGATCGTCACGGCGCCGTCCATGCTCTCGGCGCGCAGCTCGCGCGGACTGCCGTGCACCGTGATCGATCCGCCCACCACGTTCACGTCCACGCCGCCCGTCACGTCGGTGACCGTCACCTCGGCGCTTCCGGTCTTGAGCCACACGCGTGCGTTGCGCGGCACTCTCATCGTCAACGTTCCGTCGCGCCCCGCCTTCTCCGTCGGCGCCTCGATGAAGAACTTCAGACCGGACACCGGCGCGGAAGGTGGCGCGCCGAACCCGCCCATCGTCGACCCCGCAGCGACGCTGCCCATGATCTCGACGCTGTCGCGGTCCCAGCCGATGACGCGGACCATCCCGACCGACGCGAACAGTCGCACCGACACGTCGGAGCTGGTCGCGCGGCGCGCATACACCTTCTGCTGCGCGCGCGCGGGCAGCGCCGCGAACGCGACCATCGCCACGGCGAGCAGCGTCTTCATCGAGAGCGAGTGCGCGCGCTTCACGTGCGCGGCGCCAGCTCGGTGGCTCGGCGCAGCAGATCGATCTTTCGCTCGTAGTTCGACGTGAAGATCTGCTGGAGCACGCCGTTCCCCGGATCGCGCGCGAGCGCCTCGCGCGCCTCGGCGATCGCCGCATCGGCGATCCGAAGGCTCCGCTCGACTGTCTCCACGGTCGACATCGCGAGCGAGTCACGCCGCTCGTCGAGCGTGCGCCGCAGCGCATCGACGCTGCGCGCGTACCCCAGCTCGGCGGATGCGAGCTGCGCAGGCAGTTGGCCCGTGCTCGGCGCTGTGGTCGCCGGAGCGCTGTCCATCCGAGACGCGCTCGCGGTTGCGTTCGCGACTGCTCGCCCACGCATCGCCAGCATCGTGAGCGCGCTGGAGCTCACGGCGACGAGCAGCACCGCCGCGGCCAACCGCCAGCGCGACGCATCCCGCCGCAATGCGCGCGCGGCACGTGCGCGCGGAGTGAGACCAGCGCGAATCCCCGTCCACAGCTCCGGCGGCGGAGCGACCTCACGCGGCAAGCGCGAGCTTTCCTCGGCAAGCGACGTCAGCGCCCTGAGCTGCTCCGCGCATTCCGCACAGGATGCCGCGTGAGCGCGCCACGTCTCGCTCCACGCCGCATCGGCGGGCGCGTCGGCGAGCTCGCAGAGCTGGTCGAAGGTAAGGTGATCCACATTGGCCGTCATCGGTTCAGCGCCTGTATCAGTAGTTGGCGCGCGCGGTGCAGCTGCGCGCGAAGCGTTCCGGAAGCGAGTCCCGTCATCTCGGCGATCTCTTCATGCGTGTATCCCTCCACGTCGTGCAGCACGAACGCTCGCCGCACGCCTGGCGGCAGCGAGGCGATGGCCCGCTCGAGATCGATCGCCGTTCCCACATCCCGCGCCGGGCTCGATCCCGCCGCGAGATCCCGCGCGTCGTCCTCGTCGTCGTCCGCCAGCGCGACCCTCGCCGACCGCCGCTGGTCGCCTCGGCGCTTCGTCAGCATCGCGTTCACCGCGATGCGATGAAGCCAGGTGGCCACGCTCGCCTCGCCACGGAAGTCGGAGAGCGCTTCCCACGCGCGGATGAACACGTCCTGCGCCAGCTCGACCGCCTGCACTGCATCGCCCGTCAACCGGAGACAGAGCGCGTACACTCTCGCCGAGTGCGCCCGGTAGAGCAGCTCGAACGCGTCGACATCGCCGCGCCGCGCTCGCTCGACGAGCATGTCGTCGCCCGTGGGCCGGCGATGCGCATCCGCCACGTCGTGTGATTGAACCAGCGAGAGCGCGCTCGACATGAATGTGGGTTGGACACCGCCCGCGTCCCGACCGCTTAGCCCCTCCCGGCTGGTCCTGTCCCCTCGGGAACCGTCGCCGGACTCCGTCCGCCTGGGAGGGTGAAACGCACCGTCGTGCCTCGGCCGAGCTGGCTCTCGATCGAGATCGTCCCGCCGTGCGCTTCGACGATCCCGCGCGCGATTGGGAGCCCGAGCCCCGCTCCGTGTCGACGTCCCCGCTCCGCCCCGTCTACTTGGTAGAATCGCTCGAACACATGCGGGAGCTGATCCGATGGAATGCCTTCACCCGTGTCGCTCACGCTCACCATCACGCCGTCGTCGAGCGGTTGCACGTTCACATCGACCCGCCCCTCCGTCGAGGTGAACTTGATCGCGTTTCCGACGAGGTTCGAGAGCAGCTGGGTCACTCGCTCCGAATCGGCGTGCACCTCGGACAGCGGCTCGTGGTAGGTGGCCTCGAGCTCGACGCCACAGCTTTCCGCCAGGGGGCGCATGGCGTACAGCGCCGCTTCCACCAGCGGCTTGGGTGCCACGTCACGCGGCGCCACCGTCAATCGACCCGCCTCGATGCGCGACACGTCGAGCAGATCCTGGATCAGGGAATCGATCTGCATCGCCGCCTGGCGGATTACCTCGACACGCTCCCTCAGGTCCGCCGGCATCGAGCGCGAATCCGCTTCGGCCAGGATGCTCGCGGCGAGCATCTTCACCGCGCTCGCCGGGTTCCGCAGATCGTGCGACACAATCCCCATCATGTCGTCGCGCGCCTGGATGGCTTGGTGCAGCTTCTGCTCGACTCGCTGCCGCGCGCTCACGTCTCGCAACACCGCGGCGTAGACGCTGCGCCCCTCGAGGCTGATGTGCTGGATCGAGGCCTCGGCGGGAAACTCCTCGCCGTTCTTGCGGAGTCCGCTGATCTGCTGTCGCTCCCCCATCACCCGGGCGCGCCCATGCGCCGCACCGAAGCCGTGCACGTGCCCGCGATGTGACGGACGGAAACGCTCGGGAAGCAGCATCGCCAGCGCGTGACCGCCGACCTCGTCGGCCGCGTAGCCGAAGATGCGCTCCGCCCCCTGGTTGAAGAAGATGATCCGCTGCTCCTCGTCCACCGCGATCACCGCGTCGGCCGAGATGGCCAGAAATCCCGAGAAGAGCTCGGGTGGGAGGATGTGGTGCATCGCGGCGCGGTCGGTGGCCTCGTTTGCCTCTCTCATCAAACCCACGTTCCGTGGTGCGAGGATTCGCTCGTCGAGCGCGACTGCGTGTCGGGAGTTTCCCTACTTCGGCGTCAGGCCAAGTCGCGCGAAATATCCGGCCAGCGCCCGACATGCGGGAGAGGCTCTGCGGGCGAGATTTGCTTCCGGGCACCACGCCACCAGAGACACAGACTCACACCATGTCCAAGATCAGCTCGCACGAGAGCTCGCTCGCGACTCTCGCCGAGACGCCGACCTCACGCCGTGCGTTCCTTCGCACGGCGTCGCTCACCGCGGTTGGAGCCGGCGCCCTCGCCGCCTGCGGCAAGGCGGGTCAGCCCACGGTCGATGCACAGACGACTCCCGCCGCCACGACACCAACGCCCGCCGCGGGCGCGACCGGCGGCACGATGGGGGCGCACGATACCGTCACCGGCGCGGCGGCGAGCGCATCCGACACGATGGACGCGCTGCACGAGAAAGGGATCAAGGCCTTCCCCGCCAAGACGGCCGGTGAGGGCAACGTGCTCATGGTGCCGAAGGTCGTGAACGGCGTGAAGGTGTTCGAGCTCACCGCGCGCGAGATGCAGTGGGAGACCTCGCCCGGCCAGATGGTGTCCGCCATGGCATACAACGGTCAGGTGCCCGGTCCCCAGATCCGGGTTCGCGAAGGCGACCGCGTCAGGATCGTGCTGAAGAACGAGCTCAAGCAGTCCACGTCGATCCACTTTCACGGTCTCGAGCTGCCGAACGACATGGATGGCGTGCCGTACATCACGCAGCCACCGGTGAAGCCGGGCGCCTCGTTCACGTACGAGTTCACGGTGCCGAACGCTGGATCGCACATGTACCACTCCCACCACAACTCGGCGATGCAGGTCGGGCTCGGATTGCTCGGCGCCTTCATCGTCGAACCCAAGAGCAAGGCGCAGGAGCCCAAGGTCGACCAGGATGTCGTATTCATCCTGAACGACGGCGCGCATGGCTATACGTTCAACGGCAAGAGCTTCCCGGGCACTCAGCCCGTCGTCGCCAAGCTCGGCCAGAAAATCCGCATCCGCTACATGAACGAAGGGATGATGATCCATCCGATGCACCTGCACGGGATGCATCAGACGGTCATCGCCAAGGACGGCTGGCCCCTCTCAGCCCCCTGGAAGTGCGATACGCTGAACATCGCCCCCGGCGAGCGCTACGATGTGGTCGTGAACTGCAACAACCCCGGCACCTGGGCCTTCCACTGCCACATCCTGCCGCACGCCGAGAGCGATCATGGCATGTTCGGCATGGTGACGGCGTTGGTGGTGGGGAAGTAATATCTCTTCGAGGCGGGCCATCGTTCCGCCTTGACAGTGCTCGTTGAACCGGTGAACGGTGATCGGTTGTCGGTTTATGGCCAGCCTCGGGACGCAGAGGCTACCCTAGGCAGGCCGAAGACCGACGACCGTATACTGACAACCGTCGTTGCCATGCCCCGTCCCGACATCATCAGCGTCATTCTCGCCGACGACCATCTCGTCGTCCGCGCCGGGCTCAAGGCCCTGCTGAGCACGAGCAAGGACATCGAGGTCGTGGGCGAGGCGTCCAACGGTCGCGATGCGCTCGCCCTGATCGAGCGTCTCGCGCCGCACGTGGCGGTGCTCGACCTCGACATGCCGCAGATGGACGGGCTCACGGCGACGAAGCAGCTCGTGGCGCGCGGGGACGCGACGCGAGTGCTGATCCTCACGATGCACACCGAGGACGAGTATCTCGTCAAGCTTCTCGAGTCGGGCGCGGCAGGCTACCTCATGAAGAACGCCGCCGATCGCGAGCTTGCCGACGCGGTGCGCGCCGTCGCTGCGGGGGATACCTACGTGCAGGCGAGCGCGGCGCGCGCGTTGGCGCGCCAGGTTTCCAAGCGCGGCGAGCACGCCGACGAGCGCGCGCAGTACCAGAGTCTCACCGAGCGCGAGCGCGACGTGCTCGTGCACGTCGCTGGAGGCTACTCCGCCTCCGAGATCGGCGAGCGGCTGTTCATCAGCCCGAAGACGGTCGAGACGTACAAGCAGCGAATCACCGAGAAGCTCGGGC
Source organism: bacterium (assembly GCA_039933415.1). GTDB lineage: Bacteria > Gemmatimonadota > Gemmatimonadetes > Gemmatimonadales > Gemmatimonadaceae > AG11. The sequence goes on from JBDTOD010000027.1 coordinate 29,426, forward strand.
TCTCGCACCGCTCGGACTATGTCCAGTTCTGTCTGCGGCTCGGATTGTTGAAGACGGCGTGAGCCGGTGACCGGAGCTCCCGCGCAGCGCGCGGCGCCAGGCGCTGTGAGCGGCATGTTCACCGTGCCCGGGCCGCGCCAGCGCTTTCCGGGCCAGTTCGCGCTCGACACGATGCGCCGGCCGCTCGCGCTGTTCACGACGATCGCGCGCGAGCACGGTGACGTCGCCGGCTTTCACATCGCCAGCCAGCCCATCGTGCTCCTCAGTGATCCCGACCGCATTCGCGATGTGCTCGTCACCCACGCGCGCACCTTTCACAAGGGCCGCGGTCTCGAGCGCGCGAAGATGCTGCTGGGAGAAGGCCTGCTCACCAGCGAGGACGAGCTGCACCTGCGCCAACGTCGCCTCGCGCAACCCGCGTTTCACCGCGCCCGTATCGCCGCGTACGCCGAGACGATGGCCACGTACGCCGAACGCCGCGCTGGTGGTTGGCGTGACGGCGACACGCTCGACGTGTCGCGCGAGATGGCCGCGTACACGCTGGCCGTCGTCGGCAAGACGCTGTTCGACGCGGACATCGAGAACGAGGCGCACGAGATCGGCGACGCGCTCGCCGCGGCGATTGCCGCGTTCAACTTCAGCGTGCTCCCCTTCGGCGAGCTGCTCGTGCGGCTTCCCCTGCCGATGACGATCCGTTTCCGCCGCGGTCGAGAGCGGCTCGACTCGACGATCTATCGGCTCATCGCCGAGCGTCGCGCGTCGGGAGAGGACCGCGGCGACCTGCTCTCGATGCTCCTGCTCGCGCACGACACCGAAGGCGACGGCAGCGGGATGAGTGACCTTCAGCTTCGCGACGAGGCGATGACCCTGCTCCTCGCCGGTCACGAGACGACGGCGAACCTGCTCGCCTGGGCGTTCTATCTGCTGTCTCGGCACCCGGACGCCGAGGCTCGCCTCCACACCGAGGTCGACGCGGTCGGCGCCGAGTCACTGGGCGCGGACGATCTCGCGCGGCTCCCGTACACGCGTGCCGTGCTCGCCGAGACGATGCGGCTCTATCCACCGGCGTGGATCGTTGGGCGGCGGGCGGTGACCGAGTACTCGCTCGATGGTCATCTGCTTCCGGCGCGCACGATCGTGCTGATGAGCCAGTGGATCGTGCATCGCGATCCGCGATGGTGGCCCGACGCGGAGGCGTTTCTGCCGGAGCGATGGCTACCGGGCGGCAGCGCGCTCGATCCGGCGCGGCCGAAGTTCTCGTACTTCCCGTTCGGCGCCGGCACGCGCGTCTGCATCGGTGAGCAGTTCGCGTGGCTCGAGGGCACGTTGGCGCTCGCGACGATCGCACGGCGTTGGCGACTGCGGCTAGCGGCGGGCGCGGTGGTGGTGCCTCAGCCGATCATCACGCTGCGCGTGCGCGGCGGTCTGCGGATGACCGCGCACGCGCGTTGAGACCGACGGGGTCGCGACCACGAGCTGGAGGCCGTCGGCCGTCATTCGCTCCAACAGCGCTCGCGCTCCCCGCGTAGGACGAAGGGCGGGCAGCTCGCGCTCGCGGAACACGGTACTCCGCGACTCACCGATCCGCTCGGCCTCGCCGGTCTCCGCATCGCGGAGGCTGAGTCATGCCGCGTCAGAGTCAAGGTCATGCCGAGGCGTTGTCGGGCGCGGTGGTGTCGAACGGTGATCGTCCTTTCTACCTTTCGTCCCTCATGACTTCCACTGCATCGATCGAGGGAGACGAGCCCGCTGACGGGCGCGCCGTGCCGGCGCCGGAACGCGTGCGAGCGATCGACTGGTTCATCGCGTTTCTCTGGCTCGCCGCCATCGTCGCCGCGACACTGCAGCAGGGGATCACGCATCAACACAACAACTTCCTGATCTTTCGCGCCGCGAGCAGGCATCTGCTCGCCGGCGCGGATCTGTACGCGGCGTATCCGGCCGAGCACCTGGATTTCTACAAGTACAGTCCGACGTTCGCGCTGCTTTTCCTCCCCTTCGCGTACCTGCCCTTCCCTCTTGCGATGCTGGCGTGGAACGCGCTCAACGCCGGCGCGCTGTTCGTCGCGCTCGGGATGGTGCTGCCCCGCCGCGCCGCGACCGTCGCGCGAGCAATCGTCTTCCTCGACATGCTCGGCTCGCTGCAGAACGTGCAGAGCAACGCACTCGTCGCGGCGCTGATCATCTTCACCTTCGCCGCGTATGAGCGGCGGCACACCGCGCTCGGCAGCATCGCCGCCGTCGCGGGGACCTTCATCAAGGTATTTCCGCTCGCCGCTGTCAGCTTCGCCGTCTTCCATCCACGCAAGCGTCGCGTCGCCGCCGCGCTCGCGCTCGGAATGGTGGCGTTCGCCCTGCTCCCCCTTCTCGTCACGGCGCCCGCCACCCTCGCGGCGCAATACGCGAGCTGGCGCGTCATCGAGGCGACGGACGCGATGGCGCGTGGCTTTACAGTCATGCAGCTCACGCAGCTCACCCTGCACCGCGCTTGGCCGAACTGGCCGCAGCAGCTCCTCGGCGTCCTGCTGCTCGTCGCGCCCATCCTCTCGCAGCCGTCGCGCTGGCGCGAGTGGGAACTTCGCCGACTCTATCTCTGCTCGGTGCTCGTCTTCTGCGTCATCTTCAACCACCAGGCGGAGAGTCCCACCTTCGTGATTGCGGTTGCGGGTGTCGCGATCTGGTTCGCCTCGCTCGAGCGACGCACGCGTTGGACGTGGGCGATGTTCCTCTTCTTCGTCGTCTGCACCGTCCTCGCCTCGTCGGATGCGATGCCCGCGACGCTCCAGCGCGACTTCTTCGATCGCTACCGGTTCAAGACCGTGCCGCTGGTCGTGATCTGGGTTTCGATCCAGGTGGAGTTATGGCGGAGCAAGCGAACAGCGGTGATGGGTGCTGGGTGATGGGTGTAGCCACCCGCACCCCGCACCCCGCCGTTCACGCAATCTCCCCGAAGTGAACGAGCCGGATGTCGTCTTTCTGCAGTCGGGCTACGACCGCGGAATCACGAAGCGCGGCGACGTCGGCTTCTCGCTCGCGACGAAAGGGATCCAACGAAGCGAGCACGGGATCGTCGTAGCCAGGATGCAGCATGATCTCGGTCGCTCCGCGCGGTAGCGTGTCGAGCGTGGCCAGCAGCCGGTCCCGCACGTCTGGCGCGCCCTGCATCGCGATGCCGCGAAAGTGCGGTGCCCGCGCCAGGAGATCGCGATGCGCCGGCGAGACGCCGTGCAGTGCGGCGCGCCAGGCGGCATGCAGCACCAGCATCTTTGCGCCGGCGATCGGGTCGAGCAGACTCGGTTGATCGAGCGGACGCCGAACGATCTGCACGCCCCCTTCTCGCGCGGCGGCGGCGACGGCGGGCAGGATTCCCGGCATCGCGTGAGCATGCCGATGACTGTCGACGTGCGTCGGCCGGATGCCCGCGGCCGAGAGCACCGCGAGTTGCGCGTCGCATTCTCGGCGCACGTCGGCGGCATCCACGAGGCCGGTCAGCGCTCGGCGAGCGAGCACGTCGAGTGGGTGAAATGTCCCGGTGTCGGGATCGACGAGCGTGGGCACCTCCGCGAGCGGCTTGCCGAGCACCAGGTTGAGGTGCAACCCCACACCGAGCCGAGGCGCCTTGCTGCGCACCAGATCGACCGCTTCGGTGAACGCCGGCATGGTGACCATCATCGACGCCGACGTCAGCGTGCCGGCGTCGTACGCCTCGATGATCCCGCGATTCACGCCCGGCGCAAATCCCAGATCATCCGCGTTGATGACGAGCAGGCGTTGGGGGGAGCTCATGCGGGGCAATCTACTGCGATTGATCCGTGGATCGGTTCCTCAGTAGATCGCGGGTTGCCGACCGGACCGATCAACCGATCAACTGACTCACCGCGGCCGGCGGCGGGGACGCCGCCGCGAACCCATGCGGTGGCGTGTGCAGTCCTCCCGGCACCCACTGATCCTCGGTCGGGAACGCGAACCGCGCGCTCGCCGTGGCGTACTGACCGCGCCACGCGTTGGTGCGCACCTGCCAGATGTCGCGCAGCATGCGGCTGCTGTCACGCGCGAAGCGGACGGTCGTCGGCTCGTCGTCGTAGCGGAAGCTCACCGCTGTCTGCTTGATCGTCAGACCGTGCTGCTGGGCGACGTACAGACACTCGATGTCGAATCCGAAGCCGGGAATCGTTGTGCGCGAGAAACAGAGGTGCGCGGCCTCCGCCGTGAACCCCTTCAGTCCCGCCTGCGTATCGAGGATGCCCGGAAGCAGGAAGGTCTGCACCACCTTGTTGAACGCTCGGCTCATGAGGTGCCGGGTGTACAGATAGTGGAAGAAGCTCGGGCTCATCAGGTAGCGCGACTCCGGGAGCACGCGGCACGCGATGGCGACGTCCGCGCCGCTCACGAGCTCGTCGACGATCCGGTTCACCTGGTCGAGCGGATAGGCGAGATCGACATCGGTGAACACGCGATAGCGTCCTCGTGCGGCGAGCATGCCGCGCGTCACGGAAAAACCCTTACCCCGATTGTGCGCATTGCGGAGCACCCGCGCATAGTCGCGCTGCCTGGCGAAATCCTCCAGGATCAGCTGCGTCTCCACTTCGCTCGAGCAGTCATCGACGAACAGGACTTCGAGGCGTCCCGGGTAGCGGGACGCGAACTGATCGATCGACTCGAGCGTCGTCGGAAGCTGGTCCGCCGCGTTGTAGACGGGGATGACGAGCGAGAGCACGGGAACGTCCGTCGCCAGACCGAACATCTGGGCCTCATTGCCGAGTAGAGACGGCGTGCGTCTCCGGGTGGGGACCAACACCTTCGCTTCGGACGGCGTAACTCCCACAGACACCGCCTCAGGCCACATCGTGGCCGGGTTGTGTCGGCCGACTGATGCATGGGCCTGCTTCTCTTCAGCGAGTTCTGGGGGGAGCTTTTGCGTTGTCCTCCCGGACCGCGTGCGTGCCTAAAGTAACGCGATCTGCCACTCCCGCGCCACATATTTGGTGACCTGCGTCATACTTGGGCGGCTGGGACCGGTTCCCGGGGTCAGAGCCCGGGGTCAGAGCCCGGGGTACTCTGACCCCCATCGTACAGAAAAAGGGCGCTCGGCGATGCCGAGCGCTCTCTTCATTCCCGGACCCGCGCGCTCATGAGGTCAGGGCTTCTTCGCGCCGTCCGCCATGCCCCCGCCGGCCGCTCCCATCGCGCTGCCCATCTTGGACTGGATGGACTTCGCGTGCTCGAGGTGCGCCTGCAGGTTCGGCGCGGCCTTCTGGATCAGGGCCTTGAGATCGGCGTTCTGCGCGGCACCGAGCGCCGCCTGCGCCGTCTGGAGCACCGCCTCGTGGTACGTCACTTCGTGGTCGATGTAGGCCTTGTCGAACGCGGCGCCCTTGGCCATCGCCGTGAGGCTATCGTGCCACGCCGTCGCCGCCGCCTGACTGTTGTCGCCGGCCGGAAGCTCGGGAGTGACGTTGAGCTTCTTCACGAGATCCTGCCCGAGCTTTCTCAGGGCATGGTGATCGCGCATCATGTCCTTCGCGAATGACCGAATTTCGCTGCTCGTCCCCTTCGTCGCGGCCACGGCGCCGGCCGAACTGTCTGCGGCGTTCGCCCCGTCGAGGATGGCGGCGATGTTGGGATCCGTCAGCGCTGGCGGGGCGGGCGCCGGTGGCGGTGCGGCAGCGGCGGCCGCGGCGGCGGCCGAATCGGCGGCCTTGGCGGAGTCGGCGGTCTTGTCTCCCTTCGAGCAGGCGGCGACGAACGCTGCGGCGGCCAGCGCGGCAACGGACGTGCGACGCAGAGTACGGCGTGTCATCGGACCTCCAAACGGTGTCGTGGGTCGTCCTTCGGAGCCGAATGACGTGTGCAATAACCGTACAAAAGCCTCGTTTATTGCCCGACGCTAAAGCACGGACGCCTGGCTGCCGATGCTTTGAGGGTCAGTCCCCCCTGTCGCCGCCACCCCGCCCCCGATCGCGATGTCCTTCTCCGTCCTCATCTGTGACGACGTTACAGCAGTGCGCACGATGATGCGCCGCATGCTGGAGCGTGAAGGCCTCATCGTGGCCGGCGTCGCCTCCAACGCGGAGGAAGTGCTCGCGGTGTACGAATCGAACTCGCCCGATGTGGTGCTGCTCGATCTCAACATGCCCGGCGCCAATGGGCTCGGCCTGCTTCGTTCGCTGCGAACGCTCGATCCGCACGCATGCGTCGTCATCTGCAGCGGAGCCGGCGACTCGGACATGCGGAGCGACGCGCAGGTGCTGGGCGCCGCCGATTGGGTACTGAAGCCGATCTACACCAGCTCGCTCGTTGCGCTGCTGTACGACGTCGTGACAGCCAATCGCAGCGAGCGTGGCGAGCACGTCAACGGCTGAACCTCTGGCGCTGTAACACGAGCTCGCCTGACCACGAACGGACCGATGCGTGAGGTCGTCGCATCGTGATAGATCGCACACTTTATCCGTGACGTCAGAGCATTCCGCCCACTTTGGTGTACTGGGTGGGATCAATGGAGTGTGCCGATGCGGATCGTTCGTGCCATCGCTGTAGCCGTGCTGCCAATCGTCGTCGCCACGTCCTGCACGGACGGGGGCACGACGCGCGAATCCCTCGCCGGGGCGTCGGCGCGCGTGGCGTTGGCCGCCGCGGCGATCGCCGGGCAGGATGCGCAGCTGGCGAACGAAGTAGCGCACCCCTCCTACATGGGCTTCGACACCGGCGCCTATCCGGGCGACGACGCGATGCTCGCGTGGCGCAGAGGCGATTCGCCGTACCGCTGGTCGGGCTACTACCTGCCGAGCCCCTGTCATCAGGATGAGGGCTGGTCGGGCAAGCGTGACACGCTCACCGCGATGGGCTACGGGCTCGCCGTGCTGTACGTCGGACAGCAGACGTGGGGTCGGCGCCCCGGTGCGCCGCACATGGAGCGCGTGAGCGTGCTCAAGCGCGTCACGTCGTACGTCGGCAGAGGAAGCAAGCGTCGCAGAGTGACGCGCACGGTGATGACGACGGTGCTGCGCAAGGCGCCGCCTCCCGCGGCCGACGCGACCTGCAATGCGGACTTCGTGAGCGGCGCGCGCGGCATGCACGATGGTGTCGATGCCACCCAGCGTACGTCGCGCGAGGGCTTCCCGCGCGGCACGACGGTGTTCCTCGACCTCGAGCGCATGGACGTGCTGCATCAGCCGATGCGCGACTACTACTCGGCCTGGGCGCGTGCGGTGCTCGACGACGGTCGCTACGTGCCGGGCATCTACGTGCACACCTACAACGCGAACGTCGTGTACAACGATGTGAAGTCCGTCTACCGCTCCCTCGGTATCGACGGCGAGCCGCCGTTCTGGGTCGCCAAGTCGCACGGTTTCAACACGACCAAACATCCGCGCGAGACGGGCCACAACTTCGCCGCGATCTGGCAGGGAGTGCTCGACGTGACGCAGACGTGGAACGGCCACAAGATCCCGATCGACGTGAACGTCGCGGCGCGGCCATCGCCGTCCTCGGTCGTGGCGAGTATCGCGGCCGGGTTTCGCGGGGGGGAGTAGGCTTCTGAGCCTACCACTCCCTGTATGGGTAGCGGGTATTGCGACTCGGGGTCAGAGCCCCGACTCTGACCCCGATTTTCATTCGGTAGGCGAACGGCCCTACCAGATACCTGGGTTGGTATCGAGTAGGGCCGTTGTCTGCTGCCGAGTGGTCGTTGACGTAGGTCTCGCGACGCGCTCCCATTTCTCGCTACCGCTACGCACTACCACCTACAGGGTGTGGTAGTCAAGACGTCGCGATCTTCTTCAACTCCTCGAGTGCCTTCCTCGCGCGCTCGGACGGCAGTGCTCCTTCCGCGATCGCCTTCACGAGCTTGTCGTCGCGATGATAGAGATCGTTGCCGAAGGAGAGTTGGCCGTCACGGATGTACGCGGTGCCATAGGCGATGTACACCGGGATCTTCTTCGGCAGCTTGATCTGCTGGTTGTCCTTCCCATCCTTCATCGCCTGATCGACCTTCGTCGCGTCCCAGCCCAGCACCCACTGCGCCAGGTCCGACGGCTTCTCCACGCGGATACATCCGTGACTGAACGCGCGCACGTCCTTGTCGAACAGCTCGTGGTTCGGCGTGTCGTGCAGATAGATGTTGAAGTCGTTCGGGAAGAGGAACTTCACGAAGCCGAGTGAGTTCTTCGGGCCCGGCTTCTGACGGATGCGCGTGGCGCTGCCGTCCTTGTAGTACTCCATGTCGTTCTCGGCGAGATAGCCCGGGTTCGATGCGACCTTCGGTTCGATCTCCTTCGCCTGGATGTCCGGCGTGATGTTCCAGTACGGGCGGAACACGACGAACTCCATCGAGTCGGAGAACACCGGCGTCGCCTTGTCCTCGTACTCCTGTCCGACGATCACCTTCATCTCGAGCGCCTTCTTGCCGCTGTCGTACGCCGCGAGATGGAAGGCGGGCACGTTCACATAGATGTAGCGCTCGCCGAGCGACCGAGGCATCCACCGGAACCGTTCGAGGTTCGCGGCGATCTGGCCGAGGCGATACTCCGCCGGCACGTTGAGCGAGTTGATCGTCTCGGTGCCGAGCGAGCTGTCCACTGCGATGCCGTGACGCGACTGGAACTGCGCGACCGCGGCAGCGAGACCGTCATCGAACAGGGCGCTTCCCGAGACAACCCGTCGACGTGCGCCCGACGTCGTGTCGGGACCCGCTGCGGGCGCGGACGCCGGCGGCACGCTGGCGACGTCGATCCCTTCAGCCTGCAGCCGCGCACGGAGCGCCGCGAGTCGCTGCGGTGAATCGCTCTGGCCGCGCTTGAGCGCCTTCCCCACCGGCACCGGCTGCCATCCGCCCTTCGCCACCAGCTCGCGGAAACGCTTCAGCTCCTTTTGGAGGGCGGCATACTCGTCGTCGTCTGGCCGCATGGCGCTGATCGACTTGTCGAGCGGCATCATGCTCAGCGTGCGCACCAGTGCACTGTCGACGTTCTCCTCCTTCGCGTCGATGTGCCATGCCTGGCCGACTTTGCGCGGGTCCACCGAGCCGATGAGCAGGTCCTCTCCCAGCGACGCATACGCGGCGGTGAGCAGGACGTCGGCGTTGGCGAGCTGGTCGGCGGTCGGCTGCTTGGTGTTTCGCACCAGGGTGATCGCCTGCGCGAGCTCGGCCACCGGGTAGTCATCGATGCGCACGGCGTCGTCGCTCGCCGCGAGCACCGCGTTCGTCAACGCGCCGGCGCGATCCTTCTCGAGTCCATCCTCCGACATCCAGAGTGGCGTCTGGCCGAAGCGAGCGTAGAGCCGCTTCGTGTGCTGCCAGGCGTCGTCTCCGACGGTCGCTGGATGAGTCTCCGAGAGCCGCTTCTGCACAGCAGCGCGCAGATCGGTGATGGACACACCCTTCACCGAGGTCAGCTCGGCCGGAGCCCAGCCTCCGCGTGCGACCTCGCCCTTGGGCACCTCGGCCGCAGACGCCTTTGCGCCGCTTGCGTCGCCCTTGGTGCATGCAGACGGAAGAGTGAGAATCGCGCATAGGACGACGGCGCGCGCGGCCGCCAAGTGGTTGAAGCTGAGCGTCATGGACTCGTCTCTCTATCGGCTGATTGTGGCCGGCCCTTGGGCCGCAGCGCACATAGGGCGAGATACGGGCCAGACAATTGCCACCTCCCTACGGGATGCGGGATGCGGGTCAGAGCCCGGGGTCAGAGCCCGGGGTCAGAGCCCGGGGTCAGAGCCCGGGG
>JBDTOD010000028.1:0-38826 GCA_039933415.1 bacterium
GGTGGAACCGGTAGTAGCCGGGCACGAAGAGCGAGGCGGGGATGATGAGGCACCAGAGCCAGCGTCGTGGCCAGGTGACCGGGAGCGCTCGCTCGGTGAGCAGGCCGACGAGGCCGAGGAGCATGCCGACGGCGTTGACGTAGAGGATGCAGAGCATGCGAGTGGTACGCGGATGTGTGGGCGAGTGTTTCCCCCGAGACGGGCCGGCGCGGGGTTGGGCGGTGTCGTCGAGCGCCCTGAAACTAAAAACTAAGTTATTCCGTCCTCCTGTCCAGGCCCCACTACACAGGGAGGACGGCGTGGACACGACAGAGCGCGGCAGCCCGAGCACGAGCGTACGCATCCGGGCGAACGGCGAGGCGTCACCGGTCACGATCGCCAGGATCACCGGCGTGCTCTACCTCCTGACGATCGTCACGGGAATCTTCGCGCAGGGCTACGTGAGCGAGCGACTCGTGAATTTGCGAGACGCGGCCGCAACGGCAGCGAACATCCTCGCGCAACCGTCGCTGTTTCGACTCGGCTTCGCCGTCTACCTGGTCGAGATGGGGTGCCAGATGGCGATGACGGTGCTCTTCTACCAGCTCCTGAAGCCGGTGAGCAGGAATATCAATCTGGTGGCGCTGAGCCTCGGCTTCGCCGGATGCGTCATCAAGACGCTCGCCCGGTTGTTCTACTACGCTCCGCTGTTCGTGCTCGGAGGCGCGCCATCCCTCGGCGTCTTCAACGCGCAGCAGCTTCAGAGCCTCGCGCTGCTCCTGCTCAAGGTGAACGACCAGGGCGCCGCGATCGCCCTCGTCTTCTTCGGCGCGCACACGGTTCTGCATGGCTGGCTCGTGCTGCGGTCCCGCTTCCTGCCACGCACACTTGGCGTGATCTCGATGATCGGCGGCGCGGGCTGGCTGGCATTCTTGTTTCCGCCGCTCGGATATCGTCTCTTTCCCGTCATCGCCGTGGTTGGGCTGCTCGGTTCGGCGGCGACGATCGTGTGGCTCCTCGTGTACGGCGTGAACGAAGCGCGATGGAGGGCACAGGCGAGCGCCGCGGCGACCTCGATCTGGCGCTGATGGGCGAGTTCAACCGGAACGCGAGGAGAACGTGGCGACATGGACGACGAGGCATGGTTCGCGCGCGGAAGGTCGTGCGTGGTCGTCGTTGGCGCTCGCGCTCGCGGTGGCCTGCGGGTCCTCCTCGAGCGGCGTGCCGCAGGACTCGACGGGCGGCCAATCCTCCGGTCCGATGCTTCCGATTCCCGCGAGCCTCTGGCGTCCGCCCGCGGGTGCGACGCCCGCGACGGGGAGCTACGTCTACGTCGAGATGGATGCGGGCTTCACCGTCGGGGTGACGTATCCGCGCGTCGTCACGCCCGCGACGGGCAGCGTCGGCGTCACCGCGGAGGGCGGCGCGCTCTCTGTTGCCGCGACGGATACCGTGGTCGGGCTCGCGCTGCGCGGCGTGTTCAACACGATGATCGGCCACCCGCGGCTCGACGAGGGCTATTACCACGACCTTCGTGGCATCGCCGACGCCGATCCATTGCGGGGCAGCCTCGACGTGACGCTCAACTCGCGCGGCTGCGCGCCAGTGACTGGATGGTTCGTCGTCGACCACGTGTTCTACTTCAACGGACGGCTCACGGCGATGGATCTGCGCTTCGAGCAGCGATGTCCGGGGTTCGGACCGATGCACGGGCAGGTGCACTGGACGGAGAATCTCACCTAGCGGTCCGAGTCTCACGCAGCGACACTTCTCACGTACGAACCCGCGGGTGACCACGATGCCGATCCGGGTGCGCGCGCCATAGTGCGCACCGATGCTGATTCGCCACTCAGCTTGGCGATCTCGAGGGCGTGCGTTTTGCAACGAGTCCGTAACAGACAGCCGCCGATGACGAGCGGCGACCGTTGCTGGTGCAACGGCCCGATCAACGCCTGCAGTCGCTCGCCGACAGGTCACGATGTACATCGATCCCGCCGCTGGTAGCCTCGTCCTCCAGGCACTGATCGCCGGCGTCCTCGCCGCCGGCACCATGTTCCGATCGGTACGCCAGTCGGTCGCGCGCGCCATCCGCCATCTGTTCCTCCCGCACCGGGAGAAGTGATCGCACCGGTCGTCCGCCCGGTGTAGCGCTTGCGACGCGCCGCACGACTGCTCTACCCGATCTTCTTCGCCATCGCCCTGGTGCTCGGCACTGCGGCGCAGGGCGCGGGACAGTATCGCGCCGTGGGGCTCGCCCAGGTCGTGACAGCTGTCGCCGTCGTCACGGCGGTCGCCCTGTTCCTCGTGCTCGCACTGGTCCGGGTCACGGATCGGACGGATCGCGCCGCGCCGCTCGCGGCGGCGCTGACGATGGTGCTCGTCGCGTGGTTCTTCTACTACGTGCCGGCGCAGCGCGCGGCCCAGGCGATCACGTGGCGCTTGTCGCGCGACGCCGTGCTCATGCCGCTGGGCCTGATCGCGACGGCGGCGCTGCTCGTGTGGCTGTGGCGCCAATCGCGCGACCGACTCGCGGCCGTCACTGGATTCATGGCGCGCTTCGGCGCGCTGCTGCTCATCGTCGTCGCGTCTCGGCTCGCGTTCTCCCAGCACGACACACCCACGGCGCCGAGGCGGAGCCTGCTCGTGCAGCAGCTCGCCGCGCCACTCCGGGTGTCGAGTCCACCGCCCGCCGGCCGCAATCAGCCCAAGCGCGACATCTATCTGTTCGTGCTGGACGGTCACCCCAGCGCGCGGTCGTCGCTCGAGGTGCTGAACTTCAGCGACTCGAGCTTCACGGACAGCCTGCGCGCGCTCGGCTTCGTCATCCCGCGCGAGATGTACAGCAACTACGCGCAAACGATCCTCTCGATGGCGTCGCTGCTGAATGGGTCGCTCCTCACCCAGCTCGCGCACGATGCCGGCGAGAAGAACCCCAGCTTCGCGCTCCCGGCTTACATGGTGGAGAACAACCGGAGCGCGCGCTTCCTCCGGAGCCAGGGGTACAAGTACGTGCTCTTCCCGTCGGCCTGGTGGTCACAGTCGCAGCACAGCCCTCTCGCCGACAGCGTATTCGACGCTCGGCCCGAGTTCACGTTGTCCAACGAGCTGCGTCGCACCCTGCTGCGGCAAGCTGTGCTCAACTCGACGCTACTCCGCTATCGGCCGGCGGCGGCGCTCGACACGTTGCACGAGATGCGGACGATGGCCGGGTTGCGCCGGATGCCGGCCGACAGCGCGCCGACGTTCGCGTACGCCCACATCCTCCTGCCTCACCTCCCGTACTATCTGGACGCGTCGTGCCATGCGCTCGCCCGGCCGATCATGCCCTCCGAGGAAGACTCGTCGGCCGCACAACGCGCGGCGCGCCTCGCACAGATGCAGTGCGTCGATCGCATGGTGCTCGACCTGGTGACGACGCTGCTGCGAGATTCTCCGACGCCACCTGTGATCCTCGTGGTCGGTGATCACGGGACGCGATTCTCCTCGCCACATTTCGTCGACCATCCGGAGCGTCAGTCCACCGCGTTCATCCGCGAACGGTTCGCTGCGTTCGGCGCGTTCTACCTTCCGGCGGGCGGCGACAGCGCCTTCGTCGGCCGAGTCTCGCTCGTGAACGTGATGGGCAAGGTGCTGCGCTACTACTTCGGTGCCGACGTGCCGACGAGCCCGGACGACATGTACATCTCGGGCACGCTGCCGTTTCGGTACTATCGCGTGGACTCGACGGGGTATCTGACGCGGTAGGCGTCAGCGCCCCTCGATCACTCCGCCACCGAGCGCCACGTACAGCGCGACGAGATTCTCCACGTTCGTCCTCCGCAGCCTGAGCAGCTGCTGCTCCGCCGCGAACAGATTGCGCTCGGCGTCGAGCACCTCGATGTAGCTGACGACGCCCTCGAGATATCGCGTGCGCGCCAGCTGCGCGATCTGTCGCTGCGCAATGGTGCCTCGCTCCTGCGCCGCCACCTGATCGGCGAGATGACGCCGCCCGGCGAGCGCGTTCGTTACTTCCTGAAACGCGACCTGGATCGTGCGATCGTAGTCGGCGACGGCGATCTGTCCCTGCGCCCGCGCGATCTGCACGTTGCCGCGGAGTCGCCCGCGGTTGAAGATCGGCGCCGCCGCCTGTGAGCCATAGCTCCACTGCAGCCCATCATTGCCGACGAGCGTGTTCAGCGCGGCCGATGCGAAACCGAGCGCGCCAGTGAGCGAGATCGACGGAAAGAACGCGGCGCGCGCCGCGCCGATGCTCGCTTCGGCCGAGCGCAGCCGCTCTTCGGCGGCGAGCACGTCGGGCCGGGAGAGCAGCAGCTCCGAGGGAAGTCCCGCCGACAGGATCGCCGGCGACGTCTGCTCGACGAGCGGGAGCGACGCGGGAAGCGGTCCGGCGACGGGACCGCCGACGAGCACCGCGAGCTGGCTGTTCACCTGCACCTGGGTGAGCCGCAATCCCGCGAGCGCTGCTTCCGCCTGCGCGAGCAGCGACTCCGACTGATGCAGGTCGAGCGCCGAGGTGAGTCCGGCGCGCTGGCGCACCTGCGCGATGCGCACGCCCTCTCGACGGCTCTGCACCGTGGTGTCGGCCAGGCGGATCTGTTCGCCCGTCTCGATCGACGCGAGGTACGCCGATGCGACGTCCTGAATGAGCGAGAGCCGGAACGCGCGCTGCGCCTGCACGGTAGCGAGATACTCGGCGCGCGCCGCCTCGGAGAGATCGCGCACGCGTCCCCAGAAGTCGAGCTCGAACGCGGAGACGCCGACGCTCACCGACGCGCGGTCCACGGTGCGATCGCCGAGGCCGGGCACACCGGACGCCGCTTCGCCGGTGTGGCTGCGCGTCGCGCCCGCGCCGACGACTGGTGTCGGAAGACGGTCGGCACTCTGGATGCGATACGCCCCGCGCGCTTGCGCGATGCGCGCCACGGAGATGGCGAGATCGCGATTGTGCTCGAGCGCGGACCCGATCAGCGCGTCGAGCCGCGGGTCGCGAAAGAAGTCGCGCCAGCCCAGGTCGACGGCGCGCGGGCCAGCGGTGTTGGCGCTGTCCAGTGTCGCGTCATACGCCGAGGGTGTCGGGAGCGGCGGACGCGCGTGTGGTGGCGCGAAGGAACAGGCGGTGACGAGCCCGAGCGAAACGGCGTAGCACGCTGCGCGAAGCACGGTGCGCAGGCGCGGTCGGGAGTGGGGGGTTGGGGGTGAGATCAACTGCCCTGGGACACTGTCGCGTCCCGAGGTCGCACACTCCCCACTCCCCACTCCCCACCGCTTCTCAGCCTCACGCATGCGCCGCACCCTGATCCAGATCCGCGTCGTGATCATGATCGTGCTGATGCGCGATCTCTTCCGGCGCCAACGGCCGCTTTCGGCTCACCCATCGCCGCACCGCCAGGTAGAACAGCGGAATGAAGAAGATGCCGAATGCTGTCGCGGCGAGCATGCCTCCGGCGACGCCGGTGCCCACCGCCTGACGGCTCGACGCACCGGCGCCGCGCGCGAGTACGAGCGGCATCATGCCGAGCACGAAGGCGAGCGACGTCATGATGATCGGACGCAAACGGAGCTTGACCGCGGCCATCGTCGCGTCGATCGTGCTCTTTCCATGCGCTTCCTCCTCGATCGCGAACTCGACGATGAGGATGGCGTTCTTCGCCGCCAATCCGATGATCGTGACGAGACCGACGTTGAAGTACACGTCGGCGGCGAGACCGCGGAACATCGTGAAGAGAATCGAGCCGAGCACGCCGAGCGGCACGACGAGCAGCACGGAGAGCGGAACGGCCCAGCTCTCGTAGAGCGCGGCGAGCAGCAGGAACACGACGACGAGCGAGACGCCCATCAGCGTCACGATCTGCCCGGACGACTGATTCTCCTCGAAGGAAAGACCGGTCCAGTCGAAGCCGAAGCCGGCCGGCAACGTGCTCGCGAGGCGTGCCATCTCCTTCATCGCTTCGCCGGTCGAACGTCCAGGAGCGGCCGATCCGGAGATGTTCATCGATGGATACCCGTTGTAGCGCTGGATCTGTGGCGGGCCCGCCGTCCACGTCACCGTCGTGAACGCGCCGAACGGCACCATCTCGCCCTTGGTGTTGCGCACCTTGAGATCGAGGATGTCCTGCGGCGTCATGCGGAACGGCGCATCGGCGGCGAGGAGCACGCGAAGAATGCGTCCTCCTCGGCTGAAGTCGTTGGCGTATGCGCTGCCGAACGAGATGGCGAGCGTGGCGTTGATGCTCGACACCGACAGCCCGAGCGCGCGCGCCTTGATCCGGTCGATCAACACGCGGAGCTGCGGTGCGTCCTCCTGACCGTCCGGCCGCACGCCGACGAGCAGGGGACTCTTGCTCGCCGCGCCGAGGAGCTGGTTGCGCGCGGCCTTCAGCTCGTCGAGCGTGTGGCCGCCACGGTCCTCGAGCACGAAGCTGAAGCCGCTCGCGACGCCGAGTCCCTGGATGGCCGGCGGATTGAGCGGAAACACCATCGCCTCCTTGATCTGGCTCAGCGCGCGCATCCCGCGAAGCACGAGCGACTGCGCGCTGTTCTCCGCGCCCTTGCGCTCGTCCCACGGCTTGAGCCGCACGAACGCCATCGCGTTCGCCTGGCCCTGGCCGAAGAAGCTGAACCCGCGCACGAGGATGTTCGTCTCCACCTGCGGCTGAGCGCGATAGAACGCCTTCACCTGCTCGATCGCGAGGTTGGTGCGCTCCGTCGTCGCTCCGGGCGGCGCCTGGATGACGGTGAGCACGCTCCCCTGATCCTCCACTGGGAGGAAGCTGCCGGGAAGACGCTGGAACAACAGCAGCGTGATGGCAATGAGTCCAACGAAAACGCCCAGGAATCGCAAGGGTCGTCCGAGGATCCGTCCCACGAGGCCCTGATACCGACCGGTCGTGCGCGCGAACCATGCGTTGAAGCCGCCGAAGAACCGTCCCGCCGCGCGGCCCACGCGGTTGCCCGACCATTCGCCCTCTTCCGAGACCGGCTTGAGCAGCGTGGCGCAGAGCGCGGGGGTGAGCGTCAGCGCCATGAGCGCAGAGAACGCGATCGACACCGCCAGGGTGACGGAGAACTGGCGGTAGATGCCGCCTGTCGAGCCGGGGAAGAACGCCATCGGCACGAACACCGCAACGAGCACGAGGGTGATGCCGACGACGGCCGACGTGATCTGCGTCATCGCCTTCACCGTCGCCTCGTACGGCGAGAGCTTCTCCTCGGACATGATGCGTTCGACGTTCTCGATGACGACGATCGCGTCATCGACGAGGATGCCGATCGCCATGACCATCGCGAACAGCGTCAGCACGTTGATGGAGAATCCGAGCAGCCAGAGCCCGAGGCAGGCGCCGGACAGCGCGATCGGCACGACGATCGTCGGGATGAGCGTGGCGCGCCAATTCTGCAGGAAGAGGAACATCACGAGGAAGACGAGGATCATCGCCTCGATCAATGTCTCCACCACCGACTTCACCGACGCGCTGATGAACGGCGTCGAGTCGTACGGCACCGTCCACGCGATGTCCTGCGGGAATCCAACCGCGAGCTCTGTCATGCGCTGCTTGACCTGACGCGCCACGGCGAGCGCGTTGGCGCCCGGCGTGAGCTGGATCGCCATGCCAGCCGCGGGCTCGCCGTTCATCTCGATGTCGAAGCCGTAGGTCTGCGCGCCGAGCTCCACGCGCGCCACGTCGCCGAGGCGAATCACCGAGCCGTCGGGATTCGCGCGAAGGATGACGTTGGCGAACTGCTCGGGCGTGCTGAACCGGCTCTGGGTGAGAATCGCCGCGTTGATCTCGCTGCCTTCGGCGAGCGGACGATCGCCGAGCGAGCCGCCGCTCGACTGGCTGTTCTGCTCCTGCACCGCGCCGAGCGCGTCGGCGGGCGTGAGGTTGAACGACGCGAGCTTGGCCGGATCGAGCCAGATGCGCATCGCGTACTCGGAGGAGAACGAGCGCACGTCGCCCACGCCGGGCACGCGCCGCAGCTCGTCCACCACTCGCGCGACGGCGAAGTTCCCCAGCTCGAGCGTCTGCATCGAGCGCGACTTGGACGTCAGCGCGACGATCATCAGGAAGCCGGCATTCGCCTTGACGACCTGTACGCCCTGGCGTCGCACCTCTTCGGGCAACCGCGCCTCGACGCGGCGCAGGCGGTTCTGCACTTCCATCAGCGCGATGTTGATGTTCGTGCCCGACCGGAACGTCACCGCGATGCTTGCGGTGCCGTTGGACTGGCTCGACGACGACATGTACTGGAAGCCTTCGACGCCGTTGAGCTCCTGCTCGATCGGCTGTGTGACGTTGCTGGCGAGAACGCTCGCGTCCGCGCCCGGGTACACGGCGGCGATGGTGAGCGACGGCGGCGCGATCGTCGGATACTGCTCGATCGGAAGCGAGCGCAACGCGATTCCACCGGCGAACAGGATCGTCAGCGCGATCACCCACGAGAAGACGGGGCGATCGATGAAGAAGCGGGGAGTCATTTTGTGGCGACCGGCTTGACGGCGCTGCCCGGCGTGACCTTCTGCAATCCGTCGACGATCACTCGCTCGCCCGCGGTCAATCCGCTCTCGATCACCCACGCGTCGCCCTCGAGCGCGCCGAGCTTCACCGGACGCGCCTCGACGACATCCTTGGCCCCGACGACCATCACGGTGCCGCCCTGCGATGTGAGCGTCACGGCGCGTTGCGGAATGCGGAAGCCGTTCGGCCGAGTGCCCGCCTCGATGCGCGCGCGCACGAACTGTCCGGGGAGCAGGCTGCGCTGCGGGTTGGGGAACTGGGCCCGCAGCGCGGCGGTGCCCGTCGCCTCGTCGATCGCGAGGTCGAAGAAGTCGAGATAGCCGGGCATGCGGTACGCCGTGCCGTCCTCGAGCAGGAGGTGCACCGGCACCTTGCCGAGCGTCGACGATTTCCCCGACGAGAGCCGGCCGCGGAGCGCGAGTACGTTGGAGCTCGACTGCGAGAAGTTGGCGTAGATGGGATCGAGCTGCTCGATGCGCGTCATCAGCGTGCCCTCGCCGCCTTTCACGAGCGCGCCCTCAGTGACCTCGGCGCGCCCCGCACGGCCGGCGATCGGCGCAGTCACGGTCGTGTAGCCGAGGTTGAGCCGCGCGGCGGAGATTTGCGCGCGTCGTTCGGCGACGTCGGCCTGCGCGGTGCGCAGACGCGCGACGGCGGCGTCGTACTCCTGCTGGCTGAGCGCCTGCTGCGCGACGAGACCCTTGTAGCGATCGACGTCCTGCGTCGCGTTGGCCGCGGTGGCCTCGGCGCGCGCGAGCGACGCTTCGGCGGCGTTCAGCTGCGCGCGCATCGGGCGGGCGTCGATGGCGAAGAGCGGCTGGCCCTCGCGCACGTCGGTGCCTTCGGTATAGAGGCGGCGCCGGACGATGCCGTCGACCCGCGCGCGAACCTCGGAGCTGCGCACGGCCTGCAGCCGGCCCGGCAGCTCGATCACATTGGCGATCGGCTCGGCCGCGATGGTGACGACGCGGACCTCCGGCGGCGGCGGTGCGGCGGCAGGTGGAGCGGATTTGGAGCACGCCGTCAGCAGCAGCGCGGCACCGAGGCGCCGCGCGGGTATGGAGATGGACATTCATGGAGAATACTCGGGGCGCGGGCGGGAGGCTACCTATAGAGTGCTGGCGACGCCCGTACTTCGATTCGCCATGGGCACCGACCAACTTCCGGGAACCTTATCGGGAATTCATCCGCTGACCATCCACGTCGTCCTCGTCCATCCCGAGATCCACTGGAACACCGGCAACGCGGGACGCACCTGTCTCGCTATCGGCGCGACGCTGCATCTCGTCGAACCGCTCGGCTTCTCGCTCGACGAGCGCGAGGTGAAGCGCGCAGGGCTCGACTACTGGCGGCACGTCGATCTGCGCGTGTGGCCGAACTGGGCAGGGCTCGAGCGCGAGCTGCCGTCGATGGGTGAGCTCTGGTTCTTCTCGACGAAGGCGACGCGGATGCTATGGGACGCGCCGCTCGGCGCGACGAGCGACGTCGTGCTCGTGTTCGGGCGCGAGACGGTCGGGCTGCCCGTCGAGCTGCACGAGCGGTATCCCGATCGTTTCGTCGCGATGCCGATTGCCTCGCCGCTCGTACGGTCGCTCAACCTGTCGACGAGCGTGGGGATCGCGGCGTACGAGGTGCTGCGGCAGCGGGAGATGGGACTTGGGGTCAGAGCCCGGGGTCAGAGCCCGGGCTCTGACCCCGGGCTCTGATCGTCACGCCGCACCCACCGCCGCCCACACGGCGGGCATCCCTCCCGCGCTGAACAGCGCCCGCGCCCGATCCGACGGGCTTGGCTTGCAGAGCCCCCACTGGAAGTGCGGCAGATCCTTCATCTTCCACTCGCCGCCCCAGCGGCATCCCGTCTCGCGAAAGCACTGCGCGAGACGCGCGAACCATTCGTCCGACACATCCCAGCCCTTCGTGGCATGCACGACGTCGACCGCGAGACCGAACCCGTGCCAGCTGGAGAGGTTGGATCGCGCGTTCGTGACGATCCCAGAAGGCGGGATCACCGTTCGCCCGCGCGCGTAGTAAACGGTCTGGAGCTCGGCCGAGCGATACGACTCGTACACGCGCGCGTTGAGGTCACGCGCGTGCGCGAGGGCGATCGCCTGCTCGACGGCCTCGCGAAATCTCGGCGCCAGCACGGCGAGCCCATGCTCGACGGCGACCTCGGCGCCATTGCCGATTCCGCTCATATCACTCCGCCGCGCGGATCGCCGACGCTCCATTCATGCGGGACATCTCGCGCGTAGCCCTCGGTCTCTGTCGCGGTCGTCGTCGCCGGCGATACCACGATCGTGTTCCGTGTACCGGAGCCACGGCCGTCCCGACGCGCGTTGGGCGCCGGCGTGTTCTGCTTGCGATCTTCGGAGCCTTCGTCCGGGCTCTTCTCGTTCGGCTTCACGGTGGACCGGATCACCATGATCCTATTGAGCGTATCGAACCAGAACGGCGCGCCGAGCGACACCGCCAACGCGGTGACCAGCCAGCCGAAGAAGCTGCCGACGATCACATCACCCAGGTGCGAGCGCGACTCGGCGTCCCACCCGATGGGAAGCTTGAGCGCATAGAGGCTGTCGAGCGCGGCGTTGGCCTCGATCGCGCCCGCTGGCGCGGCCTGTGATGGCGAGGCAGCGCGCGACGTGTCGCGCGGAGCCGTGCTCTGGGTGACGCGTCCGGCCATCGCGACCGCGGCCTGCCGCAGCGCCGGCGACTTGTAGAACTCCGTCGCAACGCGGATCGTGTCGACATTCAACAGGAGCGTCGTGCAGGCGCCGATGACGAATACCACCCATGCCGTGCGACGCCGATACCGACCCGACACGCGATCCATCGCACTGTCGAACCAGTCTTCCAGCTCCTCGCGCGCCGCCTCGAGATCACCGTTGGCCGAGTCGATCGCGCACAGCACCATGCGCTGCACTCTGGCGTTGCCGAGCGCGCCGACGTGCTTGCGAATGTTCTCCACCGTGAGCGGCGTCGCCTCGCTTCCCGACTGCGCGGCGCTGTCGACGTCGCGGCCCCGGGCCGCCATGTCGAGCAGGGCCATGGAGAAGCTGCGCGCCGGGATGTAGGACGGATTCTTCTCGTCGGCACTGTATAACGCGAAGATCCGCGGATGCTGATAGAACGCTTCCACCAGCTCGGGGCTCCGGTGATCCGGCCCGCCCAGCAGCTCGCTGATTCCCTTTTTTAGATAGCGCGCCCGCGTCTTCCACATCCCGGCGAGTGCTTCACGCACCGATGACGTGACGAGGCTGAGCAGCAGGTACACCAGCACGAGGCCGATGATGACGTCGAGCACGTTGGATCCGAGCATACGAGTGCCTCAGCGAAGAGATCCCGCAGCGACTAGAACACTCTGGGGATGATGAACTTGTTGGTGCCCACGACGAGTCCGTGGTTGCTGCCGCCGACGTAGCCGGCGAAGAGATCGCCCCACGCCACGAACGGTCCGAGCCGATACCCGCGTCCCCACGCGCGCTGGAGCGGATCATCCTGCGGGCCGAGGCTGAGCAGTCCGAGCGAGCCGTGCGCGGGTTTCAGGTAGCGCATGAAGCGGCCGTCCTGGCCCCATCCGTCACCAAAGAAGTAGACGCGAAGCCCCAGCCGGCCAGCCGACACCAGGTTCGCCGTCGCCGACGAGGAATCGTTGAGCTTCATGCTCAGCGAGCTGTATGACGCGATGAGCTCGAGCGGGCTCGGCCCACCGGACTCTGTGGATTTGAAGCCGGGGACGAACTGCGCGGCGTAATTGAGCCCGACCTCCAGGTAGTTCAGACGTGGGGAGTCGGGTCCGTACTTCCGTTCGAAGCGGGCGATCGCGTCCCTGTTGCGCGCACGCGCCGCGGCGCGCGTGGCGGCGACGAGCGCATCGAACGGCGCGAGGAGCTTCGTGATGCTGTCTCCGGGCACGGCTTCGCTCCGGAGCGACGACATGACTTCCGTGTTGCCGATGCCGTTCAATCGCAGCACGCCCTCGCGGAACGCTCCTGTCCGCGTCTCGACCTGCTCGCGGTTGATGGCGCGCGCGGTCACGAGCGGACCGCCCTTCGCATTGGGTTGGAGTGTGCGGGCAATCTGCTCAACCGGAACCGACGTCAGCCTTGCGGATGCGAACGCGCCCATCAGCGAATCCAGCACGTGCTGGGCGAGGGGCCGCTTCACGTTCATCTTGCCGACTTGCGCCGCGATGGTGAGCGACCGCATCGCATCGCCGAGCGTGACCTCCTCGACGCGAGACGCGGGCGGCTGTGCGCCGAGCGTCGCGCTCCACGCGATACTGACGACCGCTGCGCTCAGCCGGATGCGGTTGCTCGCGCTTGGACGGCGCGCACGCGTCCTCGTCATGCCGGCACCAGCCAGGTGCGCAGGTCCGCTTCGTGCCGGCGCACGTACTCGCTCCACGAATGCGGATTGTTGGGCGTGATCACCGGCGCCGAGCGGTCACGCAGTGCGGTGTGCAGTACCTCCGTGAGATCGAGCGCCTCGGAGCCATTGACGGACGCGAGCTGCTGCTGATCGATGATCGTGTCCTGGCCGGCCATGTTCATGAACGCCCACGCGGGCTCCGCGCGGAAGAAGTGGCCTCCAACTGGATCGAGGTTGCCCGTGATGGCCGCGGTGTGCCGAGCGAGCGGACGACTTTCCTCCACCGACGACTGCACGGGGATCGCCAGCGGTTTGGAGAGCGAGCGGATGCTCTCCTTCTGCGGCACGAGCACGGCGATGCGCTCCATCACCGAACGGATGAGCTGCACCGGCGACGCCATGTAGATCACGTTGGCGAGCTGGAGTCCGCCCGATACGGGGCCCAATCCGAGCGAGGTGTCTTCCGCGATGGTCTGCAACGTCTCGTAGAGGTGAAAGCACCCCATGCTGTGCGCGACGACGGACAGCTCCATCTGGCGCGGTGGCACGCCGGCCGTACCGGCGTCTTCCACGATCTGGAACAGCTGCTCGATCAGCGTGCTCTTCACCGCGTTGCGTGCGTCGGCGAGGAGCACCGGCCAGACCACGTCGCCCACCAGGTCGGCGATCGAATTGCCGAGGCTCACTGGGTCGGACACATCGAGCTGCACCGTCGCGAGCAACGAGCGCATGCTCTGGAGGAAGCTGCCGACGAGCAGACCGGCTTGCTGCTTGTCGGCGAACCAGTCGTTGACCTGATCGTAGTAGAACGTGTAGACGACCGACTCGGCCGACGCAGGACCGAGCACGCGTTCGATCTGCCCGACGAGATCGACGTAGTCGCCGACCTTCGCGTTGCCGACGCCGTGAATCAGCAACACGGCGCGCGTCCCCGTCCACGGAATGGATTGCACTCTCGGCGGCATGCGTGCGCTCGCGGTTTGCGGTAGTGCTGATCCGGCATCGAACACACGGCACGGTGTGCCGACACCGTCTGTCGCCTGACACTGAGGCATCGGTCAGGCGCGCAGTCAATGTGCGACGCGACTCGATCGTCGGCCAATCCATTCCTGAGAGGCGACTCAGAGAGCCCGGGGTCAGAGCCCGGGCTCTGACCCCGGGCTCTGACCCCATTACGGGTGCCTGGCCTCGACGCTGATCGGCAACGCGACGCGCGTGCCGAGCGGATTGACGAGCCACACCTCGAGCAGCATCTCGCCGGCACGCTGTGGCACGAAGAGGAAGTCGGCCGTCTGCCCGGGCCCCATCTCGATCGTCGCGGTTCCCGGCCTGCGCAGCGCGAGCGGCAGATCGGCGCCGTCGCGCGCGATCGGCGTCCACCTCGCCACCGTCGAGTCGTCGCCGAGGCGGAACCGCAGCAATTCGTCGCTGTGGATGCTGACGATGCGCAGGCGGTTCGTGTCGCCCACGGTCATGTGAATCGTGCGCGGATCGTTCCTGCCGTTCACGAGCAGGAACGTCGGTCCCGTCTTGTGAAAGACGGGCACCCCGCCGCCACCCGCGACGATGACGTGGTCGCGCGTGGTGTCGCGCGGCGAATCGCTGACGATGATCGCGCCGTACATCCCCGAGCCGATCTGGCGCAGCTCGTCGAGATGCGCGTGGTATGGGAAGGTGCCGCTGCGCGGCGGTGTGAACTCCGCGGCGAAAGAGTCGCCTGGCGCGATCGGCGGCATGATATGATTCCCCATGCCGCTGAAGTTCGGCACGCCATCGGGATAGCTCTCGATCTCGAGACCGTGCCAATGAACGCCCGTGAACGTTTCCGACATCGTGTTCTTCACGAGGATGCGCACGGGCTTCCCGCGCTCGAGCTCGAGCACGGGCCCGGGGATCTGGATCTTGTCGCGCGGCGGCATCGAGTCGCCTTTCTGAAGCACGAAGCCGTAGCCCATCTGGCCGCCGACGAGCCGGCGCGGCTCGTTCTGCGCGATCAGCCGGATCGTGCGTCGCTCGACCTCGACCGGCTCACGGTAGCCTGGCGACGGCGTGACGTGCAGGCCGATCACGAGACCACGCATCTGGTGGCCACCGTGTACCGAGTGATCGGCGGTGGCCTGCGTCACGCCGTGCTCGAGATACGGCTCGGGCGAGCCGTGCAGCGACACCGTCTGTCCGACGTGCGACGCGAAGTGGCAATGAAACACCCAGTTCCCCGGCGTGGTCGGCACCCAGGCGATGCTCATCGTACCGCCGATCGGCAGCGTCTGCATGTTCTGGAGAAACTGCTCGGCCTCGGGGACGGATACGTCGCCCCGCCGCCCACCCGTGCGCGTGACGCGATAGTAGAAGCCGTGCAGATGCAGCGGATGCTCGATCGCCGCGAGATTGACGAAGCGCCAGTGAACGGAATCGCCCTGCGGGAGCGTGATCCGCTCGTTGTGCGGCCACGCCTTCCCGTTGAATACCAGCGCGCTCTCGAACGGTCGATCGGGATAATTGTGAAACCACTCGGTGATCACCCAGATCCGATCGGTCGCCTTCGCCGGGTCTGCACCCGCCGCGTCGACCACGATCGCGCCCGAGAGCTGCGAGTCGAGCCAGTCGCGCTGTTCGAAATCCGTCAGCCCCTTGAGGACGCCCCAATACGGAAACGTTCCGACCGAGTCGAGCCGGAACGTCAGCTCGCGCGTCGCGCCGGCGGCGATCTGCACCGTGTCGTCCTTCGCCTTCATCGACTGTCGGAACCCGCTGAACATCAGCGCCGAGTCGGACCGGTTGCGCAGCGTGAGCCGGACGGTGGTGCCGACCGGGGCACGCAGCAGCGGACCGGGTACCTGCGGCGTCTTGCCCGGCTCGGCCAGCGCGAGGATACGCACGACCGGATCCTCGGCGCCCTCCGGGTGGTAGCCCGCCTCGACGATATCGAAGGCCACCGTGAGCGTGCCGTTCGATAGACGGCCTGCCGGAACGCGGTTCTGATTCGCCACCGCCGTGGCCGCGTTCGCGGCAGGATGCGGCAGCGGAAGCCGCGGGGGCGGCGCGATCACCGCGTCCTGCATCAACGGAACGGCGGCGGCCAGCACGGCGGCGTGCAGGGAGAGGAGGAGCATGGATCGGTTGTCTCGCGCGGGTGGGGAAGGCAAAAGGGGGGGCGCGAGGCGCCGATGTCAACAGCGGCGGGTGGTCGTTCGACGCGCACGGCAACGCGCACGAGCACGATGAGTCACGGCTTACCGGCGTTCGACACGCAGGTAGAGGATGTAATGGCCCTTCAGGTTGGGGCCAGGCCCGTCGATCAACAGAACGGCGATCGTTCCCGCTGGCGGAGGGCTGCTCGCCGCCGACGAGCCGGTGCTGCTCTGCATGTCGGCGATCGCCTGCAACAGATCGTTGCGCGTCGCGGAGGCTGCCGCCAGGGCTGCCATGAGCGGGTCGACCGGCGGCGCGGGTGGAGGAAGGATCGCCTCGAGGATCTCGCGGGTGAGCACGATCGCCCGCCGCGGCAGCTCGTAGCCGCCGGCGCGCAGCGTGATGCCGATCGGGCGGTCCTTCGATGCGACGCCGCCTCCCAGGCCCGTCATGCCGAAGGTGGTGGCGAACGAGGAGCCGGCGTTCCGCGTCGAGCCGGATGGGCCAACGAGAGCCCAATTGGGAGCGATCGTCACGCTCCATGGGCTCTGAGCGCCCGCCGATGGAGCCAGCAGCGCGGCGACGAAGAAGCTCGTCGCCCACCTGACGGTCGCGCGCGACGCGGGCGCGATGAGGCGTGGCGGGAGCGGCATGGCTTCGATGAGCCCCGAGGGGCAGGGGAAAATCATTCGATGCGCCGAGCGTCGTGTCGAGGGGAACGACGCGTTACGGTAGCTCGCGAGCCGCAGCCGACCGTCAACGCCGGCGTCAATCGCATATCGGGCACGACGATGGCCACGGAAACGGTCGTGGAACGCGGCTGACGCGAGGATGCGTGCCCGTTGCCCTCGGAAGCGCGCGGCTGAATATTCGTCTGTTCCCGCTCGGACGTTGAGCTACCCCGCGGTCATCATGCCCCTCCCCAACATCCTCGACATCGGGAAGTATCGCATCGTCGAGCTCGTCGGCGAGGGTGCGATGGGCGTCGTGTACCGGGCGACGGACACCGTGCTGCACCGCACGGTGGCGATCAAGGTGATGAACGAGTCGATCGCGCGGCAGGAAGATCTTCGGCAGCGATTCCTCCACGAGGCGCAGGCTGCGGCGTCCCTCCAGCATCCGAACGTCGTCAGCATCTACGACCTCGGCGAGGTGGACGGGCACCTCTTCATCGCGATGGAGTTCGTGCAGGGAGTCGATCTCGAGCAGATGATCGGGCTCGGCGAGCCCGTCTCGCTGCAGACGAAGCTCGACATCATGATCGACGTGCTCACCGGGCTCACCTTCGCGCACAAGCGCGGCATCATCCATCGCGACATCAAGCCGGCCAACATCCGGATCGCCGAGGACGGACGCGCGAAGATCATGGACTTCGGTGTGGCGCATCTCGCGTCGTCAAAGCTCACGAGCACGGGCGCGTCGCTTGGCACCCCAGGCTACATGGCGCCGGAACAGGTGGTCGGGGGCAAGACGACGAACGCCACGGACGTCTTCGCCGTGGGCGCGGTGCTGTACGAGCTGCTCACGGGACAGAAGCCGTTCGACGGCGAGACGCTGCACAACCTGTTCTACAAGATCATGACGGAACACCCGCGCCCGTTGCGTGAGCTCAAGCCGGGATTGCCGCCGGCACTCGATCGCATCATCACGAAGGCGTTGGCAAAGGAGGCGTCGGAGCGCTACGCGACCGCGCTCGAGATGGCCGACGAGCTCACCAAGGTTCGCGCGAATCTGAGCGGTCCGGCGCGTCCGTCCTCGGTATCGCTCAGCGCGACGTACGCGACCGCGTTCGCCGATGCGCGGAGCGCCGCACGCGACCGGATGGTGCACATCGCGACTGCCGGCGCGGGAATTCTGGCCGTGGTGACGCTGGTCGCCCTCGCGTGGCCGAAGCTGTCGCGAGCGCGGTCGGACAGCGTGTCGCAGCAGGCGCAGCCGGCGCCGAGCGCGCCCACCCCGAGTGCGCCACCGGTCGGCGTGCCGCTTGGGCCGCCGGCCGCCGTGAGCACGCCCAAGGCCGACGTCGTCGTCGTTCCGTCGCCGCCGCCAGCGTCTTCTTCGCGGACGCAGACGAAGCCGCCGCGTGCGGAGCGAGTCACGGTGGCGCCGCCGTCGAAGCCCGCTCTCAAGCCGAGCCCGAGGCCGGTGACCTCAGCGTCTCAGGTGTCGACGCCCGCCGTGACGACGACGCAGGCACCGCCGCCCGCGGCGCGACCGGAGATCGTCGCGCCACGCTCGCCCGCCGCGACCCCAATCGCGCCTCAGCCGGCTCCGGAAACGGTGCCGGCCGCGCCGACGGCGGCAGACCTCGCGCCCACCATCGAGGCCTACGCGAAAGCGATCGAGTCGCGCGACGTCGCGGCGATCCGCCGAGTCTATCCAGGACTCACCTCGGATCAGCAGCGCGGCTTCGAGGAGTTCTTCCAGGCCGCTCGGCGGATCAACGTCACGTTCCGCGTGACGAACGTCGAGAGCTCGGGCGCGTCGGCGGACGCGCGCGTGTCGGGGAGCTACGAGTACGATGGCTCGTCGGGGCGCACCGAGCGCACGCCGGTCAGCTTTGCCGCCACGCTCCGCCGCGATGGAAACGCGTGGCGGCTCGTGTCGTTGCGCTGAGTCAGAACGTGCGCTCGATGCCCGCGGTGTAGACGAGGTTCGGCCGCATCCCGCCGCGGTTCAACGGGAAGAGCGCGTTGAGCACGATGAGCGTGTTGTGCGCGGGCGTCGCCTTGAACCCGAACGAGCCGTTCACGATGTCGTCGCGAATGCTCGGGATGTTCGTCGGGTTCAGCGTCCGCCGGAACGGCGCTTCCCAGGTGACGAGACCAGGGAGCACCAGCTTGCTGTCGCCGACCTGCAATTCGCTCACGAGATCGGCGGCGAGCGTGAAGCCGTCGGACATGCGGTGATCGAATCCGACGGTGCCCAGCACGGCGTCGTTCTGCTGGTTGCCGGCGTGATGCAGGTACCCGACGTTCACGTGCGGTGAGAAGTCGCCGATGCGCGAGTTGATGATGGCGAGTGCGCGCGCCGAGAATTTGCCGGAGCCAAGCAGATCGTCCGTACTCCCGGTGGGGAAGCGTCCGTCGACGAGCACGGCGACGCTCGCGCTGGGGCTTTCACGAAGGTTCACCTTGGCGCGCACCGTCACGTCGCCGAGGCCCGCGGAGCTGCCGAGGCTCTGCCGGCTGTCGTCGAGCACCGGGTTGGTCGGGCTGCCGGAGAAGTAGTGCGCGACCGTCGTACCGCCGAACGGCTGGATCTGCGCGAAGCTCTCGCCGCGGAAGTCCGCCTGGACGATCGGCACGACGACGCCGATGTCGAACTGGTCGGTGACGCCGTACGTCACGTACATGGAGTTGACGTGGACGTCGAGTTTCATCGAGAGCCGGAAGTCGATCACGTCGTTCTCGAACGCGGGGATCCCGTACTTCGTGCAGTCGCCGGCGAACACGACGCTGCAGTTGGGGAAATTGCTGTTCTCGTGCGTGAACGTCAGCTTGATGTTGTCCATGTCGACGCCGCGCAGCGTGGCGAAGCGGAAGCCGGTGCGACTCGCGCCAACGAGCACGCGGCCCCGGCCGAGCGTCTGCGCACGCTCGGCGAAGATCGGCCCCGCCGACGTGGAGGTGCGCACCGGGACACCGCCGACGAAGTGGAACGTCTCGCCGCCGCTCGTCGAGCCGATCGGGATGTTGGCGATGCTCGACCCGAGCGCGTCGTTGATGAGCGAGATGAGCGACGCGTTCTCCGCGTTCGACGACGGGATGAAGTGCAGCCCGTGCGCCTGGAGCGCGGCGGGATTGTTCGGATCGCCGGAACCGGCAAGGAAGAGCGGTTCCTGGGCCGAGCCGAAGATGAAGAGGCTGGAGATGCGCTCGCGCAGGTTCTGCGCGGAGGCGATCGCCGGCACGGCGACCGTGATGACGGTCGCGAGAGCGAGCGACCGGAGAATGGCGCTGCGACTCGCGGTGCTGGTGGGCATGGGACTCCGTGTCGGCGGGTGGTGCGCGATCGATGGGCTATGTTAGCCGCGATTGCGGGGGGCGGCAATGCGACGGGCCCCGTCGCGCATGCAGCCCACGCCTGGTGCCGCCATGCGAATGAGCCGCATATTGAGCCCATCGCCTGCCGTTGAACGTTGACGTCACATCTCAGCACACTTCACAAGAGGCCATCGTGCGCATCGCCGGCATCGTCCTGATCATCCTCGGTATCGTCGGACTCGTCTACGGTGGCATCACGTACACGCGGCACCGCGACACCGTCAGCATCGGTCCCATCACCGCGACGGTGAACCAGCGTGAGACATTCCCGATCTCACCGATCGTCGGGGTCGTTGCGCTCGTCGCGGGGATCGGACTGGTCATGGCGGGGAGCAAGCGTCGAGCCTGAGCGCTCACGCCACGCTCGCTCTGACGTAGTGCTCGATCCCGTCCAGCACGCGCTCGAGCCCGAAGTCGAACGACTCCTCCATCGTACGCGGCTGCCCGTCGGACGGCGCCGTGAGCACGGCGGCGAACCTCGGGAATCGAGGGTCGCCGATCGCGCGCCCGAGGTCCGCGCCGACCGCGGCCGCCCATGATGCGTCCGACTCGCCGCGCGCACGCGCCCTCGCGAGCGAGATCGAGGTGTCCGACGCGCCACGCGTGTAGCCGTCGATGATGCTGATCATCTGGCCGATGTCGGCGGGGCTCAGGCCGGTGGTCGAGAGCGGGACCGTGAGCGCTTCCAGCCACCCGAGCCAGTTCGGCCCGTGCGGCGCGGCAACGAACGGGAGCTCGGCGAGCCACGGGCGCGCGCACAACATCGCGCGCTTCGCATGCGCCCACCTGGCCACCTCCGCGCGCCAATCTCCGCGTGGCTCGGTCGGCCGCGGTGGTCGTCCCATGCCCACATCGACGATGGCGTCGTAGAGCGCGTCCTTGCTCGGGAAGTAGCGATAGATCGCCATCGCCGTGAAACCGATCGTCGCCGCGACGGCCTGCATCGTCAGCGCCGAGAGTCCCTGCCGGTCGGCGATCTGGATGGCCGCCTGCACGACGTCATCGGGCGTCACTGCCGGCTTCGGGCCGCGAGTCGGCAGCGTCCGATCGTCCCACAGCAGCTCGCTCCGGCGCCGCAGCTCCGGATCGATTCGGGCCGCGGCCGTCATGAGGTCGTCGTGAGTCAGCCCGCGCCCCCGGCGGCGAGCCGCCGCCTTCTTTTTTCCCGCCATGTCACTCCGCCTGGGGAACCGTTGACAGATCTGAAACTGTATATATCGTATACTCGTACTGTGTATGACGTAAACTAAGAGACTCGACGCTCCGACGTCAACCACACATCACCGAGGATACCTCCAATGACTATCTCATCCGCTCTTTTCGTCGTGAAGTGCTCGCCCCGCGTCACCTCCGCCATCGTCGGCGCGCTCGGACTGCTCGTCGCCCAGCCGCGCACCGCGGCGGCGCAGACGTCGGCGGCACAGACCACTCCCGCGCGGTCGAGTGCATGGGAGCTGCGCTTCACCAGCGGCGCACTCGTTCCCACGGGGAACCAGCGGAATATCCTCAAGGATGCGCAGATCAGCGCGGCGCAGCTGTCGTGGCTGGTGCGCCCGTCACTCGCCATCACGACCACGCTCGGCTGGGCGCGCAGCCGAGATCTGGCGTCCGCCGACACCCCCAAGCTCGACGTCTTCACGTACGACCTTGGCCTCGAAGCCCGCTCCGTCACCTGGTTCGCCGATCGCGCGGTGACGCTGCGTCCATTCGTCGGGCTTGGCGCGGGCGCGCGGAGCTACAACTATCGCGCGCTGGAGGTTGACGCCACGAACAACCTCGCCGGCTATGGCGCCGTCGGCAGTGAGCTCGGCATCGGCCGCGTCGGCGTGCGCCTCGAGGCGCGCAACTATGTGACCGGCTTCAAGCCGCTCGTCAGCGCCGGCACGTCGGACCGCCGGAACGACGTCGTGATCATGGCCGCGCTACGCTTCAACAGGCACCACGCGCCGCAGGACTGAACGCTACGTGCCGCAGCCGCACCGTCACCGGAGAGACGTATGAGCTCGACCCAATCGAATTGGTCCATTCCCACCGCGCTCGTTGCGCTGAGCATGGTGCCAGCGATCGCCGGCACCGTGCGACTCTCCCAGCTCGCAGGCGGCGCGAACGTCACACCGGAGAATGCGCGCTTCTTCGCGCAGCCGCTGCCGGTCGTGCTGCACATCATGGCCGTGATCGTGTACAGCATGCTCGGAGCATTCCAATTCTCACCGAGCTTTCGCCGCCGCCGGCGCGGATGGCATCGCGCCGCCGGACGGATCCTGATCCCGTGCGGACTGCTCGCCGCGCTGACGGGACTGTGGATGGCGCGCTTCTATCCCTGGCCCCCAGGCGACGGAGTGGCCGTGTACGTGGAGCGTCTCGTGTTCGGCTCGGCGATGATCGCGTGCATCGGTCTTGGCCTGAACGCGATCCAGCGCCGAGACTTCGCGACGCACGGCGCCTGGATGACGCGTGCGTACGCGATCGGCCTGGGCGCGGGCACCCAGGTGTTGACGCACCTACCCTGGTTCGTGCTCGTCGGCGGCAAACCGGGCGAGCTTCCGAGGGCGGTGATGATGGGTGCCGGGTGGGTCATCAATGTCATTCTGGCCGAGTGGATCATCCGAAAGTCGCGCGTCAACTCTACTGCCGCGCGTAGTGCAGGCCGACCACACCCGTCGGATACGGCTTTGCCGACATCAGCGTGAACGGAGCGTGCACGCCCGCCGGGAGCAGCTTCTTTCCGCTCCCCAGCGTGATCGGATACAGGAGCAGGTGCAGCTCGTCGACGAGATCGTGCTCGATCAGTGCGTGGACGAGCTGACTGCTACCGTCGGTCAGGATGTTCTTGCCCGGCTGCGCCTTGAGCGCACGCACCGACCCGATCACATCGTCGCGAATGATCGTCGTGTGCCGCCACTTCGGCTCCGTCAGCGTGCGCGATACGACGTACTTCGCCGGCGCGTTCATCATGTCGCCGAAGAAGTCGCCGGCCGGCATCGGCTCGAACGCCTCGGCGTGCGTGACGTACGTGCGGCGGCCGAGCAGGAAGGCGTCGGTGTCCTGCATCAGCGCGCCGAAGCTCGCTCCGATGTCGTCGTGCCAGAACGGAATCGTCCAGCCGCCGTGCTCGAACCCTCCGTCGCGGTCCTCGTCCTTGCCTCCCGGCGCCTGGATCACGCCGTCGAGTGATACGAACTCCGATACGATGAGCTTTCTCATATGATCCGTTCCGGTGATGGGAATGAGTGCTGGTTCCACTGGAGCGTCGAACGAGCGACGGCAGGATCGACAATGGCGTTGAACCAGCCTGAATCGCTGCCGCTCAGCGGCCCCGCATCGCGCGGGTGAGCGCCCGGTCCAGGGAGTTCGCGAACGCCTGCTTCTCGCGCGGACCGTACGCCGCGTGCCCGCCCGTCTCGACGCCGGAGCCGCGGAGCCCGTCCATGAAGTTGCGAACCGACAGACGTTCGCCGATGCTCTCCGCCGTGTACTCCTCGCCGCGCGGGTCGATCACCACGACGCCCTTGGGCACGAGGAGTGCCGCGAGCGGGATGTCGGCCGTCACCGCCACGTCGCCCGGGGCCGAGTGCTCGACGATGTAGGCATCCGCGACATCGGGTCCGCCGTCGACGCGCACGGCCGACACGTGGAGGTAGCCCGGCGGAAGTTGGAGTCGCTGGTTCGCGACGAGCACCGTGTCGAGCTTCAGGCGCTCGGCGGCTCGGAGACAGATGTCCTTGACGTCCTTCGGTGCGGCGTCGGCATCGATCCAGAGCTTCATCGATCGTCCGGCAATTCGATCATCACGATGTCGTGATTCGCTTCGAGGTTCCGCTAGCACGGATGAGAGGCGCGTCCTTCCCGCCGGCGGTTTCAACATACGGCGCCGTCGAATGGGATCACAGGCGTTCAGAGCATCGTGTTCAACGCCGACGCTGCGGGCGACGAGCCGCGGCCAGGCAACCGTCCCTTTTCGGGACGCTGAGGGCAGTGCGTGCTGTGCGCATGGCCGCCGATTGACCGGGGGAGCGGCGTCATGGACGTCGCTCCCTCACTTGCCGTGAGGCTCGGCTGCGGATTCACTAGCGCGCACGTTATGCCGCGAGCGCTTGCAGCCCAATCCCAGCGCGGGATTGACGGATCTCGCGTAACTGTTGGGGGTGCGGTAGGTTGCGAAAATCGTGGCGCTGCAAGGGTGGGGAAAAGCTGCGAGGGCATGCGGCATTTGACGCATTCTTGCAGTCTAAGCTGACGGCTGTTTTACGCTGTTTGCGGTCTGATTCGCGTTAGGAGCAAAGGGTCAGCCACATGGACGAACACGCATTCTTGGTTCGGACTGATCAGTTCGAATCCATCACGCCACAGCCCTTTTTCATCAACCCTCGGTGCTTTGGCGCCGATTTCTCCCACTGGCTCTCTGCGGCGCTCCGCGCACGGGGCATCACCGTCGGCGGCGCGATCGCCGAGGACTGGGGTTGGCTCCTTCCCGTGACTCATGAGGACCGGCCGTACCACATCTCGATCGGTATCATGGATTCCTCGATCGGCATGCAGCCAGCCGAATGGCGTCTCGGCGTGGCACCAGTGACTGGCCTCGCGTCGTTGCGCCAAAGGACTCGTGGTCCATCCTCGCTCGCACTGGACGGACTAACCGCCGCGGTTGAAGCCACCCTGGGGAGTGAGCCGCGGTTCACGTCGGTCGTGCGGGAGTGAGTTGCCAGGCCATACGTCACCGCGGACTCAGGTAGCCACTACATTCGCTTCCTAACCGTCGTTGGAGCAGTCGGGCGATTCATGGAGTCTCGTTGCGCTCGCATTTTGTTCGACTCGCCCGCAGCTCAACTTGGGCGGCACTGCTGTGCGCACGAGATGTCGCAGTTCAATCTTGCTTGGAGGCAGTGTGCGCCCCATCGACGCGCAGTTTCATCGCATCCTCGACTTCGTAACCGTTGTCGGCTTTGCCATCGCTCCATCGCTGCTCGGACTGCAAGGCCTCCCAGCCACGCTCTCCTACGTGCTTGCGGCTGTTCATCTCCTCCTCACGCTTCTTACGCGGTTTCCACCCGCCGTGCGTGGACTCGTGCCTTTGCACGCGCACGGCCTGATCGAGTTGCTCGTGGGGATCGCTCTCGTGATTGGGCCATTCGCCCTTGGTTGGATTAGCGTCAGTCGCACGTTCTTTGTCGCAGCTGGCGTTGTGATTCTCGCAGTCTGGGCGTTGAGCGCATACGCGGTCCGGGCTGCGCACGCAGCAGCCTAACGTGCTGCAGCTGACGGACGATCTCAGAATTGGCGGCAGAAGGGCTTCATGAGCCGCATGTGGACGATCATCGGTGTTGGCGATGTGCCTCGTAGCTTCAGGTGGTACCAGTCGCTGCTCGGCTTGCCGGAGACGACGCCCGCTCACGTCCACTTCGGGCAGATTCTCGACTCGGATGGAACGGTCTTGCTCTGCCTCCACGCATGGGGTGCTCATGAGCATCCCTCCTTGGCGAGCCCCGATCATGCACCGCCTGGCAATGGTCTCTTGTTGTTCTTCCGTGTCGATGACGTCGACGTGGTGCTGCCACGAGCACGCGCTCTCGTCACTCGGCTGGAGGAGGAGCTTCACCTGAACACGAACACTGGAACGATGGAGTTCTCGCTTCGAGATCCGGACGGGTACTACGTCACCATCAGTGCGCTCTCTTCGGCCTGACGAGAGCGGAAGCGGACAGCGACATTCGCGCCACGTCCTCTTCCCACCTCCAGCACTCCTCCCGCCATGGTTCGGTCTCTCGCTCTCTGCCTTCTCCCCCTCATTGCCGCGGCGTGCTCCGGCACGGCGCCCGCACCAGCGAAGACGGACGTCGGAGTCACCGCGGCCGACTCCGTTGCTCGTGATGCCGCCGCCCACCAGGCGCATGCGAACTACGTGCGGGTGATCAACTCCAACAACACCGATTCGCTCGCGTCGATGCTCACGGAGGACGCCGTCTTCCTCGCGGCGAACGAGAAGCCGATGGTGGGCAAGGCCGCCGTGCGCGCGTGGGTGGACGGGTACTACAAGGCCTTTCACACGAAGTGGGACAAGCCGGTCCAGGAGTTCGTCGTCGCCGGTGACTACGCCTTCGAGCGATACAGCTACACGTCGACCGACACACCAGTCGGCGGCGGCAAGGACGTCGTCGACACGGGGTGGGGCTTCGTGGTGTATCATCGAGATGCCGACGGCGTGTGGCGTGTTGCCCGAGACGCGTTCGGACCCGACCACGCTCCCGTCGTCAGGTAGTGAGCCCGATGCCCAACAAACGTCCGACGACGATCGCGGAGTACATCAGGGCTGCCCCACGCGAGGGACAGCCGCATCTGCGCCGGATCTACAAGATCCTCAAGAGCATCGCGCCGGAAGCCGAAGAGGCGATCAAGTGGGGAAACCCGTTCTTCGTGGAGCCTCGGTTTCTGTTCGCCTTCTCCGCGCACAAGGCACATCTCAACTTCGCGCCGACCGCGGAAGGGTTGGCACCATTTCGTGATGAGCTCGAGAAGCACAGGACGACCAAGGGCATGCTTCAGCTTCGTTACGACGCGTCCTTGCCGGAGGACCTGATTCGTCGGATCGCCGAGCGCCGGCTTCGAGACGTTCGCGATCGTGAGGACGATTCCTTCTGGTAGCGCGCCGCGCCGCGAGGGGCGGTGGAGGAAGGCCGGATCACGACGTAGCTTGCCACGACTTCTTTGGAGGTGTCCGGTGAAGGGAGGCAAGCAAGGTCGAACGCGTCGTTCGGGAAGCGTGGGCGCCAAGCCGAGCCCCGGCGGACGAGGGGCGACGAAGGTATCTGGCTCGCGCCGCTCTCCGTCGAGCGCGCCGAAGAAGGGGGAACGGCGCAAACCCTTCGGGGGCCGCTCGAGCTCGGGCGAGGAGCAATAGGGATCACCGCAGCGAGCACGCTGCTCGCCACGTGCATCGTCTACACGCGCAACCACTCGAAGGAGAATCGATGGCAAAATCCATCCTTGTGATCACTGGCGATGGCGGTGAGTGCTATGAGACGCTCTATGCCATCCATCGCTTCCGCGAAGAGGGGTACGAGGCGCGAATCGCCGCCCCGTCGCGCAAGCGCCTGAACCTCGTGATCCACGACTTCGAGCCGGGATGGGATACGTACCTCGAACGACCCGGCTATCAGGTCGAGTCCGACCTCAGCTTCGCCGAGGTTCGCGTCGACGACTACGACGCCGTGCTCGTGATCGGTGGACGCGCACCGGAATACCTGCGGCACGACGCGCGCGTGCTCGACATCGTGCGCGAGTTTCACGATCGCGACAAGTGGGTCTTCGGGATCTGCCACGGCATCCAGGTGCTGGCGAGCGCAGGGCTGACCAAAGGCGCGAGAGCGACGGCGTACGCGCATTGCCGCACCGACGTGGAGCTGGGCGGTGGGACGTACGTCGCCGACGAGCAGGCGGTGCGACATGGACGAATGGTCACCGGCCAGACCTGGCAGTCGCACCCCGAGTTCTTCCGTGAAGTGATGTCCTGTCTCGCCTCGGCCTGATCATCAGCGGCTCGTCGTGCCGACGCCGCCAGATCGCGGAGCGCGCTGCTCCCGCGATGAATGCGCATTGGGGTCTATTCCATATCGCCGAGGACGAGATCAACCACCGCGGCCAGATTCGATGGCTGCGCGCCAGGCTCAGGAATGCTCGCGCACCAGAGTCGTGAGCTTCCTCCGCATGCTCGCCGTCGTTTCAAAGCTTTGCTGCGCGCCGATGATCGCGCTCTCGGCGATGTGCTTTCCGCTCGCGGGAGTCACGAGTGCGCAGCCACTGTCCGACGCGCTCAGCCGGCATCGAAGCGTCTACCGCACGATCGAGCAGAACCTGCGCCGGTATCGCCACGTCGAGACGGACATGGACACGCTCGGTCTCGAGCCACGGTCGACCGAGGGGGGACGATTGGGCGCGTACTGTGACGGCAACACGATTCGGCTGCTCGTCGCCGAATACTACGGCGAGACCGGAGACGTGAGCGAGCGCTTCTACTTCGATCGCGACTCGCTGCTGTTCGTCTTCCGTCAGCGGCGCAGAGGGATTCCCGACGACAAGAATCCATATCCGCGCCGCACGATCTTCGAGGATGAGCGCTTCTATTTCGTCCGTGATCGTCTCGCTCGCTGGCTGGGGCCGACGAACCGTCGGCGGAGCGTGAGCTCGAGCGCGGCACGCGAGGAGACGCGCAGCCTCGTGAACGATGCGCACCGGTTTCGCGCCGCGATGCCCGCGTGCCAGCCGACGTATGCGAACCCGTGACGGAACGTCATCAAGCGCCAGTGATGATGGGCCTCTGCGCCCGCCTGTCGTCGAGACGCGGCCCGTGATCGACGGCGACAGCCCAACCGCGCGGCTGTGTTCCGCCGGCATGGCCGTCGACGGAGACGCCGGTGCGGCGCACGCGCTGTTCGAGCAGGCCTGGGATGCGCGTCGCGATGCGTATGAAGCGGCCATCGCGGCGCACTTTCTCGCGCGGCATCAACCGTCGGCCGAACTTCGCCTGCACTGGAATCAGGTGGCGGTCGACCAAGCGCGACTGGCGGACGGCGAGCGCGCTCGGCCGCTGCTCGCGTCGCTCTATCTCAACCTCGGCGACAGTCATCTCGCGCTGGGCGGTGTTCACGAGGCGTGCGCCGCCGCGGCGCATGGCACGGACGCGTTGCCCCACGTCGCGGAGGGCGGCTATCGCGACTTCGTCGAGATGGGGCTGACACGATTGCGGTCGCGGATCGCGGCGGCCGGCGGTGGCTCGTGAACGGGGTGCCGATCAGGTGAAGAGTACATAGCTTGGCTCCGACAGCCACCTTCACGCCGTGGTGACGCTTCGATGACCGCTCCCGCATACGCCCCGCTTCCCGACGACGCGCTCCGTCCGAGCCCTGGTCCCACCTCCGCACGTCCGCGCCTCGAGGCGGTGGACGTGGTACGGGGAGTGATCATGATCATCATGGCGCTCGACCACACGCGAGATTTCTTCGCCATCCCCGGCCAAAGTCCCACGAACATGGCCACGACGACGGCAGCGCTCTTCTTCACGCGGTGGATCACCCACTTCTGCGCGCCGGTCTTCTTCCTGCTCACCGGGACCGGCGCATATCTCTCGCTGCGAAAGAAGTCGACGGCCGAGCTGTCGCGCTTTCTTCTCACGCGAGGTCTCTGGCTGCTCTTCCTCGACCTCGTGGTCGTGCGCTGCCTGGCCTACCAATTCAACGCCGACTTCCGCCTCACGCTGCTGCTCGTGCTCTGGGCGCTCGGCTGGGCGATGATCACGCTCTCGGCCCTCGTGTGGCTACCCGCGCGCGTGGTGACGGCGATCGGCGTGGCGATCGTGGCGCTGCACAACCTGCTGAACACGGTTCAGTCGACGAACCCGTTCTGGATGATCCTGCATCAACCCGGGTTCGCGCTGAACGGACCGCATACGGTGTTCGTCGCGTACCCGCTCATCCCCTGGATCGCCGTGACGGCGGCCGGCTACGGGCTCGGGCAGATCTACCAATGGGACGGCGACCGGCGGCGTGCCTTCCTGCTGCGACTGGGGACCGGGATGGTCGTCGCATTTCTCGCGCTTCGCTCCATCAACGTGTACGGCGATCCAGCACCCTGGTCGGCGCAGAAGTCCCCTCTGTTCACTGCGCTGTCGTTCCTCAACGCCACCAAGCAACCGCCGTCGCTGCTCTATCTGCTCATGACGCTGGGACCGGCGATGCTCTTCCTGCGCGCGATGGACCGCGGCGCACCGAGCGTGCTCCGCCCGGCGCTGGTGATCGGGAAGGTGCCGCTCTTCTACTTCATCCTGCACTTCGTCCTCATCCACCTGCTCGCCGTCGCGTTCTGCCTCGTGCGCTACGGCTCGGCGCACTGGATGTTCGAGTCGCCTGACATTGGCAACTATCCGTTCACACCGCCGCCCGGGTGGGGATACACACTGCCGATCGTGTATCTGCTGTGGGCGTTCGTGGTCGTGAGCATGTACCCGCTGTGCCGCTGGTTCGCGGGGCTGAAGCAGCGTCGCACGGATGCGTGGTTGAGCTATCTCTGAAGGTGGCAACTGCAACGACAAGGACGTGTACACCGGGAAGACCGACGTACCATGGACACCAGGATTGGCATACGGGCCATCCCGATTTCGGCCTCTTTCTGAAGGCTGATACGAAGGCCCGTGGGCTCCGTGTGAGGACGACCAGACCTGGCGAGGACTGAACGGCGTCAACGCAGTGCGGAGCTCGGCCCAACAGGGGTCACTGTGATGCGACTGCGACGGTCAGAGGTCATCGCCGCAGGGATACGCCCAAGTATTGGAATGGGCAGTATGCCAATCCGAGTATCCCGGTACCGCGCAGTTCCCGGTGTACATGCTGTTGTCGTTGCACTTGCAGTTGCAGTTGCAGTTG
Organism: bacterium; assembly: GCA_039933415.1. GTDB lineage: Bacteria > Gemmatimonadota > Gemmatimonadetes > Gemmatimonadales > Gemmatimonadaceae > AG11. The sequence continues at coordinate 30,457 of JBDTOD010000028.1, forward strand.
CAGTTGCAGTCCCGACCAGAAACTCCCCCTCCACTGATCCCGTACCCAATAGGATCAAACCATCCGTGCCCCGGAGTTGTCCCACTCCCCAGCTAGCCCAAGCCCCCCCCGCCGATGCGTAACGTCAGGCTCGCCGCCCGGATGCTGCTGAAGACCCCGTTCGTCACCCTCGTCGCCGTGCTGTCCCTGGCGCTCGGGATCGGGGCCAACGCGGCGATCTTCTCCATGTTCAACCAGATCCTGCTTAAAGAGCTCCGGGTGCGGGAGCCGGGCCGGCTCGTGAACCTCAAGGCGCCCGGCCCCCATCCGGGGTCCGACTCGTGCAACCAGGCCGGCGGGTGCGACGAGGTGCTCAGTCACGCGATGTTCCGCGACCTCGAGAAGGCGCCAACGCCGCTCAGTGGGCTCGCCGCGCACCGAACGACGAGCGTGTCGGTGAGCATTCGCGACGAGCCGATCAGCGGCCAGGGCGTGATGGTGAGTGGCTCGTACTTCCCCGTGCTCGGCATCAACGCGGCGAAGGGACGTCTGCTCGTCCCGGATGACGATCGCGTGATCGGCGCCAACTTCGTCACCGTCCTGGGCTACTCCTTCTGGCAGAACCGGCTCGGCGGTGATCCCGCTATCGTCGGGAAGCCGATCATCATCAACGGCAAGACATTCACGGTCGTCGGCGTGGCGCCGGAGCGGTTCGATGGCACGACCCTCGGTTCGAGGCCGATGCTGTACGTACCGATCACGATGCGAGGCGAGATAGAGCGGTTCACCCAATGGGAGGACCGGCGCCAGTACTGGGTCTACGTGTTCGGCCGCCTCAAGCCGGGTGTCACGCTCGAAGACGCGACTCGCGGATTGAACCGCGTCTATGGCCCGATCATCAACGACGTCGAGGCGCCGCTCCAGAAGGAGATGAGCGACAAGACGATGCAGAGCTTCCGGAAGAAGGCCGTCGTCCTCGATCCGGGCGCCCGCGGCCAGAGCTCGATGCTTCGCCAGGCCAGGACGCCGCTCATGCTCCTCATCTCCGTGACGGGCGTGGTGCTGTTGATCGCCTGCGCCAACATCGCGAATCTCCTGCTCGCGCGCGGCGCCGGCCGAGCGACGGAGATGGGGGTGCGCCTCGCGCTGGGCGGCACGCGGCGAGCGCTCGTCGCGCAGCTCCTCACCGAGAGCGTGATGCTCGCGGTCGCCGGAGGGCTCGCGTCGCTGCTCGTGGCACAGTGGACGCTCAGCGCTATCGGCTCGATGCTTCCGCCCGACGCGATGGATTGGATGGAGTTCAGGATCAGCATGCCCGTCATCGTCTTTTCGGCCACGCTGAGCATCGCGACGGGAGTGTTGTTCGGGCTCTTCCCCGCGCTGCACAGCACGCGCGACGATCTCATCAGCTCGATTCGGGCCGGAGCCGGACAGATCGCCGGTGGTCGCTCGGCGGCGCGCTTCCGGAACGGGCTCGTCACGGCGCAGATCGCGCTGTCGATGGGACTGCTCATCATGTCGGCGCTCTTTCTCAAGAGCCTGATGAACGTGAGCCGAGTGGAGCTCGGCGTGAAGGTCGATCAGGTGGCGATGTTCTCGATCTCACCGCGGCGCGCCGGCTACGACTCCACGCGTACGGCGATCCTCTTCGATCGCGTGGAGCGGGAGCTCGCGGCACTGCCCGGAGTGACCGGCGTGTCCGCCGACATGGTGCCCCTGCTCGGCAGCAGCAACTGGGGCAACAACGTCCACGTGCAGGGCTACACCTGTGGCCCGGACGTGGACTGCAGCGCACGGTTCAACCAGATCGGTCCGGACTACTTCAAGACCTTCGGTGCGCGGATGATCGCCGGCCGCGAGTTCACCACGTCCGACCGGCTGGGCGCGCAGCGCGTGGCGGTCGTCAACGAGGAGTTCGTGCGCAAGTTCAACCTTGGCCGAGACGCGGTGGGCAAGTTCATGGGTGACGGCGACAACGATTCGTTGAACTTCCAGATCATCGGCGTCGTGCCGAACGTGAAATACAGCGCCGTGAAGGACTCGGTCCCACCGTTGTACTATCGCGCGTGGCGTCAGGATCCGAACCCGCGGTCCCTGAACTTCTACGCACGCTCATCGCTGCCGCCCGTGCAGCTCCTCGCAACGTTTCGCGAGACGATGAAGCGCATCGACCCGACCGTGCCGGTCGAAGACCTCAAGACGATGAATCAGCAGTTGAGGGAGAACGTCTTCCTCGATCGCATGCTCTCCATCCTCGCGAGCTCGTTCGCCCTGCTCGCGACGCTTCTCGCGGGTGTCGGGCTGTATGGCGTGCTCTCCTACTCCGTCACGCAACGGACGCGCGAGATCGGCGTCCGGATGGCCCTCGGCGCGGACGCGCGGCGAGTCGGACGAATGGTGCTGCGACAGGTCGGCGTGATGCTCCTGATCGGGGGGACGATCGGCATCGCCGCGGCGATCGGACTCGGGCGCGCGGCGCGGTCGCTGCTCTTCGAGCTCCAGGCGTACGACCCGGTGGCCGTGCTCATGGCGGTGGTGCTGCTCGCCGCCGTCTCGTTGACGGCGGGGTACGTGCCCGCGAGACGTGCCGCGCTGGTGAATCCGATGAACGCCCTGCGTAACGACTGAGCAGCGTGACCCCGATCCTCGTGTTCGACAGCGCCCGCGGTTGTTCCGCGGGCGCTGCTCGTTTCAGAGCTGGCGCGGGCCGAGGGATTCACCAACGTCAAGCGAAAAGCGAAGCAGAGCGGACCGTCACATCCGGATTAGCACGTCCTTGATCGCGCCGATGCGCGCCGCATTCAGCTCGCACCGCGCATGGACTTCGCGCACCCCGGTCGCTTCGACGAGCTCCTGTACATTGGTGGCACGCACGCCGCCGCCAGCGACTACCACGAGCTTCTCGCCAACGTGCGACACCAACTTCGTGAGTGTGGCGAACCCTTCGCTCGCTGTCGCCGCGCCCCCCGACGTGAGCACACGCGCCACACCGAGCGAGGCGAGCGCATCGGCGGCGGCGAGGAGATCGGGCGTGCGATCGATCGCGCGGTGGAAGGTGACCTGTGCGGGGCCGGCGACCTCGGCCAGCGAGCGTGTCTGCTCGACTTCGACGCGATGCTCCGCATCGAGCACGCCGAAGACGACGCCGGAAACGCCGAGCCGAATCGCCAGCTCGATGTCGTGGCGCATGCGATCCAGCTCCTTCGAGCTATAGACGAACGAGCCGCCGCGCGGCCGGATCATCGCGAGCACGGGAATGTTCGCGCTGGCCAGCACGGCGGAGATGACGTCGCGATGCGGAGTCGTGCCACCGACGGCCAGGTTCGCGCACAACTCCAGCCGATCGGCGCCGCCGTCGATCGCGGCGAGCGCGTCGTCGAGTGACTCGACCGCGGCTTCAACCAGAACGTTCATGTTCAGTATCCGAGTCCTTGCGTGGTCCGCCAGCCAGCTCTCTATTCATCGCGACTCGTCGTGCGCGGCGAAGTCCCACCAAAATCTCTCCCGAGGGCGCCGCATGGGCCACGATAGCTTCATCTCGCCAACCGCGCGAACCGCGTGCCATCCGACCATTGCCGCCGCCGCACTCTTGTTTGCCATAGGCTGCGCGTCGGGCACCGGTGCGGCCTCGAGCGCCGCGTCGACACCGGACGGCCCGCGCACCCTCGTCGCCGTATTTGCCCATCCGGATGACGAAAGCATCGTCTCGCCGGCACTGGCGCGCTACGCCCGCGACGGCGCCCGGGTGTATGTCGTCATCGCGACCGACGGTCGAAAGGGCGTGTCGGCGCACGCCAGGATTCCGGGCGGCGACAGCCTGGCCACCGTGCGCGCCGGCGAGGCGCGCTGCTCCGCACAGCAGCTCGGCGTCCAGCCGCCGATCCTGCTCGGCTTCGAGGACGCGGGGCTCGCCGTGCTCAGTCCGTGGCCTGGCGAGCCGCTCGATCGGCTGGAGAAGCGTCTCGAGACGACGCTGCGCGAGCTGCACGCCGATGCCGTGATCACCTGGGGCCCGGAGGGCGGGTATGGGCATCAGGATCATCGGCTCGTGGGCGACGTCGTGACCCAGGTGTTCCAGTCCGGCGCCGCGCCGGCGTCGGCGAAGCTCTACTACCCGGGCTTCCTCGCGGAGCGCATCGCCGCGGCGCCGCGCTGGTTCGGGGCCAAGATCTATCCCACCGCAGCCGCGCTGCTCAGCGCGCACGTCGCGTACGATGCGCAGGATCTCGCGGCGGCGCGGCGCGCACTCGCGTGTCACAAGTCGCAGGCGACCGAGGCCGACATGGAGGAGAGCTTCACCACCCTTCAGAAGATCTGGAGCGGGGAGGTGGCGTTCCAGCAGTGGCGCGGCGGGCCGCCGACCACTCGACTCTTCTGATTCGCAAGATGAGACCACGTCGCCCGCTCGCCGCCCTGATGCTCCTGGCCGCGCTGCCGTCAGTCGCGCGCGCTCAATGGAACGACTCGCTGCTCGCGCCGTTCGTGATGAACCACCGTGCAGCTGCCGCGTCGCCGGCGGACGTCTCGTTCCTGCTCGAGGCGCCAGCGGGCAAGCACGGCTTCGTGCGCGCGCGCGGCGGACATCTCGTCAAACCGGACGGCTCTCGCCTTCGGTTATGGGGCGTACACCTCACAGACTGGAGCCGAGGCTCCGTCCTGCTCCCGCCCAAGGAAGACATTCCGATGTGGGTGAGCACGCTCGCGCGCTTCGGCGTGAACTGCGTGCGGCTGCACTTTCTCGATCTCGACGCGCCGCGTGGCATCATCGCCGCCGGCGCAGACAGCCGACACTTCGACGCGCCGCAGCTCGACCGCCTCGACTTTCTCGTGGCCGAGCTGAAGAAGCGTGGCATCTACGTCGATCTGAATCTGAACGTCGGCCGATCGTACCGCGCCGGCGACAGCGTCCCCGACTTCGACAAGATCCGCTGGGGCAAAGGGATGGTGCTCTACGATCCGCGGCTCATCGCGCTCCAGAAGGAGTACGCGAAAAAGATCCTCACGCACGTCAATCCGTACACCGGCAAGGCGTATCGCGACGAGCCGGCGGTGGCGATCGTCGAGATCCTCAACGAAAACGGGCTCTGGGTCGGCTTCAGCGGTACGCCGTATTACGACGCCGAGCTGACCGCGCAGTACAACCGCTGGCTCGAACAGACGCTCTCGCCGGCGGAGGTGCAGCAACTTCGCGAGCTCACCGGCACCGCGGCTGGCGCGCCGATTCCTCGGCTCAAGGGGAACGAGGTGGGTGCCGCGCCCAAGGAGCGATTCGACGCCGAGATGCGGTTCGTCGTCGACGTGGAGTCGTCGTTTTATCAGGGGATGGCGAGCTATCTCCGCGACAGTCTCGGCGTGCGCGTGCCAATCACGGGGACGGCCGACCACGGCCACTCGAGCTCGAGCTATCCCATGCTGATGTCGCTCTCCAAGCTCGACATCGTCGACGGACACGTGTACTGGCAGCATCCCGGCTCGCCACCGCCCGTGAACACGGCGATGGTGAACGATCCACTGCACTCGACGGTCGTACAGCTCTCGCGCACCGCCGTCGCTGGAAAGCCGTACACGGTCAGCGAGTTCAATCACCCGTTCCCCAACGAGTGGGCGAGCGAGGGGATCCCGATCCTCGCGGCGTACGCGGCGCTCCAGGACTGGGACGCGGTAATCGTCTACACGTTCGAACCGAAGCGCGACTCCGCGTGGAAGTCCTATGTCGGCGATCCGTTCGACATCTCGCTCGATCCTGTGCGCATGACGCAGATGGCGACCGGTGCGCTCACCTTCCTGCGCGGCGACGTCCGCGCGGCACGACAAACGGTGAGTCGCAGCTACTCGCGCGAACAGGCGTTCGAGAGCCGGCGGCTGGGACGCGCGGAGCAGCCGTACTTCACGCCTGGCTTCCCGCTGGCGCTGCCGCTCGTGCACGGGACGCGGATCGCATCACTCGATGGCCAACCGACCGCGTCGCTCGCCCCGATGGACACGACGTCGATCGTCTCTGACACGCGAGAGCTCGCGTGGTCCACGGCGCTCGCGGGGAAGGGGCTCGTGACCGAGGAGACCGATCGCACCCAGGCGCTGATCGGCTTCGTGAAGGCGAATGGCAAAGCGGTGAAGAACCTCTCCGCCGACGTGAGCAATGACTTCGCGAGCATCGTGCTCTCGTCGATGGATGCGAAGCCGATCGCGTCGAGTGCGAAGCTGCTGCTCACGACTGGTTCGCGTGTGACGAACACGGGTTTGAAGTTGAGCCCCGATCGCATGCGGACACTCGATCAGGGCGGGCCGCCGTCGCTCATCGAGCCGGTCAAGGGCACGATCACGCTGCGTGCACTGACCGGGAGAGTGACCGCGGTGACCGCCGTCGCGCTCGACGGCGCGGGCAAGCCGATCGGCGAGCCGATCTCGGCGGCGAAGCGGACGTCGGGCTGGGTGCTGCCGATCGGCGCGCCCGTGACGACGTGGTACGTGGTGTCTGTCGCGCGACGATAGCAGTACGGCGACGCTGGACTCGAATGGATTCTCGGCGCGTCGCGTCCCGCCGCAGTTGTCGCGACGGTTTGGGGATAGCAGAGCCGACGGCCGGAGCCATATTCCAGGGACACCGCGCAGCGGTCAGGTCAGCCCCAATTCTTTTGGAGAACGTTATTTCACGGGTCGATGTAGTCCGCACGATCTATGGCGCATTTGCTCGCGGCGACGTTCCCACGGTCCTCGCCCAGCTCACGCCCGACGTGGAGTGGGAATACGGCGCTGATGACACCGACGTCCCCTGGCTGCAGCCGAGACATGGTCGCGGCGCGGTGCCGGCGTTCTTCGCGGCGTTCGGCGGTGCGACGGATCTCCTTCGCTTCGACGTGAAGGAGCTCCTCGAGGGAGTGGACGTCGTCATCGCGATCATCGATATCGAGTTCGCTGTGCCTGCCACCGGCACGGTCGTGATCGAGGAGGACCAGATTCACATCTGGCAGTTCACCGGTAGCCATGTGTCGCGCTTCCGGCACCGATGCGACACGCATCAGCATCTTCGCGCCTTCCAGACCTAGACGCCCCGTCCGCTCACGCCCGACATCATACACATTCGAGGTGATGCGATTGTCCGCTACTCGACGTGATTTCCTCACCGCGAGCGCTGCCGCCGCCGCTGGTCTCGTACTCCCACGGGGTCTCGACGCCGCATCTGCAGTCGGCACGACGCGGACCTCGCGCGCGTCGGGGAGCGTCGCCGGCCGCCCCGTCGTCATCGCTGCCGCGAACGGGATTCGCGGTGTGAAGGTCGCCTACGACATGCTCGGCAAGGGCGCCGATCCGCTCGACGCCGTGATCGCCGGCGTGAACATCCAGGAGCTCGATCCCGACGACATGTCCGTGGGAATCGGCGGTCTGCCCAATGCCGACGGCGTGGTGCAGCTCGATGCGAGCGTCATGCACGGTCCGTCCAAGCGCGCTGGCTCCGTCGCGTCGCTCGAGGACATCGCGACCCCGTCGCTCGTGGCGAAGGCGGTGATGGACTACACCGATCACGTCATGCTCGTCGGTGCCGGCGCTCGGCGCTTCGCCATCGAGATGGGGTTCACGCCGCAGAACCTGATCACCGAGAAGAGCCGGCAGTATTATCTGCGCTGGAAGGCGAACCTCAACGCCGACGACAACTGGCTCGATCACAAGGGCGACGTGCAGATCGCTCGGCCGACCGAGCCGCCGCGCAAGTCGAGCACGCTGCCCGCCTTTCGCCGCGACGATCGCGGCATCGACTCACACATCTTCTTCGACGAGCGCGGCGTGCCGCACACCTACGGCACGTGCAACATGAACGCCGTCACGGCGTCCGGTGACATCGCGTCGGTGACGACGACGAGTGGACTCTCGTGGAAGATCCCCGGCCGCATTGGCGACAGCCCGATCATCGGCGCGGGGCAGTACTGCGACAACGAGGTCGGCGCGGCGGGATCGACGGGCCGCGGCGAGGCGAACATCAAGGTGTGCGGCGCCTTCCTCGCCGTGGAGTTCATGCGGCAGGGGATGTCGCCCGAGGCCGCGCTCATGAAGGTGATGGAGCGCGTCATCGCCATGACGGAGCCGCGTCTGCTCAACGATCGCGGTCGTCCATACTTCGACCTCTCCTACTACGCGGTGAACAAGAAGGGGGAGTTCGCCGGTGCGAACGCGTACGCTGGCGGCAACTTCGCCGTATGCGACGCGGCCGGTGCGAGACTCGTCGGGGCCGCGTACCTCTACAAGCGCGACGAACGGCCGACGGGGAAGCCCATCTCGGGGACGCTCAGCGCGCCGTAAAGGTGCGAGACGACGGTTGATCGAGACGACGGTTGATCGAGACGAGCGCACCACCGATCAACCGCACCACCGATCAACCGCACCACCGATCAACCG
>JBDTOD010000029.1:0-37604 GCA_039933415.1 bacterium
GGCATGCTCACGGTGCTGTACACGTACAGGGGTGGGATGAAGGCCGTCGTGTGGACGGAGCTCGTGCAGGCGGGGGTCTACATCAGCGGCGCGATCGCGGCCATCGTCATCCTCGGGCACCTCGTGCCCGGTGGATGGGGCGCGATCTGGTCGAGCGCGGGCGCGGCAGGCAAGACGAAAGCAATCGACTTCACCTTGACGATGTCCAACCCGCATACGGTGTGGGCGGGACTGATCGGCGGGGCGTTCCTCGCCATGGCCTCGCACGGGACCGATCAGCTCATCGTGCAACGGCTCATGTCGTCGCGGTCGCTCAAGGACGCACAACGAGCGATCATCGGATCGGGCTTCGTGGTGTTCGTCCAGTTCTTCCTCTTCCTCACGATCGGCCTCGGGCTCTGGGCGTTCTACCAGGCGCAAGTGTTCCCGGCGACGGACACGATCTTCCCGACGTTCATCCTCGACCATATGCCGCCTGGACTGGTCGGGTTGATCGTGGCGGCGATCGTCGCGGCAACGATGAGCACCCACTCCGGCGCGATCAACTCACTCGCGGGTGCGACGACGCATGACATCTACCTTCCGCTGACCAGGCGCGATCCGTCCGACGCGCAGACGCTGAAGATGGGCCGCCTGTTCGCGCTCGGCTGGGGCGTGGTGCTGACGCTGGGCGCGCTGCTCTTCCCGCAGGACACGAAGACCCCGGTGGTGGTCGTCGCGCTCGGCATCGCGTCGTTCACGTCGGGCGGACTACTCGGCGGCTTCTTCCTCGGTATATTCTGGCGTCGCGCCATTCAGCGCGACGCAATCATCGGCATGTCGATCGCGATCGCGGCGATGGCCTTCATCGTCTTCGCCAAGCCAATCTCCGCGGCCTACCCTTCGCTCGCGTCCACGCTGCGCCCGTTCGCGGCCATCGCGTGGCCCTGGTACGTTCTCATCGGCACCTCCATCACGTTGATCGTGGGCATTCTTTCGTCGCTGACTCATCCCATGCCGGCCACCGCGCCGGTGCGCACATGACCTTCATCGTCGTCGGCATGGACGGGGGTGGGTCGAAGACGCGCGTCGTCGTCGCGGACGACACGGGCACCCAACTGGCCGAAGTGGTCGCGCCAGGCAGCGCCGTGCGGCCCGGCCAGGCCGAGAAGTCCGCCGAGGTGATCGCCGCGGCGCTGGCTGACGCGCTGGCGTCGTGCGAGATGACGCACGTGTTGCCGAAGGTGCTCTGCGTCGGCGTCGCGGGCGTGGGGCGTGAGCCCGAGCGACAGGCACTCTGGCAGGCACTCACGAGTCGTGAGCTGGCCGAGGACATCGTGATCCACACCGACATCTCGGTGGCGCTCGACGACGCGTTCGGCGAAGGGCCGGGTGTATTGCTCGTGAGCGGCACCGGATCGGTGGCGTATGGGCGAGGCCCGTCGGGTCAGGTGGCCCGATGCGGCGGCTGGGGACCGGTGTGTGGCGACGAGGGCAGCGGGCAGTGGGTCGGGCGCCGCGCGCTCAGCGTCGTCACCGCGTCGGTGGATGGACGCGAGCCCGAGACCGCGTTGATCGGCGCAGTGCTGACCGCCGCACAGGTGAACGACCCGCAGGATCTCATCCCGTGGGCGGCGCAGGCGACGCCGGCGCAGCTCGCGTCGCTGGCTCCCGTGGTCTCGAGCGTGGCCGACGCGGGCGATCTGCGCGCGAACGCGATCATCAGCCTCGCGGTCGAAGAGCTCGTGATCCATGTGCGCACGCTGTCGCGCCAACTGTTCGGCGACGAGCGGGCGACGACTCCGCTGGCGTTCACGGGCGGGATGCTCACGAAGGGGACGACACTGCGAAAACGCCTGGAGCATCGGCTCAAGAGTGCCGTGCCTGGCGCGCAGCTGCGGACCGGAGAGGTGAACGCGGCGCGCGGGGCGGTACGCAGTGCGTTGCGGTACGTGGGGGAGATGGGGGGCGTGGGGTAACGGGGTCAGAGTCCGCGCTACACCGGCGTGACTTCCCTCGCCTCGAGATATCGCTCGACGACGCCTTCCGCCTCGGCCAGCTGATCGATGTCCGCCGCGATCTGCCTCGCGGCATCGAGCAGGGTCGTCAGCGGCGCGAGGTCGCTGCCGCCCGCGTGGAGGCGGAGCAGGTCCAGCCGAATCCCCTCGAGCGCCGCGACGGCGCTTGCCAGCTGCATGCGCGCCGTCTCTCGGCGCTCTTCGATCGCGGGATCGAGGTCGCCGCGCGCGACGCGGGCGAGCAACTCGATATCGGCGCGGGCGGCGGTGGCACCAGCTTCGAGAGCGGTGACGGTGCCCGGCAAGTCGCCAAGCCGCGCCCGATACGGCTCCGGCAGCGCCGCGAACAGGTCGGCCGCGGCATCGCCGAGCAGCACCTCCGTCGGGCGGAAGATTCCCTCACCAACCGGACGCGAAACCGTCGGCGCCTTCATCCGTTTCGCCAACCATTCGCCGATCCGACTCTTCCACAGCCGGTCGCGCAAGCTCGTGAGCACGAGACCGCGAAGGCGCGGCGGCAGGAGCGGCGTTCCACTCACGTTCGCCGTCGCGGTCAGCACCAGAGTGGCGACCCACGGCATAATGAGTATGGCGACCTGGGAAGGTCCCCATGACTGGCTGGGATGCGCCAGAAATAGACTGGCGACCGCGGTGGTGGCGGAGACATAGGTCGCGACGGCCAGCAACTTATTTGGGCGGCTGGCCACGCCGTCGATCACACGGAGGCCTTCACGCTGCTCGCGTTCACTGATCTCGATCGCCGAGCGGAGATCGCGCAGGGAGAAACCAGCCCTGAACAAGCGTCTTGCCTGGTTGACGTGAAACCCGATCGTCGGCAGGAGCGGCGCCACCGCGAGCGCGAGCTGAAGCAGCGTCGAGCGGTGCGGCATCGAGTGCAGCTTGAGACTCACGATGACGTTCGCCGTGACTGAGAGCGTCCACACTCCCGTCCACGCCAGATAGACGACACTCGCAGGATTGGCAGCACCGAGCCAGCCGCGCAGCGGCGCCGAAAGAACCATGCGTGCGTCGCGCTCGGGTGCCAGCGCCTCGGCCAACGCCTCTCCCGAGGCGAAGCGCGCGTCGGGCACGCGCTCGAGACATCGGTCGATCGCCGTCACGAGCGACGGTGGCAGTCCTGGCGCGCCGAGCGAGACCGACGGAGCCGGCGCACTGATCTGGCGCGTCATGAGCGCCGGCAATCCGCGCGCCTGGAACGGCAGGCGTCCACTCACCGCGAGGAATCCCACGACGCCGAGCGAATAGAGATCACTGCGCGCATCCACCGCGGCGCTCGCCGCCTGCTCCGGGCTCATGAAGTGCGCGGTGCCCATGATCCTGCCGGGATCGGTGACGACGGTGGACGCACCGCCCTGCGCGATCCCGAAGTCGGTCACGAGCGCGCGACCCGTCCCATCCTCGAGCAGGATGTTGTCGGGCTTCACGTCGCGATGGACGATGCCGCGTCCGTGCGCATACGCGAGTGCCCACGCCACCTCGCGCAGCACGCGCATCGCCTCCCCCGGCGGCAGCGGTCCCCTGCTCCGGAGTCGCTCTCCGAGCGTTTCGCCCGGCACGTAGCTCATGACGAAGAAGACGAATCCGCCCGCCTCGCCGACGCGGTGGATGGGGACGATGTTGGGATGCGAGAGCCCCGCCGCGGTGCGCGCTTCGCGAAGAAAGCGCTCGCGCGAATCGGCGCGCATGGCCAGGAGCGACGGCAGCACCTTGATGGCGACGTGGCGGTCGAGCTGCACGTCGCGCGCGAGGTAGACGATGCCCATGCCGCCGCGGCCGAGCTCGCGCTCCAGCGAGTATTCACCCGCGAGCGCTGCCTGCAGCTCGAGTTCCTCTCCCGTCAGTGCGCTCATGCTCTCTCTTACGCCAGCGCGACGCTCGTGTTTCGTCGCTGTGGTGTGCTACGCTTCGTCCCTCGGCGTCAGCACGGCGGGCACGCGCAGGGGCTGCCCTTCGAGCGCGTCGGCGACCGGCGTGTCTTCGGACGACAGCTCGAACGCCCCCTCCCATCGTGCCATCACGACCGTGGCGAGACAGTTGCCCACCAGGTTGATCGACGTTCGCGCCATGTCCATCAGCGCATCGACGCCGAGGATCACGGCCACGCCCTGCAGCGGCAGCCCGAACTGCGCGAGCGCTCCGGAGAGGATGACGAGCGATGCCCGCGGCACCGCGGCCACGCCTTTGCTCGTGATCATCAGCGTCAGCATCATCAGTACCTGGCCGCTGAGCGGCATGTCGATGCCGGCCGCCTGCGCGACGAACACCGAGGCGAGCGCGAGATACAGCGTGCTTCCATCGAGGTTGAACGAGTAGCCCGTGGGCAGCACGAACGACACGATGCGCCGAGGCACGCCGAGCCGCTCCATCCGCTGGAGCGCGAGGGGGAGCGCCGCCTCCGACGACGCCGTGGTGAACGCGACGAGCCACGGCTCCCTGACTGCCTGCCAGAACCGGCGCAGCGGCACCTTGAAGATGATCGCGATCGGGATGAGGACCACGAGCACGAATACGATCAACGCGCCATACAGCGTGAGCACGAGCACGCCGAGATTCCGCAGGACGCCGAGGCCGCTCTTGCCCACCGTGACGGCGATGGCCCCACCGATGCCGAACGGTGCGAACGTCATCACGATGCCGACGAACTTGAACATCACCTCGCTCAGGCTCTCGCACGCGGAGAGCATGAATGTCTTCGCCGCTCCCTGCACCTGCGAGAGCGCGACGGCGAAGAGGATCGCGAAGAAGACGATCTGGAGGACCTCGTTGTTCGTCGCCGCCTCGAAGAAGCTCTGCGGCACCGTGTGCTCGATGACCCCGAGCAACGAGGTGTGCTTCGTCGCCAGCTCGGTGCCGGTCTTCGCCGACGCGGCGGCGAGGTTCACGCCGACGCCTGGCTTGACGAGGTTCACCGCCGTCAGTCCGACGACGAGCGCCAGCGTCGTGACGATCTCGAAGTACACGATCGATCGAAACGCGAGACGTCCGACGCGCTTCATGTCGTCGCCGTGACCGGCGATGCCCACGACGAGCGTGGAGAAGAGTAGCGGGACGATCAACGACTTGATCATCCGCAGGAAGATCGTCGACAGCACCTGCAGGTCGGACGCCTGGAAGCCTGTCTCTCCCGCCGCGTGATCAGGGAAGAGGTATCCGACGAGGATGCCGCCGATCATCGCGATGACGATCCACTGCGTCTGCGAGATCCGGCCCAGCCCGACCTTCGGTGTGGCGGGAGGAGTCACCGTCGCACCTGCCGATTGCGTCACCACGTCACCGCTTGGCCGCTTCGTTGTCGCGGCGCAGTGTCGAGTTGCGATACCCGTAGGCGAAGTACAGCGCCAATCCGATCAACAGCCACCATCCGAATCGCTCCCACGCCTGGCGTGGCAGTCCCTTCATCACGAACAGGCACGCGGCGGCACCGCCGACACAGACAGGCCAGACGAACGGCACACGGAACGGGCGCGGCCGGTCGGGCTGGGTGTATCGCAGCACGAGCACGCCGATGCACACGAGCGCGAAGGCGAAGAGGGTCCCGATGTTGGTCAGGTCGTAGGTCTCGCCCGCATCGCCGATGAGTGACCAGAGCGCGACGAACACGCCGGTGATCACCGTCGTGACGTACGGCACCCGCGCCTTGGTGCTCAACTTCGCGGACCACTTCGGCAGGAGTCCGTCGCGGCCCATCGCGTAGAAGATGCGCGGCTGACCATACTGGAACACCAGCAGCACCGCGGTCATGGAGAAGACGGCGCCGAGCGCGACGAGCCAGCCGGCGCTCTGCATCCCGGTGCGCTGCAGCGCGAAGGCGAGCGGGTCGGCGTGCAGGCTCGGGTCGAGCTCCTTGTAGTTCACCATGCCGGTGAGCACCGCGCCGACGATGATGTAGATGACCGTGCAGATGCCCAGGCCGCCGAGGATGCCGATCGGCAGGTTACGCTGCGGATTCTTCGTCTCTTCGGCCGCCGTCGAGATCGCATCGAAGCCGATGTACGCGAAGAAAACGATTGCCGCGCCGTGATGGATGCCGGCGAATCCGTTCGGCGCGAAGGGGGTGTAGTTGGCCGGCGTGATGCGCGTGAGTCCCGCCCCGATGAACAGGGTGAGCGCGAGCAGCTTCACGACGACCATGATGTTGTTGGCGCGCGCGCTCTCGCGCACGCCGCGCAGCAGCAGCCACGTGATGAACGCGACGATGGCGAACGCCGGCAGGTTCACGAGGATGGGGATGCCCGCGACACGAGGCGCGCTCGCGAGCAGACCGTGAACGCCCGGATCGGAGCTGAGCAGCGCCGTTCGATAACCGGTCGTGAGCCAAACGGGGAGATGGAGCAGTCCGCCCGTGAGGGTCTTGAAGTAGTCACCCCACGAGATGGCGACGGCCACGTTCCCGACGGCGTACTCGAGGATCAGGTCCCATCCGATGATCCACGCGACGATCTCGCCGAGCGTGGCATAGGTGTACGCATACGCGCTGCCGGCCTGCGGGATCATGGACGCGAGCTCGGCGTAGCAGAGCGCGGCGAGCGCACAGACCCCGCCAAGCAGCAGGAACGAGAGCACGAGGGCCGGACCGGCGCCGCTTCGCACGACGTTGCCCGCCGCATCGGTCTGACCCGCCGCCGCGGTGCCGATCGCCCCAAAGATACCGGCGCCGATGACGGCGCCGATGGCGAGCATGATCAGATCTCCGGCGCCGAGCTCTCGCTTGAGCGAGTTCGGATGATCGCCCTCCTTCACCAGCTCGGCGATCGGCTTTCGAGCGAAGAGCGAGTTCATCGGCGATCCTCGCGCGGTAGGCGGATCAGAGGAACAGCGGGGCGAGCACGAGCGTGATGGTGCTGAGCAGCTTCACGAGCACGTGGAGCGAGGGACCCGCGGTGTCCTTGAACGGATCGCCCACCGTATCGCCGACGACCGCCGCCTTGTGCGCCTCGGAGCGCTTGCCCCCGTACGCGCCGGTCTCGATGTACTTCTTGGCGTTGTCCCACGCGCCGCCGCCGTTGTTCAGGAAGCCGGCCATCAAGATGCCCGTGATCGTCCCGACCATCAGCAGCGCCGCGACCGACTCGGCCCCCATGAATTCACCCGGCCCACCGAAGTGCTTGAACACCAGACCGACGATGATCGGGAAGAGCACGACCAGCGCGCCGGGAAGCACCATCGCCTTCAACGCGCCGACCGTCACGATGTCGACGCAGGCGGCGTAGTCCGGATCTTCCGTCCCCAGCATGATGCCGGGACGCTCCTTGAACTGCCGGCGGACTTCGGTGATGACCGAAGACGCGGCCTTTCGCACCGCGGTCATCGCGAGCGACGAGAACCAGAACACGAGCATGGCGCCGAGCAAACCGGCGACGAACACGACGGGCTTGGACAGGTCGACATGCAACGTCTGTCCTGTGTAATTGCGCACCTCGTCGAGGTACGCCGAGAACAACAGAAAGGCGGCCAGCGCAGCGGATCCGATCGCGTACCCCTTGGTGAGCGCCTTCGTCGTGTTGCCCACCGAGTCGAGCCGGTCGGTCTTGTCGCGGACGGACTCGGGTTGACGCGACATCTCGACGATGCCGCCCGCGTTGTCGGTGATCGGGCCGAACACGTCCATCGCGAGGATGTAGCCGCACGTTCCGAGCATGCCCATCGTGGCGACGGCGGTGCCGAACAGGCCGCCGATCGCCTCGCCCGCTTCGTTCACCAGCCCGCTCGCCCGTCCGAGCGAGTAGCTGGCGATGATGGCGATGCCGATGGCGATGACCGGCAGCACCGTCGATTCCATGCCGACGGCGATGCCAGCGATGATGTTCGTCGCCGGACCCGTCTGGCTGGCCTCGGCGATGCTCAGCACCGGGCGATAGCGATACTCGGTGTAGTACTGCGTGATGAAGACGAACGCGATCGACGTGACGATGCCGATCAAGCCACAGAGGAAGAAGTGCCACCACGCGTCGGGCGTGCCGGCGGGGTTGAGCAGCGTCTTCGAAGCGAAGAAGAACGCGATCGTGACGAGCGCCGACGTGACGTAGTAGCCGAAGTTCAGCGCCTTCATCGGATCGGCGTCTTCCTTCGTCCTCACGACCATCACGCCGACGATCGAACAGATCAGGCCGAGCGCCATGATGACGAGCGGGAAGAGAATCCCGTTGATGCCGAACGACTTGTAGAGCAGCACGCCGAGGATCATCGCGCCGATGTTCTCGGCCGCGGTCGACTCGAACAGATCAGCGCCGCGGCCGGCGCAGTCGCCGACGTTGTCGCCGACGAGATCGGCGATCACGGCGGGGTTGCGCGGATCGTCCTCGGGAATTCCCGCCTCGACCTTGCCGACGAGATCTGCGCCAACGTCCGCCGCCTTGGTGTAGATGCCGCCGCCGAGCTGCGCGAACAGCGCAACGAACGAGGCACCGAATCCGTAGCCGACGATCAGGAAGGGGATGTGCTGCGCCCAGTCACCGGCGCTCATGCCGTCTGGTGCGAGCGTCGACAGCGTGGCGAACAACCCGCCAACGCCGAGGAGACTCATGGCGACGGTGAACAGCCCGGACACCGCACCGCCCCGGAGGGCCGTCTGCAGCGCGTCGTTCAACGACGTCATCGCGGCGGCCGCGACGCGAATGTTCGTGCGGATGGACACCCACATGCCGACGTAGCCCGCGACGCCGGAGCTCAACGCGCCCAGAAGGAACGAGGCGGTGACGTAGAGCGCGAAGGTCTTCGGATCCTGCACCGGATCGTGCACGGTCGTCGGGCGAAAGAACCCGTATCCGATGCCCAGCAGCGCAGCCACCACCACGGACAGCATCGCGATCGTCTTGTACTGCCGAGCGAGGTACGCCTCGGCGCCCTCCTGGATCGCGTTGGAGATCTTCTGCATCTCCGGTGTACCGCGCGAACGAGAGAGCACCCAGCGAGCGAGGAAGACGGCGAAGAGGAGAGCGATCGCGCTGGCGGCGATAACAAGCGTCAACAGAGAGGACTGCGTCTGCGTCATGTTGCGTGGAAGGTGGGTTCAGTGCGGGGGTGGCGCCTACGCCGTCAGACGTGGGCGCCTGCCGGGCGCTCGATGCGGCGCCACAGGTAGTACACAGGGATGCCGATCAACACGAGCACGAGTCCCGAGATCGACTCGGTACGTGTCGTGGGAGACAGCAGCAGCAGCGCCATCACTCCGCAACACAACACGATGTACAGTGCAGGGAGGAAGGGATAGCCGACCGCCCGATACGGGCGCGGCACGTCGGGCTGCTGGCTGCGCAGCATGAAGAGCCCGATCGTTGTGAAGGCGTAGAACAGCAGCGCGGCGAAGATCACGTAGTTGAGCAACTGCCCATACGTCCCGGTCAGGCAGAGGATCGCCGTCCAGATGGACTGGACCACCAATGCGAAGGCGGGAACGTGGTTCTTGTTCAACGTCCCGGCCCGCTTGAAGAAGAGGCCATCTCGGCCCATCGCGTACAACACGCGCGCGCCGGACAGGATCAAACCGTTGTTGCAGCCGAAGGTCGAGATGAGGATCGCGCCCGCCATGAGCACAGCGCCGCTCGGCCCGAAGATCGTCTCGCTCACCGCCGTCGCGACGCGATCCTGCGTCGCGTGCCCGATACCGCGCGCCACGGCTGTCGCACCCTCGGCTGCGCCGTCGAACGGCAAGACGCTGAGGTACGATACGTTGGCGATGATGTAGAGGAGCGACACGAGCCCCGTGCCGAGGACGAGCGCCAGCGGAAGGTTCCGCGAAGGATTCTTGACTTCGGCGGCGGCGAAGGTCACGCTGTTCCACGCGTCGCTCGAGAAAAGCGAGCCCACCATGGCCGCGCCGAACGCAATGACGAGCGTGCTGCTGAGCGACCACGTGCCGACGAAGTTGCCCGGGCCGAAGTTGGCACTGAGTGCAGTCGCGTTCCGGCCAAGCGTGAGACCGAGCAGAATAAGCAGCGCCAGCGCCGCGGTCTTCACGACGGTCAGCGTCGTCTGGACGAGCTTGCCCTCGCGCACGCCGCGCAGGTTGATCCAGGTGAGCACGACGATGCTGATCAGCCCGACGAGCCGCTGCGGCGTGAGCCCGATCAGGATGGCGTTCGCTGGATCGGCGCAGCCGAGCGTCGCGACGCACACGTCCGCTCGCGGAAACCAGCTGAACCGCTCGGGCGAGACGGACGGGACGAGCACGCCGAGGAACCGGCCGAACGCGACCGCTACGGCGGCGATCGTCCCGGTTTGGATCACGACGAAGAGCGTCCAGCCGTAGAGGAAGCCCATGAGCGGACCCATGGACTCACGCAGGAAGACGTACTGGCCGCCGGCGCGCGGGTACATCGCGGCGAGCTCGCCGTACGCGAGCGCGCCGAGGAGCGTCATCACGCCGGAGAGCACCCACGCAAGCATGAGCCACATCGGCGAGGGAAGGCCTCGCGCCATGCTGGCCGATACGATGAAGATGCCCGATCCGATCATCGACCCGGCGACGAGCATCGTCGCGTCGGTGAGGGACATCGCTTTGACGAAACCGGTGCCAGGCTGCGGCGTTGCGTCGGTCGAGACGGCCGAGCTGCTCATGCAGGTACGGAAAAAGCGAGAAGGCGTCCGGCGGCGCGCGCCGCGGGCGTTTTGTGGGAATCTCGCAAAATGTAGGGAGCGGCCTCGGGTCTCGCTAGACCGCGGGAGCCTCGACCGTCTGGTTGCGCAGCGCTCGTCACGAGCATGCGCGTTGACGACGTCGGGCTGCTAGAACTCGTAGCCGACCTGCGCCTTCATGCGCAGCGGCGAACCGTCGGGGCGGGTGCCGGGTCGAAAGCGCATCGAGCGCAGCACGCCCGCGATGCGCTTGTTGTAGTCGCCGTCGCGGGTGGGCGTGAAATCGAACGCAACGACTCGACCGGTGGAGTCCACGTCGAACTCAGCGATGAAGTGCAGTCCACGAACGCTGGATGGGGCGGGCAGCGGCGGAAGAAAGAACTCGATTGGCACGGGCGGATAGTTCGTCTGCGTGCCGCCACCGGTACCGGCGCCGGTGCCACTGCCGCGTCCCGGACCGACTCCGGCTCCGACACCGCCGCCAGTGCCAGGACCAGCACCAGCGGTGCCGTCCGCCCCGCTCCCACCCCCGGTGCCCGCGACGGCTGACGCCACCACTGCCTCAGGCGCGGGAACGGCCGACTGCGGCTTGGGCGTGGGGGGAGGCGTGTCGAGCGGCTTGGGCTTCGGCGGCTCCACCTTCGGCACGACCGGCACCGGTGGCGGAACGATTGGTGGCAGCGTGGTCGGTGTCGGAACGGGCGTCGGCGAGACCCGCACATATTGAATCTTCTCCGTGACTGCGCCTCCGGTGCCGCGATTGCCGCCGCCGCCGCCGCCGGCCGGCCCCGCGCCCCCCGCCCCCTGGAGTGCGCGCTCGATGACCGAGCGCGGCAGGAAGAAGGGCACGATGAGCAGGAAGATCACCAGCGCGTGGACGATGACTGACACGACGGCCCCTTGGCGCCAGCCATCGTCTCGCATCGGCATGCCGACGGGGGTGCGATATCGCGGACGGTCATCCGGCGGATCGTGCGTTGGCGAGTCGTCGAGATGGGACATGCAGAAGGGCTGGGGATTGGCGACTTCGATTCGGCGTTCCGAAAATTAAGGGATGCACGTTATACGGCGGACGACCCTGGAAGGTTCGTCCGCCGTATTCCAAACGGGCCGCGATGAAGCGTATGGCGATCGCTACTTGGTCGCTCCGTCGGGAGTGTCCTTTGGCGGAACACCGATGACCTTGACGCCCGAGCCGCGCGAGACGTCCATCGCGTGCACCACCTGGCCGTACTTCGCCTTCAAATCACCCTTCACGAAGATGATCTTCTCCGGGCGGTCGTCGTAGATCTCCTTGAGCCGGGGTCCGAGGCGAGCCTCAGTGACCTTCTCGGTGTTGATTGCGTAGCCGCCGCCCGCGAGCACCTCGAGCACGATCTGATCCGAGGTCGCGTTCGCCGGCGCCACGGACGGATGCGGATCCGGCAGCTGCACGTCGATCGACTTTCTCAGCGTCGGGATCGCCGCCATGAAGATGATCAACAGCACCAGCAGCACGTCGATCATTGGCGTGACGTTGATCTCGTTGGTGAGACCCCCACCACCACCTGCGGACATGGACATGGGCTATTTCCCTCCAGTGGAGACGTGCGTGTCACCCGGGACCGTGGAGCTCGTGCCAGGCTTCTGGTCACTGATCAGGGCGACGACAGCAACGCCGTTTTTGGCCGCCATGTCCGTCGCGTCCACGACCTTCAAATAGTCGAGGCCCGCGTCGGCCTTGAGGTACATGGTGTGATCGACCTCGCGAATCGCGTAGATCCGCTTGATCTCCGCCTCGAGTGCTTCCTTCTGGATCGGCTTCTTGTTCAGGTAGTAGTTGCCGTCCTTGTCAATGCCGAGGACCTGATCGTTCTCGGCGTCTTCCGGATGCTCCTTCAGGTTCTGCCCCTGCGGCGGGTCCGCGTTGAAGCCCGCGAGGAGAGCCGGCGTCACCACCATGAAGATGATGAGAAGCACGAGCATGACGTCGATCATCGGCGTGACGTTCGGCGACGACGCGACTCCCCCTCCCGCACTGCTACTCATTGCCATCTGACGATCTCCTGCTCAATGAGAGGAAGGAACGGCTCAGGTCGACAGTGGAGCGTTGGCGCCCGACGACGCGTTGAACTCGCGCGTGAAGCGCGACCGGCCGAACTCGCCCGACACGCCCTTGATGAGATAGTCGATCATCTCCTTGGAGACGTACGTCATCTCGGCCGTCAGATTGTCGATCTTGGTCTGGAAGTAGTTGTACGCCCACACTGCGGGGATCGCGACGAGCAGTCCGAGCGCGGTCGTGGCCAATGCCTCGGAGATACCGCCACCGATCGAGGCGAGACCACCGCCGCCCGATGTCGCCATGCCCGTGAAGGCGTTGATGATGCCGATCGTGGTGCCAAGCAGTCCGACGAACGGCGCCGTGGCGCCCACCGTGGCGAGCACGGCGAGGCCGCGCTTCAGCTGCGTGATCTCGAGGAGCATGTTGCGCTCGACCGCACGCTCCGCCGAGTTGATGTCGGAGACTGTCACCGAGCCGTCCTGAATGAGGGGCTTTACCTCACCGAGGGCGCCGCCAAGGACGAGTGCGACGTGCGACTTCTTGTAGCTCTCGGCCAGCTTGATCGCCTCGGTGAGGTTGTCCTCCTCGAGAAACTGCGAGAACTCGGGCGCGAACTTGCGGGTTTCCTTCTGCGCGATGCGCAGGCTCCACCACTTCGACACCATGATGGTGAGCGAATAGATCGACATCAGCGCCATGACGATCACGATGCCCTTGGCGAAGGTGCCCATCGCGGCCCAGAGGCCAGCTAGCGACAGATCCATGGTCTTCGAGTCTCCTGAGGGGTGATTAGCTCTTTTGGAGCGAGAACGTGAACGGCTGCTGCACGAGCTGCTTCACCTTGCGCCCACCGACCTCGGCCGGATAGAAGCGCATGTTCGGCAGCGCGTTGCGCACGGCCGCGGTGAACTGCTCGTGGCTGGACTTGAGCACCTTGAACGTGCCGGACTCGTATCGGCCCGTCGTGTCGACGACGAACTGTGCGAGCACCTCCCCCTCGACGTTCGCCGAGCGGAGCATGTCGGGATAGCGCAGGTTGCCCGAGCCGGGAACCTGCGAGACCTGCTTTTCCACCTGGAACTCGAAGTACGGCTGGTCGCCGACCGGGGCCGTGCCACCGACGACACCCTTCGCGATGCCGCCCGCCACGCCCTTCCCCGAGAAATCGGCCTCGTCCGTCACCTTCTTGGAAAGGTCGATATCGGGAATCACGTCGGGGATCTTGACCGGTGCCGTGAGCACCTGGAATCCCTTCGGCGGCGGAGGCGCCATGACGACGTCTTTCGGCGGCGGCGGGACTTCCTTTGGCGGAGGCGGCTCCTCCTTCTTCTTCATCTCGACGAACTCGACCTTCTCCTGCTTCGGCTTCTCCAGCTGCTCCTTCGCCTGCAGCGTGCCATAGACGGCCGCGGTGCCGAGGATCGCGTGGATGACACCGCTGAAGATGAGACCGCCCGTCGACCGCTGCTTCTTCGGCTTCGACTCGATCAGGTTGTTGAACATGTCCGCGCAAACCTACGTGTGAGAGGACGGGACACTCCGATGCGTGAAGCAAACTACCCCGCGTCCCGAGGGCTGGAACCATTCGCGCATTAAGATTTCGTGAAGTCGGAATTAGTCTCTGATGTCACGCGATCCAGCGCGTTCCACGCCCTCGGCGGGAGGTACGGCGGGCATCTCCCGACCGGTGATTCCTCCCGTGTCTCGACCGTCACGCACATCACGCGCCTCCCTTGCCTCTCTGAGCTCGCGACGCGCCTGATCGGCCGCGGCGTGCGCGCTCGGCGAGATCAGCGGCAGTGTCACCGTGAAGACGGAGCCCCGTCCGAGCCGCGACTGTACGGCGATGCGACCGCCGTGCGCCTGCGCGATCCACTGGCTGATGGCGAGCCCCAGACCGAAGCCACCGCGCTCACTCGTGCGCGAGCGCGCGCGATCGGCGCGCCAGAATCGCTCGAACACGTGTGACAGATCGGCCGCGGACATGCCGATGCCGGTATCGCGGACCGTGAAGGCGATCTCCTCGCCCATCCGCTGACTGAGCGACACTTCCACGCGCCCGCCGTTCGGCGTGTACTTGATCGCGTTGGTGATGAGGTTGAGGAAGAGCTGCCGAATCCGGCGCGCGTCACCGTCCACCGCCCCTTCCTCGAGCACCGCCAGCGAGACGGCAATCCCCGCGCTCTCACCGAGGATCGTCGCCGTCTCGTACACGTCGCGCACGAGCGGCCCGAGCGCGACCGGCTCGCGATGGAGATCGAACCGCCCTTCGTCGGCGCGCGCGAGCGTGAGCAGGCTGTCGACGAGATCGGACATGCGCGCGGTCTCCTGAAGCGCCTCCTCGAGCGCCTGCATCGCCTCGCTCCCCTGCGCGTTGGGGTGCATCGCGCGCTCGACGTCGGCACGCAGGACGGTGAGCGGTGTCTTGAGCTCGTGCGACGCGTCGGCCGTGAAGCGGCGCAGCGCGCCGAACGAGGTCTCGAGCCGGGCGATCATCGCGTTGAGCGTATTGCCCAACCGCGAGAGCTCGTCGTTGCCAAGATCGGCGGGCAGGCGACGGTGCAGCGAACGTCCGTCGGTGATCGCCTCGACTTCGTTGATCACGCGCTCGATGGGCTCGAGCGCGCTGCCGGCGATGAAGTACGAGGCGGCGACCGAGGCGATGAGGATGATGGGCAGCACGACGAGCATCGTGCCGATGAGCAGACCGGGACCGAGATCGGCGATCGTCGTGGGTACGCCGGCGACGACGCGCGTGATCTCGGGCAGCAGCGAGGGGTCGCGGCGCGCCGCGAGCAGGAGCTTCCCACTGAAGAGCGAGTCACTCACCGAAACGAGCGCCCCTGCCCCATTGGGCAGCAGCCGGACCGCGGTCTCGTCGATGACGGACAGATCTTCCTCGGGGAGCATGCGAAGCCCGACGGAGCTGTAGATGCGACGGTCGTCGCGATCGTACACGATGAAGTATCCCGGCACGCGTTCCATCAGCGAGCGCATCGACTCGGATGCGTAGAGCACCTTCCTGGTGCCGGAGTCGCCGATGGGCCGCTCGATCGTGAGCGTGTCGCCGCGCTGGCGGGCGGCGCGGAGAATCGTCAGCGCGCGATCGCCCTGCGCGAGCGCCACGGGGCCGAGCTGCTGCACACCGTTGGCCGCGCGCACCGAGTACAGGGCGACGGCGAAGACGATCAGCCCGCCGACGAGCGCGAAGCCGTACGCGATCGTGAGCCGAGAGCGCAGGGTGGCCACGTCACTCCTTCAGCACGTAGCCCACACCACGAACGGTCGTGATCAGCTTTCGTGAATGGCCGGCATCCACCTTCTTGCGCAGGTGGTTGATGACGACGTCCACGATGTTCGTGCCGGGATCGAAGTGGTAGCCCCACGCGTACTCGGTGATGAGCGTGCGGCTCATGACGCGTCCTGCGTGGCGGGCGAGATACTCCAGCACCGTGTACTCTTTCGGTGTGACCTCGATCGCCTCGCCGGCTCGGCGAATCTCGCGTGTCGCCTGGTCGATCTCGAGATCGCCGACGCGCAGCACGGGCGACGCGAGCGCTCGCGGCCGGCGCGACAGCGCCTCCACGCGCGCGAGCAACTCCTCGAAGGCGAACGGCTTCGTCACGTAGTCGTCCGCGCCCGCGCGCAGGGTCGCGACCTTGGCGTCCACCGCATCCTGTGCAGTGAGGACGAGCACGGGCCGCTCGAATCCCTTCGCCCGCAACGAGCGCAGTACGTCGAGACCGCTCTTGCCCGGCAGACGCATGTCGAGGATGACCATGTCGTACGCCTCGGAGCTGGCGCGCCGCTCCCCTTCGTCGCCGTCGTCGGTGAGATCGACCGCCCAGCGATGCTCTTCGAGCCCTCGCTTGACGTACTGCCCCACGGTCGGATCGTCCTCGATGACGAGAATGCGCATGCGGCTACTCCATCCCTCCCGGCCGGCGGAAGCCGTACTCGCGAATCTTCCGGTAGAGTGTCTTGGAGCTGATGCCAAGTGTTGATGCTGCGCGACCCTGGTGCCAGCTCGTCTCGTGCAGCACCGACTCGATGTGGCGTCGTTCCAGCTCGGCGAGCGACAACGCTGGCGCGGCCGCGCGCTCCGACTCGCCGCGTACCGGGAGCTCGAGCGGAAGATCGGCGGAGGTGATCTGCGGTCCGCGCGCGAGCAACACGACACGCTCGATCACGTTGCGGAGCTCGCGCACGTTACCCGGCCACGGGTATCGGCCGAGGAGCTCGACGGCGTCGCTCGAGAGCGTGAGAGGATTGGCCTTGCCGAAGTGCTTGAGGAAATGCCGCGCGAGGAGTGGGATGTCCACGGCGCGATCGCGCAGCGGCGGCAGCTC
Source organism: bacterium (assembly GCA_039933415.1). Lineage (GTDB taxonomy): Bacteria > Gemmatimonadota > Gemmatimonadetes > Gemmatimonadales > Gemmatimonadaceae > AG11. The sequence goes on from JBDTOD010000029.1 coordinate 16,986, forward strand.
GATCGCGATGGTGTTCACCCGATAGAACAGGTCGTCGCGAAAGCTTCCCTCCGACACACGCGTGGCGAGATCACGGTTCGTCGCGGCGAGCACGCGCACGTCGACTTCGACTTTCTGGGTGCCGCCGACGCGATAGAAGCTCAGCTGATCGAGCGCGCGCAGCAGCTTACCCTGGAGCTTCGGCGACAGCTCACTGATCTCGTCGAGAAAGAGCGTGCCACCAGCCGCCAACTCCATGAGGCCGAGCTTGCGCTCGTCGGCGCCAGGGAATGCGCCACGCTCGTGGCCGAACAGCTCGCTCTCGAGCAGGCCTTCGGACAGCGCGGCACAGCTTACGTCGACGAAGGGACCGGAGCGCCCCGAGAGCCGATGCAGCAGGTGCGCGACGAGCTCCTTGCCCGTGCCCGACTCCCCGCTGATCAACACCGCGGAGTCACTCGGCGCGACGCGGGCGATGACCTCGAGCACCGCCTGGAGCGGCGCGTATTGCGTGCTGATCTCGTCGGCGCCGCCAGCCCGATCGAGCTGCGACTGGAACAACACGTTCTCACGCGCGAGGCGCCGCTTTTCCCACGCACGACGCACGAGCACGTCGATCTCCGCCATGCGATACGGCTTGGCCATGTAGTCGTATGCGCCGAGCTTCATCGCGCTGATCGCCGTCTCGATCGTGCCGTTGCCCGTGATGATGATCACTTCGGGCGGGTCGGCGTCGGCGCGCACCTGCTTGAGCACCTCGAGGCCATCGAGCTCCGGCATGACGATGTCGAGCAGCGCGACGTCGAACGACTCGGCGCGAAGCGCGTCGAGCGCCGCTCGGCCGTCGGTGACAGTGCGCAGCGCGTAGCCGCGACCGGTGAGGAAGTTGGAGAGGATCTGGCCGAGATGCACTTCATCCTCGGCAACCAGCACCTTGATCTTCGTCTCGCTCACGAACGTTCTCCTGGCTCATCTGATCGGGGGAGCACGATGCGGAATACGCTGCCCTCGCCCGGCGTGCTGTCGACTTCGATCCGGCCGCCGTGCTCGGCGACGATGGCGTAGCAGATCGAGAGGCCGAGCCCCGTCCCGCGGCCAGGCGCCTTCGTCGTGAAGAACGGCTCGAAGATCTTCGGCAGATCGGCGCGCCGAATTCCTTCGCCCTGATCGACCACCTCGGCGACGACGCTCTGGGCGTCGGGGCCCCACTTCGTGCGGAGCGTGACGACGCCCTGCTCGTGCATCGCGTCCATCGCGTTGATCAGCAGCGACATGAACACCTGGACGAGCTGCTCCTCGTTGGCGCGCACGACCGCGCCGAGCGAGCGGTCGAGCTCTGGAAGCACGTGCAGCTTCTTGAAGCGCGAGTGGTGTTTGAGAATGAAGAGCGTGCGCTCGATGGCGTCGTTGACGTCGACGAGCGCCTTGTCGCCGACCTTGGGCCGGCTGAAGTCGAGCAGCGAGTCGACGATCCCCTTGCACCGCTGGACCTCGCTCTGGATCAGGGTGAGCCCTTCGCGCAACGCCGGCGGCAGCTCGGCGAGCGAGTACTCGAGCCCCTCGGCGCACGCGGCGATCGTGGCGAGCGGATTGTTGATCTCGTGCATGACGCCCGCGGCGAGCGTGCCGATGGCCGCGAGCTTCTCCGCCTGACTGAAGCGCTCCTGCGCCTCGCGCCACTCACTCACGTCCTCGCCGACCGTGATCACGTGCGTGACGGGACCGTCGTCGAGCCGCATCGGAATCTTGGAGATGCGGAACGTCTTGAGCTCGCCCGACGCCGTGGATTCCATCTGGAAGATCTGGAGTCGTCCGGTGGCGAACACCTCGTCGAACTCGCGGCGCAGCACGGCGGCCGGCTGGCGATGCAGGATCTCGAAGATCGTCCGGCCAATCGCCTCTTCACGCGAGACGCCCTGCATCCCGGTCTCACGCTTCCGGTTCCAGACGGAGATCCGATAGTCGCGATCGATCACGTACAGGCCGACGGGGAGCGAGTCGATGATGCGCTCCGTGACGCGCCGCTCTCGATCGATCTGGCGCGTGCGATCCACGACCTCGGTCTCGAGCCGCTGTGCGTGCGCCGCCTGGCGCAGCACGGGCGCGAGAATGTCCGCGACCGTGGAGAGGAACGCGTGCTCGTCGGGGGAGAGCGTCGGCGGTGGCGAGAGCACGAGTGCGCCGAGCGGGTGGTGCGCCGCGTCGAGCCGCACGACGAGAATCCCGTCGTCGTCGCGACCGGGGTTGGCGAGGACTGCACGTACGGTCGCCACGAGCGGAGGCGCCTCGCCAACGCGCGCGCGGCACTCGAGCCGCTGATTCTCCATCAGCCAGAGCGACACGCCGCTCGCGTGCACGGTGTCCGCGATCCGATCGAGCACACCGCCAAGCACTTCGGAGGGCACGTCGCCGGTGGCGAGCGCGGCGGCGATCTGCGCGAGTGCGCTCAGCAGTGCGCCGCGCGCGTGCCCGCGCGTGACTTCGGCGGCGCGGGTCTCTTCGAGGGACTTCACCCCGTCGTCATTCGTGGAGCGGGTAGAGGCCAGGAGATGCTCGTTTGAGAGGAAGTGGCGAATGTAGACTCAGGGGCGGAAGCGGACAAGATGACCGACGCGACGCGCCGTTGGACCGCTCGCGCTGCGATCACTGTTTGCGTTAGGCCGACGAGTCCAGCCCCTCCCACAGCCCTTGCAGATACATCGCACCGAGCGCGCGATCGTGCAGTCCGTAGCCCGGCCGTCCCTCTTCGCCCCAGATCATGCGGCCATGGTCGGGGCGCATCGGCCCGGTGAAGCCGACGTCGTGCAACGCCGCGAGCACGTCGCGCATCGGGACGTTGCCGAAGCGCGACGGGTGGGGCGCCTCGTGGAACTGGCGCTCACCAGTGGAAGCGACGTTGCGGCAGTGGGCAAAGTGGATCTTGCCGCGCGCACCGATGGCGCGCGCGATCGCCGGCACGTCGTTGGCGGGATTCGCGCCGAGGGAGCCGGTACAGAGCGTGACGCCGTTCGCCGGATTGTCGACGAGGTCGATCACTCGCTGGAACGCGGTGCCATCGGTGATGATCCGCGGCAGCCCGAAGATGGACCAGGGTGGATCATCCGGATGGATGGCCATGCGCACGCCGGCGCGCTCGGCGACCGGCGCGACGCGCTCGAGGAAGTAACCCAGATTATCCCATAGGCGCTCGGCATCGACGTCCTTGTACGCGGCGAGCAGCGCGGCGAGCGCCTTCGCATCGTACGCCGCGCTCCAGCCGGGGAGGTCGCCGGTACCGCGCGAGAGATCGATGCGCGAGAGCGCCGCGTCGTCGTACGACAGCGCGGTCGATCCGTCGGGCTGACGCTCGGCGAGGTCGGTGCGCGTCCAGTCGAAGATCGGCATGAAGTTGTAGCAGAGCACGGGAATCCCGAGCTCGCCCATCGCCTGGACGCTCGCGCAGTAGTCGTCGATGAGCGTGTCGCGCGTCGGTCGGCCGAGCTTGATGTCTTCGTGCACGGCGATGCTCTCGATGACGGCGATCGTCATTCCCGCCGAATCGACCTGTTCGGCGATTCGCTCGAGCGACGTCCTGGGCCATCGGTCGCCGATGGCGACGTCGTACAGCGCGGTGACGATCCCGGTGACGCCGGGGATCTGACGAATGTGCGCGAGCGGAATCGGGTCGTCGGGCCCGAACCAACGAAAGGTCATCTGCATCGGTAGATCGGGATGCGGGGTGAGAGGTGCGTGGTGCATGGTGCGTGGTGCGCGTCACGACGGACGGACGACGAATCGATAGATCGTGCTCGTGCGGTACTCCGAGCCGGGACGAAGCACGATGGACGGAAACTCCGGGTGGTTTGGCGCGTCGGGAAAGTGCTGGGTCTCGAGCGCCAGTCCAGTGCGGAAGGCGTAGGGACGCCCGCGCTTTCCGATCGCGCTGCCGTCCAGAAAGTTGCCGGAGTAGAACTGGATGCCGGGCTCGGTGGTGAAGACGTCCACGCCGCGTCCGCTCACCGGGTCGGTGAGTTGCGCCGCGAGCGCGAGACCATTCGGAGATGCGCGATCGATCACAAAGTTGTGATCGTAACCGCCGGCGAGGGTGAGTTGCGCATCAGGCTCGCCGATTCGGTCACCAACGCGACGCGGCGTCGTGAAATCGAAGGGTGTTCCCTGCACGGCACGCAGCTCTCCCGTCGGGATCAGCGCGTCGTCCACCGGGGTGAAGTGCGATGCGGCGAGCGTGATCTCGTGTCCCAGCACATCGCCGATGCCCTCTCCGCTCAGATTGAAGTAGCTGTGCTGCGTGAGGTTCACCGGCGTCACCGCGTCGGTCGTCGCGAGGTAGTCGACGCGCAGCTCGTTCGAGTCGTCGAGCGTGTAGGTCACCTCTGCGTGGAGCGTGCCGGGGTAGCCTTCATCGCCATCGGGACTCACGTGCGAGAGCACGACACCGGCGGCGGCGTCGCGCTCGAACGGCACCATCCGCCACACCGCCTTGTCGAAGCCGCGCTCGCCGCCGTGCAGGTGATTGCCACCCGCGTTGCGAGCAAGCGTGAGCTCGCGACCGTCCACCGTCATGCGACCCGCGCGGACGCGATTGGCGACACGGCCCACGAGCGCGCCGAAGTAGGATGTGTCGGCGAGGTATCCGTCGAGCGTGTCATAGCCGAGTGCGACGTCGGTGAACACTCCGTCGCGGTCGGGAAGGTGGATCGCGCGAATCACGCCGCCGTACGAGAGCACGGACAGGCAAATGCCATTCGCGTTCGCGAGCTGGACCTGCTCGACCGACTCGCCTGCGCGAGTGGTGCCGAATGCTCCTTGCCTCACGAGACGGCGCACGGACGCGGACGCGCACGACGACGGATGCGTCATGCCGACTGACGAACGCCGGCGACGATCATTCGGTGGGCTCGCCGATCGCGGTGGCGAGCACGCGCTCCGGCGTCCAGTCGGCGACCGATCGTGCGGGCGACAGCCGTCCGCGGCACATGACGGCGATGCGATCGCAGAGGCCGAACAGCTCGGGGAGATAGGAGCTGACGATGAGGATCGCGCGGCCTGCGGCGGCCTGCCGCGCGATGATGTCGTACACGTCGGCCTTGCTACCGATGTCGATCCCCCGCGTCGGCTCGTCGAGGAGATAGACGTCGGCTTCCTGATGCAGCAGACGTCCGATGGCAACCTTCTGTTGATTGCCACCCGAGAGGGAGCGCACGGGCTGCGTCGCCGAGCGCGCGCGAATGCGCAGCTCCTTGATCCAGTGACGCGTGCGAGCGGTCTGGCGGCCGATGTCGAGCAAGCCACTCCACGCGACGCGGGGCGGCCGCGTCGCGCAGAGGTTGTCGGCGATGGAGAGCGGCAGCGCGAGGCCTTCGCCTTTGCGGTCTTCGCTCACGTAGCCCACGCCTTGTCGAACGCGCTGGCCGGCGCTCGCACCGGCGGCCGCGCTCGGAACGCCATGCAGCGTCACCGTGCCCGCGGTGGCGCGGTCCAACCCATAGATGGCGCGAATCAGCTCGGTGCGTCCGGAACCGAGGAGGCCGGCGATGCCGAGGATCTCTCCTTTGCGGAGGTCGAAGGTCGCCTCGTGCAGCCGAGGCAGCGACGCGATGCCGCGCACCGAGAGCACGACCTCACCGTCGCGCACGTGCTCTCGCGCGGGGAAGAGCCCGTCGGCGGAGCGCCCGACCATCTTCGAGATCAGCTCGTCGTTGGTGGTGCCGGCGATCGTGCCGCTTCCGACGCTGCGTCCGTCGCGCAGCACGGTGTAGCGGTCGGCGATCTGGCGGACCTCCTCGAGGAAGTGGCTGATGTAGATGATCGCGATGCCGCGCGCCGCGAGCCTTCGGATGAGCGCGAAGAGGCGGTCCACGTCGGCGCCCTGGAGGCTGCTCGTCGGCTCGTCCATCAGCAGGACGCGTGCGTCGCCCGCGAGTGCTCGGCAGATCTCGACGATCTGACGCGCGGGGAGCGAGAGATCGCTCAGTCGCTTGGCGGGATGAATCTCCGGATGCGGGAGCTCTCGCAACAGTTCCAGCGCGCGAGCGCGGGCACCGTCGCGATCGATCCATCCATGTCGCGACACCTCGTTGCCGAGGAGGACGTTGTCGGTGACCGACAGATGCGGGCAGAGCGACAGCTCCTGGTGGATGAGCGCGACGCCGCGGCGTCGTGCGTCGATCGGAGCGGACGGTTCGTAGCGCTCGCCGTTCAACAGCATGTCGCCGCGGTCGCCGCGCACGTCGCCGGAGATCACGCCCATCAGCGTGCTCTTGCCCGCTCCATTCTCTCCGAGCAGCGCATGCACCTCGCCCGGACGCACGTCGAGATCGACGCCGTCGAGTGCGAGCGTCGCGCCATAGCGTTTCGCGATCCCCGTGACGCGCAGCCCTGCTCGATCGGACTGCGCGATGCTCGGGCGTTCCGGGCCGAACGACCCGTCCGGCAGGTCGATCACTGCCCGGTGAGGTAGCGGTCGATGGGCGGGTTGGTCAGCTCCTTCGTCGCCGGCAGGTCGAGCGTCTCCGGCGTGACGAGGGCGACGCCGGTATCGATGCGCTTCTCGACTGGCTGGTGGTGCAGATGCGCGACCATCGTCTTCACACCGAGGTATCCCATGCGCATCGGGTTCTGCACCGCGACGCCGTCCAGTTGATGCGCGCGCAGCGCGTCGAGCAATGTCTGGCTCGCGTCGAAGCCGACGAAGCGAACCTTGCCCGCCTTCTTGATGTCCTGCAGCGCGAGCAGCATGCCGACCGTGGACGACTCGTTCGCCGTGAACACGCCGTCGAGATCCGAGCCGAAGCGGTTGAGCAGATTCTCGGCGGCGCGCTTGGCCGTCTCACGCGTCGCGCCCGCATACTGATCGGACGAGACCACCGTAATGCCCGGATACTTCGCCTTGAGTTGCTCGAGGAAGCCACGCTCGCGCTCCTCCGTGCTGTTGGAGCCTTCCTGGTAGCGAAGCACGAGCACCTTCCCCTTGCCCTTCAGGAGCTCACCCATCCGGTCGGCGAGCAGCACGCCGCCCTTGTGGTTGTCCGTCGCGACGAAGCTCACGATCTGATCCGACTCGAGCCCCGAGTCGATGATGACGGTTGGCACGCCGGCACTCTTGGCCTCTTCGACCGGGCGCACGAGGGCGCGATTGTCGAGCGGGGCGAGCACGATGCCGGACACGCCCTGGCTCGTGAAGCCTTCGACGACCTGCACCTGTTGTTCGCGGTCGTCTTCACGCAGCGGGCCCTTCCAGATGATCTTCACTGAATCGCCCGCCGCGGTGAGCTCCTGCGCCGCCTGCACCGCGCCGGCATGGATGCTCTTCCAGAACTCGTGGGTGGTGCCCTTCGGGATGACGGCGAGGGTGATCGTCTTGCCGGTACCCGTCGCCGTTCCCGAGTCGGCGGCTTTCTTCGATCCGGCATCAGCGCAGGCGGCAGCGGCGAGCACGACGAGCATCGCGACGGTCGAGCGTGTGAGCGTAGTCAACGAAAGTCTCCGTGGAGATGGGGTCGGGCGACGGGCACTTTGCCACGCGCCCGAGCAATGTACAGATGGGCCGCGCGTTCCAGCAGACCTCATAGCACCACGACGCCCTTCACGTAGTCGGGGAGGTGATGGTCGCCCATGAAGGCGTCCGGCACCGACGCCAGCGACGCATACCGGTGCGTGATGAGCGAAGCGACATCCACCCTTTCTTCCTCGAGCAGGCGCAGCGCGTGCCCGTACGTGAGCGGACGACGGTCGTCGGTGTGGCCGCCGGACGCCCCAGCCGGTGACACGAGGGCCGGCTCGAGAAACTGCAGCTGGTTCAGCACGCCAAGCTGCACGCCGGAATGCCCATGTCCGTACAGCACGACCGTCGCCTGCTTCCTGATGAGGCCGTGGATCGACGCGAACAGCGCACCCGAGCCAGTCGCCTCGATCAACAGTTCGATGCGGCGGCCCCTCGTTCGCTCGGCCACGGCGTCGACCAGGTCGACCGACGATGGGTCGATCGTCTCGGCGCCGAACTGCTCAGCGAGCGCGCGTTTGCGCGCGTTCGGTTCGGCGAGAAGGAGCAGACCGTCGAAGCGCAGGACGTTGCGCAGGTACTGCACGAAGAGCAGGCCGGCGGGCCCACCGCCGCACACGAGAATCGACCGCACACCATGCTCTTCGCCGCGACGTCCAAGCGGATAGCGCGCGTGCGCACGCGATATCATCTCGCTCGAGTGCACGATGCAGCCGAGCGGCTCGGCGAGGGCGGCGAGGTCGGGGGCGAGGTTGCCGTCGACGCGCACCGTGTTCGCCGCGGGAACGGTGACGTATTCAGCGAAGCCGCCGGGCAGCCCGGTGATGCCGTGCTCGGCGTAGTACTCGCACTGATGCGAGTCGCCCGTGCGGCAGTACTCGCACACCGGATCGCGGTACTCGCTCACGCAGGTCCGGCCCTGATCGACGACGACGCAATCTCCGACGCGTGCGTCGTGCACCTCGCTGCCAAGGTCGGCGATCTCCCCGGCGATCTCGTGTCCGAGAATCTGCGGGTGTGTCGCGAGCGGGCGCGCGATCCCTCGCGCGTCGTTGTTGTAGTTCGCGTGTCCGTGGACGATGTGAAGATCGGTGCCACAGAGACCCACCGCGCGCACGCGGACCACGACCTCGTGTGGACCCGGTGGCTGCACCGGTACATCCCTGAGTTCGAAACGGCCGACGTCGACGAGGACGGCGGCGCGCATCAGACCGGGCACAGCGTGGCCCGTCTCGGTCATCTCGACGAGGCGAACGAGGCGGCGGAGCTCGCGGGTCCGGCCCACGCGCTCCCCGTCGGATACGCATAGTCGCGCAGGCTCTCGGGGCGCATCGTGATGCTGTAGCCAGGCGCGGTCGGCGGCAGATAACGCCCGGCGCGCATCCGCACGGGATCGACGAAGTGCTCGTGCAGATGATCGACGTATTCGACGATGCGATCCTCGAGCGAGGCACTGACGCAGACGTAGTCGAAGATGGAAAGGTGCTGCACGTACTCGCAGAGCCCCACCCCGCCCGCGTGGGGGCAGACAGGCACGCCGAACTTGGCGGCGAGCAAAAGGACGGCGAGCACCTCGTTCACGCCACCGAGCCGCGCGGCGTCGATCTGACAGAAGCGAATGGCGTCGGCCTGCATCAACTGCTTGAACATGATCCGGTTGTGACAGTGCTCGCCCGTGGCCACACCGACTGGAGCAAGGGCGCGCGCGATCGTCGCATGCCCGAGCACGTCGTCCGGGTTCGTCGGTTCCTCGATCCAGTACGGGTCGAAGCGCGCGAGCTCGCGCATGTTGGCGATCGCCTCGCCGACTTCCCACACCTGGTTCGCGTCCATCATCAGCTTGCGGTCCGGCCCGATCTCCTCACGAATGATCGCCGCCCGCCGCATGTCGTCGGCGAGATCTCGGCCGACCTTGATCTTGAAGTGCGACCAGCCCTGCTCCATTCCCTCGCGACAGAGGCGACGAATCTTCTCGTCGGAGTAGCCGAGCCACCCTGCTGAGGTCGTGTATGCGGGATAGCCGTCGCGCTCGAGCTCGGCCACGCGGTCGCGGCGAGTCGGCTCGTGACGCCGCAGTATCTCGATCGCCTCGGCCGGCGTGAGCGCGTCGGTGATGTACCGGAAGTCGACGCAGCGTACGATCTCCTCGGGTGTCATGTCGGAGAGGAGCCGCCAGAGCGGCTTCCCCTCGACCTTCGCCCACAGATCCCACACCGCGTTGACGATCGCGGCCGTGGCGAGGTGAATGACGCCCTTCTCCGGTCCGACCCAACGCAGCTGCGAGTCGCCGACCATCCGCGCCCAGAACGCGCCCATGTTTGCGGTGATCGAGACGAGCGTCACGCCACGAACGAGCGGAGCGAGCGCCTCGACTGCGGCGACGCAGAGCTCGTTGCCTCGGCCAATCGTGAACGTGAGCCCGTGGCCTTCGATCCCGTCGTCCGCGTCGGTGTGCAGGATGACGTAGGTGGCCGAGTAGTCGGGGTCCGCGTTCATCGCGTCCGAGCCGTCGAGTCCGCGCGACGTCGGGAAGCGAATGTCGCGGACCTCGAGCCGGGTGATCGTGCGCGGACCGCGAGTGGACATCAGGCGTACGCCCGCAGGCGCTGGCGCGACGAGCCGAGCCCGTCGATGCCCAGCTCGACCACGTCGCCGTCCTGGAGGAAGCGGACCGGCTTGTGTCCCATCGCGACGCCGGCCGGCGTCCCCGTGGAGATGACGTCGCCGGGGAGCAGCGACATGAACTGGCTGATGTAGCTCACCAGGAAGGGCACGTTGAACACGAGATCACCGGTCGAGCCGTTCTGCTTCGATTTGCCGTTGACGGTGAGCCAGAGCTTCAGCGCATGCACGTCGCCGATCTCGTCGGGCGTGACGATGAACGGACCGATGGGCGCGAAGGTGTCGCAGCTCTTGCCCTTGACCCACTGGCCACCGCGCTCGAGCTGGAACTCCCGCTCGGAGTAGTCGTTGTGCAGCACGTAGCCGGCCACGTGCGACATCGCGTCCACTTCCGAGACATAGCTCGCTCGCTTGCCGATGACGATCGCGAGCTCGACCTCCCAGTCGGTCTTCGCGCTCGCGTTGGGGATCACCACATCGTCGTTGGGTCCAACAATCGCGCTCGTCGCCTTGAAGAAGATCACCGGTTCGGTTGGGACCGCCATCCCCGATTCCTTGGCGTGATCGCGGTAGTTGAGCCCGACGCAGATGATCTTGCTGGGGCGGCGGAGCGGCGGTCCGAGCCGGACGTCGTCGCCGATCGTCGGCGCGCTCGCGCCTTCACTCTGGACCCACTGCGCGAGTCTCGCGAGGCCGTCGCCGCCGAAGAAGCTCTCGCCGTAGTCCTCGCCGAAGCCGGACGCGTCGATGCGCCGGCCATCCGACAGAATGACACCGGGCCGTTCCGAGCCGGGAGTACCGAACCGAATCAATTTCATGGGATCACATCTTGAGTGCGATGAAGCCGCCGTCGATGGCGTAGTTGCTGCCCGTGATGAAATCGGCAGCGTCGGAAGAGAGGAAAAGCGCGAGCTCGGCCACTTCGTCCGGGCGGCCCATCCGGCCGATCGGCTGTGAGCGCGCCAGCTTGTCGAACATCTCGGCCTCGCGGCCGGGATAATTCTTGGCGAGGAAGCCGTCGACAAAGGGCGTGTGAATGCGCGCAGGCGAGATCGCATTGCAGCGAATCTTCTGGGCGATGCAATCCCGGGCCACCGAGAGCGTCATCGTCAGCACCGCGCCCTTGCTCATCGAGTAGGCGAAGCGGTCGGGAATGCCGACGGTGGCGGCGACCGAGGCGATGTTCACGATGGAACCGCCTCGCTCTTTCATGCCGGCGACGCCGAGCTTGAGGCAGTTGTAGACGCCCTTGATGTTCACGCCATAGACGCGGTCGAGGTCCTCCTCCGTCGTCTGCTCGACCGTGCCGATGTGCGCCACGCCCGCGCTGTTGACGAGCACGTCGAGCGCACCGTAGGCAGCGGAGACCTCGCCGAACGCGCGGGCGACCTCCGCCTGCTTCGACACGTCGCACCGGACCGGCATCGCTACACCACCCGACGCGTGCACCATCTCCATCGTGCCGTCGACGGAGCCGACGTCGAGCAGTCCGACGCGTGCGCCGCGCGCGGCGAACAGTGCGGCGATCGCCTGGCCGATGCCGGAGCCGGCGCCCGTCACGATCGCCACCTTCCCGTCGAGCGAGGGCGTCGCGCGCCTGGCGTCAGTCACGCGCCGGCGCCGTCAGTCCGTAGAACTGCATCGCATTCTGCATATAAAACGCGCTGCGATCGTCGTCGCTCCACGAGGCGGTGAGGTCGTCCGTGATGGCGCGCCATCGCTCGGCGCCTCCGCCGAGTATGGAGACGGGCCAGTCGGAGCCGTAGATCATGCGCGAAGGACCGAAGCAGCGCATCACGTGCTCCGCGTAGCGCCGCACGCCCTCCGTGTTGCGCTGATCGGGCCGCGCTTCAGTGAGCAGTCCGGACAGCTTGCAGTACACGTTCGCATGGGCCGCGAGCCGCTCGAGCTGATGCGCCCAAGTATCGAATGCATCATCGCGAATGGCCGGCTTGCCGCAGTGATCGAGCACGAACCGCGTTCCGGGACAGCGTGCGACCAACTCGGTCACCTCTCCGACCTGCTCACCCGTGGTGCAGAGATCGAACGTGAGTCCACGTGCGCCGACCTCCTGCACGCCGCGCACGAACGCGTTCTGAAGTGCGAAGCCCGCGTCGTGTCCCTGGATGTTGTGCCGGACCCCGATGACGAGCGGCGATCGTGCGAGTACATCGAGCGCCGGGGTGCGGCCCTGCTCGAAGAGCATGTCGACGAAGGCGACGATGCCGATGATTCTCGGCTCGCGCGCGGCGAGCCGCTCCACCCACTGCACTTCTCGCCCGCTCTTGCTCGGTACGCAGTCCGCCTGCACGAACACGACGGCGTCCACCGCGCCGTTCGAGAGCGGCGCGAAGTCTTCCGGCAGATAGGCGCGTTGGAGCGTCGGCTCGCCCTCGTGCCACGGATAGTGCAGCAGCGCCGGATCCCAGAAGTGGACGTGCGCGTCGATGGTCTTCAGCCGGTCTATCGCGCTCATGTCTCGACCGAGAGAGCGACCGCCGCCGAGCGCTCGGCCCATGTCGCGCGCGCACGGTCGAGCGCGACGGCGAGGACGATGATCACGCCGATGATGATCTCCTGGATGTAGTTGGGCCACCCCATCTGCTGACAGCCGTTGCGCAGGAACGCCATGATCAACGCACCGATGATCGAGCCGGCGATGCTTCCCTCACCTCCGCTGAGCGAGCCACCACCGATCACGACGGCGGCGATGATGTCGAGCTCGGCCCCATTGGCGACGGTCGGATCGCCCTGGCGCAGCCGCGACATCTGCATCACGCCGGTCAGGCCGAACAGGCAGCCCGCGATTCCGTAGATTGCGATCCGCAGACGACCGGTATTCACGCCGCAGGCGCGCGCGGCGGCTTCGTTGGAGCCGAGCGCGAAGATGCGTCGGCCGAAGACGGTGCGACTGAGCACGACGGCCGCGAGCGCGGCGAGCAGGAGCGTGGTCCACACGCCAATCGGCAGCACGAGCCACGCCTGCTTGGGAAACGTGACGAGCAGGTCGTTCACCCATGATGCCGGCACGTTGACCGTCTGCTCACGGGCAAGCCACTTGGCCACGCCGCGAGTGATGCCCATCATGCCGAGCGTCACGATGAAGGGCACGACGCGGAGTGTCGTAATCATCGCTCCGATGAACACACCGATGAATCCGCCCGTCGCGATCGCGGCGAGGAGCGCGAGCGAGGGCGGCCACCCCGCGCCGATCCCGAGCGCCGTGATCACTCCGGTGAGGGCGATCGTCGCACCGACGGAAAGGTCGATTCCGCCGCTGACGATGATCATCGTCATCCCGATTGCCCCGATCGCCGTGATCACCGTCTGCGACAGGACGATCCGCAGATTGAACGACGACAGGTAGCGGCCGGGAGAATCCGTGAGCACCGCGAAGATGACGACGATGGCGATGAGGCCGAGCGCTGGTCCAATGCGCACGATCCATCGCCGCAGTATGGCGGGCGCCGCCAGCAGACGCTCGTCGGGCGGGATCAGAGTCGCGGTGGCGCGTTCGGGGCTGGACAACGGCGATGAATCTCGAGTGGGGTGGAGTGTGCGAGACCTGACGACGACTCGCATCCGCACCGCGCCTCGTCGGGATTCACCCGACCATCCCGATTCCTACGGCGCAGCGCTGAACGCGTACAATCCCAAGAGCGTGCCGACGAAGCCTCCGGCGACCTTCGTGCTCAGTATGGTTCCATCCGCATCACCCGCCAGCAGCGTCCAGTCACCTTCACGCGAGCCGTAGTAGAAGTCGTACCGTCCGCCGCCTGCCTGGATCTTGAGATACACCGGCCGACTCGCGCTGACGTTCACCGGCACGGAGGCAACCACGCCGTCGTCCGGAGCGGTGGCCGCCCCCGCGTGCTTCTCCAGCCGGATAAACGTACTGCCGCCGATCCGAGCCACCGACAAAAAGTAATAGTACTGGTCGTTCTGGAAGGCGACCAGACCAGCTTTGTCGCCATCCACTGTCGGCACGTAACGCATCGCCGTCGACGCCGAGGCGATGAGATGTTGCTGCCGGCGGCCGACGAACGATGGTTGCGACGCGACGTCGAAGCCGGCGTGTCGCGCCTGGAGTGTGAGGGAGCCCGGACTCGTCGTGAAGTCGTACCACCGCGTATGCGGCGTACGGATCATCTCCCAATACGGCGCGAGGGTCGGACCGTTGAACTCGTCTCTGATCCGGAAGTTGCCGCTCGTCGGAATCGCCGGTGCGGGCTGCGGAGGGAGCGCCGGCCGGTCGGCGAGGTACGGCACGACCGCGGTGCCGGAGAGCATGACCGGCCAGTCGTTCTCCCAACGCACCGGCAGGAGAAATGTCTCTCGACCGGTGTTGTAGGTATCGTCGCCGTACGGGCGCGTGCCAAGGAATACGGCCCACCAGTCACCCGCCGGCGTCTGCACGAAGTCCGCGTGTCCGGTCGTGGTGATGGGATTCGGTCGCGCGGGATCGAGATGCCGCTGGGTGAGGATCGGGTTCGATGGTCCCGGCACGTACGGCCCCGTGGCGGCGTCCGAGCGGAAGACGACCTCCGAATGATTGTACCCGGTGCCCCCTTCCGCGCAGATCAGGTAGTACTTGCCGCCGCGCTTCAGAATGTGCGGCGCCTCGATCCAGATCGGTTTCTTCGACAGGTCGACGCCGCCGTTCACGATCATGGACCGCGGGCCCGTCATCTGTCCGGACGCGACGTCGAACTCCTGGATCCAGATCGCCCGATGACCGTTGTAGAGCGGCGCTCCGATTGGAGCGCTGTTGTAGACCACGTACGCCTTGCCATCGTCGTCGAAGAAGAACGACGGATCGATCCCCTCGACGGAGGAAAGCCAGACGGGATCCGACCAGGGGCCGGCGGGGTTCGTCGCCGTGACGTAGAAGGTGCCGCCCTTGTCGATCAGCGTCGTCAACATGTAGAAGCGGCCGGCGTGATGTCGGATCACGGGCGCGAAGATCCCGCGCGATATCCCGGCGCTGTCGAGCGCGAGCTGCGACGGTCGATCGAGGACGCTGCCGATCTGCGTCCAGCTCACGAGATCGCGACTGCGAAAGATCGGCACGCCGGGGAAGTACGCGAAGCTCGAGACGACGAGGTAGTAGTCCTCGCCGACGCGGGTCACACTCGGATCGGGATAGAACCCGGCGAGCACCGGATTGACATAGTGCTGTTGATCGACTGCGGCCGAGCGATAGACGGAGTCGTCGCCTTCATACGTGAACCAGTCGAAGCGCGCGGCGCCCGGCGCAACCACGGAGCTCGACTCGGCGACGCTCGAATCGTCGGGCTCGCGCTCCAGCGACTCGCCACCTGGCCACGACACGGCGAGAATGACGCCCGCGCCGTGGCCGATTCCATACCGCGACGTCGCCTCGATGCCGTTGAAGTACTGGAGATACGAGATGTCTCGCGTGTTGATCGTGCGCAGCGAGTTCGCGTTGCCCAGCCGCACATTGTCGAAGTAGACCCAGAGCTGGCTCGGGACGACGAAGCTGTCCGGACCCCTCGGCGTGATCCAGTTCGCCTTGAGCGCCTGCACCGCGTCCATCGCGGTGACGTAGTGCCGCTCGAGCATCTGTTCGCGCGTGATGACGCGCGGATCGGGGCGCGGCCCCTGCTCGGCTGGGCTCTTGCCTCCGCACCCGAAAACGAGTGCGAGTGCGACAACGCTGAGTGCGACCTCGAACCGACGCATCACTCGGGTCCTCGGTGATCGCTGCGCGACGCTGGCGCCGCGCGGCGAGGGTGATGCTACTTGACCGGGTGGTCCTCGGGATTCCATCGGAGGATCGCGGCCTCGACCCCCTGCAGGTGGGTACGCATCCGCTCGACGGCGAGCGGCTCGTCTCGCAGCTCGACCGCCTCGAGGATGGCGAGGTGCTCGAGGTGATCCTTCTCGCGCGAGCCGAAGATGTCGAGGATGAGCCGCTGCTCCTGCGCGAAGAGCTCGTGGAGCACCATGAGGAGCTGCGCCGTGACCGTATTCCCTGACGCGAGCGCGATCTGATGATGGAAGCCCATGTTCACGGAGTTGAGCGTCTCGGCGTTGCCGAGGCTCTGGCCGGCCGTGGTGAGCAGGCGCCGCATGTCGAGCAGGCGCTCCGGCGTGGCGTTCTTCACGGCGTCGGAGACGGAGAGCGACTCGATCGGCATGCGCGCCCGAATGAGGTCGAGCAGCAGCTTCTTCGTCACCGTGCCGGCGTAGTCCGGGCTCGCCAGAAGCAGGAACTCTTCACTGCGCGTGACGTACACGCCGGACCCGTGGCGGATCTCGACCACGCCCATCGCCTCGAGCTTCTTGAGCGCCTCGCGGATGGTCGGCTGACCGACGGCGAATCGCTTCGCCATCTCCATGATCGGCGGAAGACGATCGCCCCGCCCATAGTCGCCGCCCTGGATCGATCCGCGAATCTGACGGGCGAGCCGATCGGAGAGACTCTGCTTGACCACCCGCTGGAACGAATTCTTCATGAGGCCTCGACGCAGTCGTTGGTCCATTCCCGCTACGCCGCGGGCGCACGGAACATTCGCGCGGCTCGCACCACACCGTCGAACGCGGGTTTGGAGCGATGCTGCCGATCGAACAGTAACGGATAGCTCGTCCGGCCTCGCACCGGCCAGCCGTTGAGCCACGAGTCGCCGTCGGCAACGCCCCAGAATGTTACACGGTCGATCGCCGCGCGGTGCTTCATGAACAGCGTAAACAGCCCCTCGTAGCGATCGGAGAGTATGCGCTGGACCGAGTCTGGGAGTCCGGCCGTGTATGGGTTCTGCGCTGCCGTGGCGAGGGCGCGAGCGCCCACATCTGCGCTCTGGCCACGAATCGCCGGCGGCAGGACGTCGACGTCGAGCTCCGTGATGTTCACCTGTACGCCCAGCGCGACGAACGCCCGGATCGTCGAATCCTCGGCGGCCAGCGAGGGCCAGTCAAGCTTCTGGTGCGCCTGGAGGCCTACCGCCTTGAGCGGGACGCCGGCCGCGAGCAGGCGCTTGACCAACTCGCCCGCGCCCCCACGACAGCACTCACGCCGTCGCGCGTCCTCGCCCGGTGCCCTCGCCCAGTCCCGCCATCAGCCGAAGCAGCGCGTCCTGCGTCGCCGCCACTCGCGGCAGCTCACCAGCGAGACGCCCGGCGCGAAGTACGAGAATCCGTTCCGCCAGGCTGATCACCTCCGGCAGCTCACTCGAGATCACGAGGATCGCCGCGCCCTTCGTCGCGAGCTCACCGATCAGCGCGTGAATCTCCGCCTTCGCGCCGACGTCGACGCCCCTCGTCGGCTCATCGAGGATCAGGATCCGTGAGTTGGCCGCGAGCCACTTCGCCAGCACGATCTTTTGCTGATTCCCACCAGAGAGTCCCGCGACGACGGCATCCAATCCCGGCGTTCGCACGCGCAGCCGGTCGAAGTACTCGCGTGCGATCGATCGCTCACGACCACGCTGCACGAAGCGCAGCCGAGAGATGCGCTCGAGAATCGGGAGAGAGCTGTTGTGCAGCCCGCTCGCCGACAGCACGAGCCCCTGGCGCTTGCGATCCTCCGGAACGAAGCCGAGTCCGAGCCGGATGGCATGCGCCGGATTCTCGATGCGGACTTCCTTCCCGTCCACGAAGATCCGACCTCGCGTCGGACGCTCCAGCCCGAACAGTGCCGACGCGACCTCGGAGCGGCCGGCACCCATGAGCCCCGCGAGCCCCACGATCTCACCGGCGTGCAGCGAGAACGAGACGTCCTCGAACTTGCCCGGCACCGTCAGTCCCTCCACGCGAAGCCGCTCCTCGCCACCATGTGCATCCGAGTGCCGAGGGAAGTACTCGGCGATCGGGCGACCGATCATCATCTGCACGAGCTCACCCTCGGTGAGCCCGTCGATTGGCCGAGTGGCGACATGACGTCCGTCGCGAAGCACGGTGACGGCGTCGCAGAGCTGGAAGATCTCCGGCATGCGGTGCGAGACGTAGATGCACGTCACGCCGCGCGCCTTGAGGCGCGCGATCAACTCGAACAGACGCTCGGCCTCGACCTGACTGAGGCTGCTCGTCGGCTCGTCGAACACGATGATCTTCGCGCCGCCGCTGACCGCGGCGGCGATCTGCACCATCTGGCGCTGCCCGATCGCGAGCTCGCCGAACGGGCGCTCGACGTCGAGCTGCGTCCCCGTGTCGGCGAGCATTGCCTCCGCGCGGCGCGCCATCTCGCCGCGCGCGACCAGCCCACGGCTCGACGGAAGCGCGGAGAGACAGAGGTTCTCCGCCACGGAAAGATTGTCGCAGAAGGCGAGCTCCTGATGCACCATCCCGACGCCCGCCGCGAGCGCGTCGCGTGGTCCCTCGAAGTGCACCTCTCGCCCGTGCACGAGCAGGCGACCGCCATCGGGCGCGTGGATTCCGGCGACGATCTTTCCCAGCGTGCTCTTCCCCGCCCCGTTCTCACCGCACAGCGCGTGACACGAGCCTGCGGCGATCTCGAACGAGACGTCGGTGAGCGCCTGCGCGCCGGGAAAGCGCTTGCTGACCTGGTCGAACTGGACGGCCGACTGGGTCACGTCTTCGGCGCGGGCGGAAGCGCGAGGTATTTCGGATCCACGTCGGTGAACCCCCACTCCTTGAGCTGGCGAGCCCAATCGCCGAGGCTCTCCTTGTTCACGCGCACGAGCTCCATCGGCATGATGGGGTTCGCCGGCGTCTTGTTGTCGTGGATCTTCTCCGCCAGCGTCATCACGCCGGTGTGGCCCCAGTTGTACACGGACTGCGCCAGCAGCACGGGCACGATGCCGCGCTCCACGTACACCAGCTGCGACGGGAGCGCGTCCACCGATACGACCTTGATCTTCGCGGGATTGATGTCGGTCAGCAGCGACTGCGTCCAGAGCGGCCATCCGCCGATGAACGCCCACCCGGTGATCTCGGGATACGCATTGTTCACGCGGACCACCTCAGCCGACGCGTCCTGCGGCGTCTCGATGTGGTTGAACACACCGACGATCTTGATGCCGGGAAACTTCGCCGCCTCGGTCTTCACGCCCTGCACGCGGCGCTGAAGGTTCGGTGCGTTCTGGTTGCCCGCGAGGATGGCGACGTTCCCCTTGCCGTTCAGCACCTTCGCCAGCTCGGCCATCGTCTGCTGGCCCGTCTTCTCGTCATCGACGCCGTAGAACGCGAAGCGCTTGGACAGCGGCGCGTCGCTGTCGAACGTCATCACGGGCACACCGCGGTCGACCGCGTCGTTGATCGCGCCGGTGACCTTGCCCGCGTCGGAGCACGAGATGAGGATCCCGTCGACGCCTTCGTTGAGCGCCTGGCGCACGCGCTGCGCCTGGACCTCGCCGTCCTGCTGCGGTGGGGTGAGCCATTCGACCTTCACGTCCACGCCCCACTTGGCCGACAGCTCCTTGGCCGCCGCGTCCGCGCCCGTGCGCGCCGCGAGGAACACCGGGTTCGCCGACTCCTTGGCGATCATCGCGATCGTGATGCCCTTGCCACTCTTCGTCGCCGTCTTGCCGCCGGAATCAGCGGGCGTCGCCGCCTTGTTGTCGCCACCGCCGCCGCCGCACGCCAGCGCCGTTGCCCACACACCGGCCAGTACGACGCTGCTCCAACCCGATCGCCTTGCGCTCATGTCCTTCTCCGTGTGAATGAGGTCTACGCAGCGCGTGCCGCTTCGGCCGCTCGGCTGAGACGTCGCGCGTTCATGCGGGTGCTCCACTGATCGATGACGACGGCGATGATGATGGCGCAGCCGATCACGATCCACTCGTAGTTCTGGTCAAAGTGCAGCGTGCGGATCGACTGCCGGATCAGCACGATCAAGAGTGCACCGAGCATCGCACCGACGGCACTCCCCTTCCCGCCGATCAGGCTGGCGCCGCCGACCACGGCGGACGCGATGACGTACAGCTCGTAGCCCTGCGCGTCGCCGGACGACGACGAGCCGTAGAAGCTCGCGCCGAGGAACGCGGCGATCCCCGCCGTGAGCCCGGACACGGCGAACACGCCGATCTGAATGCGCGACAACGACAGACCGGCAAAGCGACTGGCCTCGAGGTTGCCGCCGAAGGCGAAGATGTGTCGGCCCATCACCGTGCGCGTGAGGTAGATCGCCCCCAACACGGTGAGCACGATCATCGACAACATCGGAACGGGATAGAGGCCCCCGCTGAAGCCGAGCGTCGCCTTCGCCACGCCGGTCAGCGATTGCGGCACGAGGATGCTCTCCGCCTTGCTCGCGACGAACGCAATGCCGCGCAACACCCACATCGTCCCCAACGTGACGATGAATGGATGCACGCGAAGTCCTACCACCAGAATTCCATTGAGGACACCGCAGAGCAGCCCGATCCCGACGCACACCACGATGCCGAGCAGTGCCGTCGGCGTGGCGCCCATCGTGCCCGCCGAGCGGAGCACCAATGCCATCGTCACGCCGGAGAGCGCGTAGATCGAGCCGACCGACAGATCGATGCCGCCGGAGATGATCACCATCGTCGCCCCGATCGCCATGATCGCGAAGA
>JBDTOD010000030.1:0-36305 GCA_039933415.1 bacterium
GTCAGAGCCGGGGCTCTGACCCCGATAGGAGCATGGGGTCAGAGCCGGGGCTCTGACCCCGATAGGAACATGGGGTCAGAGCCGGGGCTCTGACCCCAATAGTTCCAGCGCTGCGACGGTCAGCGCCCAAATCCTCGGACGGCCCGCCAGGCATTCTGGGGGGCCGTCTGCCAATCTGGATACTGAAAACCAGTATACCCGCGTACTTCACCGGCAGTGCTACTCAGCGACTACCGCAGTACTGCTGTCAGCGTCAGCGCGATACTCGACCTCGATCTCCATCCCGTCTTTCCCGATCAGCGTGCTCTCGAAGCACTCACGCGCTTCCTTTCCCAGCTCGCTCGCATCGCGTGAATACCGAGCGGAAAAGTGCATGAGCAGCAGGGTGCGCACGCCGGCCTCTCGCGCCACTTCCGCCGCCTCGCGCGCCGTCGAGTGCCCCGTCTCCACCGCGCGCGCTGCCTCCTCGTCGCCGAACGTCGCTTCGTGTACGAGCAGGTCCGCGCCGCGCGCCGCTTCGATCGTCGCGGCGCACGGTCTTGTGTCCCCCGTCACAACTATTTTGCGTCCCGGTCGCGGATGTCCGACCAGCACGGAGGGCTCGACCACTCGTCCGTCGCCAAGCGTCACCGCTCGACCGCGATGGATCTCACCCCACAGCGGACCCTCGGGGATCCCGAGCGCGCGCGCCAGGTCGGGATTGAACCGCCCCTTCCGATCCTCTTCGACGAGGGCGTACCCGATCGCGCGGGCGCCGCGATGGTCGACGGGAAACGGGACGATCGCGTAGTCCGTCCGCTCGAGGCGATCGCCCGGACCCACCTCGGTGATCTCGACCGGAAAAGTCAGCCGGTCCATCCCGAACTCCTCGGCGCGTCTGAGCGCGCGAAGTGCGCCCTTCGGGCCCCAGAGTCGCAGAGGATCCGTTCGGCCCTGTAGCGACATCGTTCGCATCAGGCCGATCACGCCGATCACGTGGTCGGCGTGGAAGTGCGTGAAGAAGATGTCCTCGAGCCCGAACGACACGCCGTACCGCATCATCTGCCGCTGCGTACCCTCGCCGCAGTCGATCAGCAGTGTTTCCCCTTCGCGCACGATGGCGAGCGAGGCGACGTTGCGCTCCACGGTGGGACGCGAGGCGGAGGTTCCGAGGAGGCGTACGGCGAGCGACATGGCGGGAGAATATACTCCTCGCGGCCCGTCAATTGCCCGCTGCATTCGACGATTGGCCCCTCGCGCGCCGTTGAGTCGCAATCACGAGTCGCGCTCCGAAACATGACGGGCAGCAAACACATCGGTCCGCAGTTTGCACACGGAACGAGTGGGAGTCGGCCTACGAGGGCCACACAGCGGAGAGGACGCGGTACCCGTAGCGGGTTGGGGAGCGCAAACCGGGAAAGCGGTCCATCACATCCAGGAGGAGCGGTAATGGCGATCAGACCCAACAGCGAGGAGCGCAGTTTCGGCGCAGACCGCGAGCGGCAGCGTGAGATCACCACGGAGAGCGGGCGCACGGCGCGCGCGACCGGCGGTGAGAACGGCAGCCGGTCGGAGAGCGCGTCGGAGTCCGGCTCCGCCCAGCGCCGCAGCAATCGCGGCTTCGCCTCGATGGACCGTTCGAAGCAGCGCGAGATCGCGAGCAAGGGCGGACGGGCAGCGCACCAGAAGGGAACGGCTCACGAGTTCGACTCGAGCGAGGCGCGCGCCGCGGGCCGCAAGGGCGGCGTGACGGTGAGTCGCAATCGCGAGCACATGGCGGCGATCGGTCGTCGTGGCGGCGAGGCGCGCGGCGCCAATCGCGCCGCTCGTCTTCAGCAGAATGGCGACGCCGAGCAAGGGAACGCCCAGCGCTTCCAGGGCGATCGCGAGGTCGGGTTCTCGTCCAGCAATGGGCAGCCGGCCAGCAACGCCGCTGGGCAGGGAACCGCCAGGCAGAGCGGCAGCTCACTGGGCGGCGAGCGCCGGCCGGCGAATAGCGACGAGCGCAACATCGAGCGTCCGTAGCACTCGCGCGAAGTTGGAATGACCGACACGGCACACCGGCATCGTCCGGTGTGCCGTCGCGTTGTCGGTGGCCTGGTCAGGCCAGGCTGTTCTGGGCGGCTGACCGCTGGACGGAGATCGCGGCATCGCCGACGATCCCATTCCAGACCTGCGCGTCCACGTTGCCGCCGCTCACCACCACCGTCACGGGACCCTCCCACCGGCCGCGCGACAGCATCGCCGCTACCCCCACCGCGCCGGAGCCCTCCGCTCGCGCCTCGTGGGAGAGGGACAGCCAACGCATCGCGTCGGCGATCTGCTCCTCCGACACGACGACGATCTCGTCGAGCGCGAAGCGGCCGATCAATGCGCCTTCATCGTCCACCTGTCCCGCCAGTCCGTCCGCCAGCGTCGGCACCGAGGGGATCGATGTCCGTCGGCCCGTGCGGAGTGACTCGGCCATCGCATTCGTCAGCTCGCTCTGCGCGCCGACGATGCGCACGTGCGGCGCGACCGCGCGAACCAGCACCGCGATCCCTCCGGCCAATCCACCACCGCCGACGGGGACCACCAGCGTGCGCACGCCGGGAAGATCCTCGAGGATCTCCAGCCCGACCGTGCCCTGACCCGCCAGGAGGGAACGTCCGGTGCAGGGGCTCACGAACGTCATCCCCTCGCGCTCGGAGCAGACCAGCGCGGCCTCCTGCGCGGAATCGTAGTCCGGCTGCGTCGCGTCGATCTGCGCACCAAGCGCCGTGATGCCGTCGCGCTTCACCTGAGGCGCGGTGCTCGGCACGAACACGCGGGCACGAATGCCAAGGGTGCGCGCGGCGTACGCGATGCCCAACCCGTGGTTCCCCGCCGACGCCGCCACGACGCCGCGGCGGCGAGCCTCCGGCGTCATCGTCAGCAGGGAGTTGAATGCTCCCCGGAGCTTGAACGAGCCCGTGATCTGCTCGCTCTCCCATTTGATGTAGGAGTCCGTGCCCACTCGCGAGGTCAGCGGAGCGGAGAGTGTGCACGGAGTGCGTTGGATCACGCCGCGCAAGCGGTGTGCGGCAGCGAGGACGTCGGGTGCGGCAGGGAGGATCATGACGACGTGAAAGCTACGCCGATGTCACTCGCTACACCAAGACTCCCTGCTCACCCCACCGATCGAGGTACTCCGCCATCGGATATTTCGTGTACGCGCGCTCGAGCGACATGGGACGGATCGTGCCCCAGACTGGCCGCGCGGCGAATGGACGATCGAATTTGCCGAGGCACCACTGGATCCCCGCGTAGCTGTTCGGATCGCGTCCGTCGAGCGCGTACTTGTCGTTGAGATGGATCAGCCATGCGAGTGCGTCCGCATAGGTCGGCGCCCAGGTGATGACCGACTTGCCCCACAGCATCCGTACCACGTTGTGCATCTGTCCCGACTCCAGCAGCTCACGCTGCCCCGCATTCCAGATAGGATCGTGCGTCGCGGCCCGCTCCAGCTCGTCCAGCGTGTAGATCGGATCGCGAACGTCGTCCGCGTGTGCGTGCATCGACCTGCGCACCCAGTCGGGCAGCGCCGACAGCGAGGCATAGTTCGGATTGCGAAGGCAGAAGTTCAGCGAGAGCTCGCGCCAGGTGAGCATCTCGTTGAGAAACGCCTCACTCGCCTCGACCGGTGCCGAAGCGCGCACCGCGCGCACGACCTCGAGCGGGGAGATCATCCCGTGATGGAGCCAGGGTGAGAGCCGGCTCGATCCCGACGCGTCCGATGGATTGCGGCGTCGGTCCGCGTAGTCGGACAGACCGTCGCGAACGAACGACGAGAGCCTCGCGCGCGCCGCGGTGAGTCCGCCGCGCGTGGCGACGGGGCGCACGGTATGGTCGATCTCGCACTTCGCCACCTCGGCCCCGACGTCGCACTGGCGGAGGTCGAGCCAGTCCACGTCGATCGTGTCGAGCAGCGACTGGGCGAGCGAACGTTTGGGCGGGCGGTCGTCCACCGCCTCGAGCGAATGCTCGATCAGCCTCGCAAGCTTTGGGCGCAGCGTGCGCGCGGCGTATTCCTCGCGATGGAATGAAGCCGACGCCACGACGCCCACCGAATCGACTGCCACGACCCGGCAGCTCACGCGGTCGGCCAGCCGCTGCGACCGCTCGGCCACGCCACCGGTGGGAAAGAGATCGGTCACGACGAGCGCTGCACGACTCGCCAGGCGATCCACGACGCGCCGATCGTCCTCGCGGCGGCGGCGGAGCGCGAAGCGATACGTGAGGCCCAGGTCCCGTGCGCGCTCCGCCAGCTCCCGCGCACCCTGCAGCGCGAAGGTGTGAAAGCGGTCCGACGCGTGGGTCTGCGTCGGGTCGAGGCCCTGATGAATGAGCAGCGGCTTACCGACGCGGTCCGCCTCCAGCGTCGCGAAGCGCAGCGCCCAGTTGTCCTCGAGGCGCTGCGTGCTCTGCATCCAGTAGAGGATGTACTCGCCCTCCGGCTGGAGCCGTTTCTCATTCAACGTCACCGCGCGCAGCGAGACCTGATCGCGTACGTAGGGTGATCCGAGCGGGTGCGCCATGTGCACGAAACGGACAGCAACGCGCACCGGTTCCCGGGGTCAGAGCCCGGGGTCAGAGCCCGGGGTCAGAGCCCGGCGTCAGAGCCCGGGGTCAGAGCCCGGTGTCAGAGTCCGGGGTACGTGACCAACCCGGACGCCGTGCGTCTGCTTGACAGTAGGGGGCGTCCGGCTAGATTTCTGGCGTAACGGCGGCTCCGCACGGTTGCGGGGCCGTTTCCGTCTGGCTGGTGGACGCCGAGGAGCAGCACTCTCCAAGAGCCATCGCCGATTGGGGCTGTAGCTCAGCTGGGAGAGCGCTGCCTTCGCAAGGCAGAGGTCAGGGGTTCGATCCCCCTCAGCTCCATCGACTCACAACGTGGTTGGCTTGCGTTTCGCCAACTGTTTACCGATATTACTAACAGATATTGCCCGCCGCCGTTCGGTAGGACGCAGAGTTCCAATGACGGTGAGCGTGGCAACTTCCATTGCCCCGCCAGCAAAGGTAGGCAAGACCATTCGCCGCGAACCCCCAGGGATCGCGGCGTTTCTGCTATGGTGTCACCGCGCCGCGCGCATCCTCTCGCATCGCTGCAAACAACTCGCGCAGCCAGGCGTTCTCCTCCCGCTCCACCTGCGCCTCGAAGTCGTTCATCGCCGTGTTGCTCAGCGCATTGAGGAAGCGAAGGATCGCGCTCTCCTGCACGAACAGGCGTGACTGACGTACGAGCACTGTCGGACCACTGCCGTCGCCGCGCAGACCGAGTCGGAAGAGTGAGCCCTCACCGGAGAACGGGCGGCGCAACGGGGCGCGGATCAGTCGTGCGGCGGCGAAGGGCAAATCCCACTCCGGCTCCTTGTGCGCGGTCACGACCCATTCGTTGACCTCCTCGCCCTCCCGATGGTGGATCAGCTCCATCGACAGACCGTGGAAGCCGACGCCTAGGCGCTTGATCCTGGCCTTGAAGTCGCCGAGCAGTACCAGCGTGTCCGGCATCGCGACCGGTGCACCGGTCAAGGCGACCAGTTTCCCGTGCAGCGTGCGAACTCGGATCATCAACAGACGATCGTTCGCCGTGGCTTCGATGAACGGGATGCCCGCCCGATCCGAGATGAGCACCCGAAAGCGCGCCGGATCGACATACCGGCGCATGTAGTCCCCGAACGCTGGATACCGGCGCGTGAGCAGATCGGACCGCATCGCGATGCCGATCGTGACGGCGGTGCTGCCATCGGCGAGCGGCGTGGGGTGCAGCGAGTCGAGGGCAAAGGCCAACCCGAGCGCCGCCGACGTGCGCGGCGCCGACGCCATCAGATCGGCGCGAGCCTGCCGCTCCGTCTGGCGCTCGGCCGACGCGATCAACCGCGCGGCGACATCGGAGACGTCGCGCGGCCGCACGCTTCCCAGTGCGAAGTCCACCGCCGCATCCCAGCGGTATTCGTTGCTCGACAGACGGCTCAGCGTGATGACATGTCGTCCGTCGCCCGGATTGCGCGGTGCCGCGACTCCGCTCCGTGAGGCGAGCTGATATCTCCCATCCGCGAACGCCCCGTGCGTCTCGAGCAATCGCACGTCGCCGGACACGCCGGTCCATGCGGCGGTGTCCTTGAACACCCCCGACGGCACGAGGGCGCCGTGAGTGATCTGGATGCGCGCGTATTCGTATTTGGGGTTGCGGACAACGTCGGCGTGGCGCTCGCTGAGCGCGCCGAAGAGCTGGTCGATGCTGGTGCGGGCGCGAGGCCCCGATCCGAATCCGCCGAACGCGTCTCGACAGCTCGAGAGCGGGAGGACGAACGCGGTGAGAATGACGGCGTGCCGAGCGAGCTCGGCGACGCGGGTCGTGCGAGAGTGGGGCAGCGTGCACTCCGGCGGAAGTTCGGGGTTGAAGGAGCGTCCTACCACGAGTATTTTAAGGGGGTTCCGCCGAATGTTCACTCGATTCGGCGGATTTGCTGCCCCTTGGTGTAACTGGCAACACGCCTGACTCTGGATCAGGAGAGTCCTAGTTCGAGCCTAGGAGGGGCAACTGAGGGCCCGGTAAACCACATTCGTGTGGCTGCCGGGCCCTTTGCCGTACCGGAAGTTACCTTCGCCCGCCGATAGCGCAGGTCGTCGGGCACGCTCTCTACTCCGAGGGTTGTCCTGAGTCCACGCCGAGCGTAGGATGACCGACCGTTTCCCACCAACGCTGGCAGGAGGAGAACCTGATGAAGCGCGCCACCATGAGCGACGTCGCTCGCTTGGCGGACGTCTCGAAAGCCACCGTGTCCGCCGTGCTGAACGGCAGCGCGTCGGTCAAGGAATCGACGCAGGCGCGTGTGTTGGGCGCGATCGAGCGGCTCAACTATCGCGCACTTCCCGTCGTGAACGGAAGCACGAACGGAACTCGGCATCGAAGCCTGGGCTTCGTCATCAAGGAGATCGATAACCCCTACTACGCAGATGTCGTCCTCGGCGCGCGCGGCGTCGCGGAGCGCGAGGGGTATTCGCTCGTCGTCGCAAGCTCCGAAGGAGACTATGAATCCGAGCGACGCGCGGTGGAGCTGCTTCGTGCGATCGGTGTCGACGGCCTCATCGTAGCGCCGATGCTTCACGCGAAGTCCGACCTCGCGCACCTGTTCGAGCTCAAGCGGCGCAACTACCCGTTCGTGCTCATCGACCAGGTGCTGGGGGTGCGCGCCAGTCTCGTCGACGTGAAGAACGAGGACGCCTCCCGCGACGCCGTGGAGCATCTCATCCGGCGCGGCCATACGCGCATCGTGCATTTGAGTGGTCCTACCTACTCCCTACACAGTCGCGAGCGGATCGAAGGCGTGCGCCGCGCCTGCAGCGCATCCAAGGTGCTCTTCCACGACGAGCACGTCATCCCTGCCGGCGCCCACCTGGCCGACGGCTATCGGGCGGGCATGCAATACTTCGGAAACTGCCCGGCCGAAACGCGCGCGACGGCCGTGACCTGCTACAACGACCTGGTGGCGACGGGGTTGTATCGCGCCCTGGCCGAGCTGGGGCTCCGCGTGCCTTATGACGTCTCGGTCGTCGGCTGGGACGACATCCCGCTCGCCGCCTATCTGTCGGTGCCGCTGACCACAGTGCGCATGCCGAAGGCGCGCATGGGCGCGATCGCCGCCGAGATGCTGATCAAGCACGTCGAAGCCGATGCGGTCCTTCCTCCCCAGCACGAGATGCTCGCCGCCGAGTTCGTCGTGCGTGCTTCCGTCTGCGACGTCATTCCCAGGCACGCGTAGGGTCGCGCGACGATCACGCGGTCGTGCGCATGGACGATCCGTCCCGCTTGGTGAGGTACAGAAAGAGCAACAGTGCGATCGGGAAGCCGATCCCCAACAGCGTGGCGAATATCGACATCCACGGCTGCACGACGCGGATCGACACGACCAGCGCCGCGCATCCGATCGCCGCGACACGCGCCCACCCTGCCGCGCTCCACCCTCGTCGGAAAAGTGCAACACCCGCAACGATGAGGAGTATCGCGGCGCAAACTCCCAGCGCCACACCGATGAACGAATAGGCGTCGCCGCCATTCATTCGCCCAGCCCGTCCTTCCAGCGACGCATTGAGCACCTCGATCAGGCCGACCAATACCGCGAGAATCGCCATTCGTCTCATCGTTCCTTTCCTCGGTTGATTGTTCACGTTCCGCGGCGCGCGAGCGGCATCGGCGTGCATCGCCGCCGCGCTTCGCGCAACGTCCCAGAGCACTTCGATCCAGAATCCGGAGCCCCCGCCGTGCTCCTCGCGACGCCGATCGCGGAAGATCTGCGTCATCTCGCGCTCGTAGTCGGCCCGGAATCCGGCGGGATACACCCGAAGCAGCGCGCGAAACACCAGCTCGGCCGGACGCTCTCGCGCAATCATGCCGGCTCCGGGCCGATCAGCTTTCTTCGCCTGGCGGCGCGCACGACACGATCGAGTCGTCGCGCTTCCGCTCTCGCCACCGCCATACCGAGATCGGTGATCCGGTAATAGCGACGACGCTCGTCCCCCATCGCGGGATCCACCCGCTCGCCACCCTCCTCGACGAGGCCGGACTCCAGCAAGCGCTTGAGCGTTCCGTAAAGCGTTCCCGGTCCGAGCCGCACCGAGCCATCGCTGCGCTCCGTCGCCTCCCGCATGATCGAGTACCCATGCCGCTCGTCGTCGACCAACGCCATGAGGACCTGGAATGTCGCGGGCGACAATGGGAGATGATCCTCCGCCAATTTCTGGGCGTTCCGTTCTCTCGACATCAAGTCGTCTCCTCACCCGGACTGTACTACGATGGTCGATATATCGGTTGCTGATATAGTTGGCAAGCTAAGGGGTTCTGAATACTTGTCAATGGTTGTTCATATGCCGCGCCCCTGAAGGATTGCTCTACCATGCGCCCAAATGATGACGAACTCGCCCTTCACCCAACCCAGCGCTCCGCGCGTGATCTCCGTGAACGTCGGAGCGATCCGTGAAGTCGAGTGGCGCGGCGACATCGTCGCCACGGCCATCTGGAAGGAGCCCGTCGACGGTCGCATCGCGCTGCGCGGCGTCAACTTCGCCGGCGACGATCAGGCGGATCGCACCGTCCACGGCGGGCCGGACAAGGCGGTGTACGCGTATGCTCGCGAGGACTACGACTACTGGCGCGAGCACGAGCGCGTGGACACAGCGCCGGGGCTGTTCGGAGAGAACCTCACCGTCGAAGGGATCGACCTCGCTGGCGCGCTCATTGGCGAGCAGTGGCGCGTGGGATCGACGATCCTCGAGATCGCGCAGATCCGTCTGCCGTGCTTCAAGCTCGGGATACGGCTCGGTGATCCGCGCTTTCCGCGACGCTTTCAGAAGGCCCGCCGGATGGGGGCATATCTCCGCGTGGTGGAGGAGGGCGACGTGGGCGGTGGCGACTCCATCGCCGTGATCTACAGGCCGGAGCACGGCATCACCCTTGGCGCGATGCTCGACGCCCTCGATGACGAAACCGCGGCGCGCCGGCTCCTCGGCGCGGGCTATCTGCCCGCGTTCTGGAGACGGATCGCCGCCGAGGCAGCGGAACGATCGTAGTCGCGAAGCCAGCGGTCGAGGATCCGCAGCCGCAGGTGCTCGAGCAATCGTTGCGGGTGCGACTCGGCGTTCACCGTGCGCAGCGCGGCGACGTCGACGAAGCGCGCGAGGTGAGCCGAGGGCACGAACGGCGCCGGACGCGAGTCCCACCAGCGTCCGAGCCGCTGCTGCATCATGCCGGGCACGCCACGCTTTGGCGCGACTCGGACCGCTTCGGGTAGCTGGCCGGCCATCGCCTCGCGGAGAAGATGCTTGCGTTGGAGCCACGGAATGGCCGGAACGCTCAAGGCGTACTCGATCACTCGCTGGTCCAGGAAGGGAAGCCGAACGTCGATCGGGATGCCGTGCACCCCCGCATCGAGCGATTCGAGGACCGACTGCCAGAGCGGATGCCCCAGATTGCGCGCCATGTCGGGATGGGTGCGGTGCGTCGGCGTCGAGCGATCGGCCACCCGCTCGGCGCGACGTCGTCGCAGCTCGGGCTCGAGCCAGTCCGGCGTGGCAGCCCGTCGCTCCTTCTCACTCGATGAGGCCAGGGCGCGCAGTCGATCGCGGACGCCGAGATGCGGTCGCGCACGACGGCGCACCAGATGACGCACGACGTCGGAGGCGAGTCGCCACGGCGATGTCGCCCGCAGCAGCTCCGGCAGATCCGGCGGGGCGAGAATCGTGTCGGGATCCTCACCGTACAGCACGACGCGAGAGAGCTCGCCTGTCTCACGCAGCAGCGCGCGCCAGACGGCGAGATCGGGCTCGTCGAACGGCTCCGGCGTCGCGAGGGTTTCATCGGCGAGCGCCTGCATGCACTCGAAGTCCTCGGCGTCGATCACACGATGGCGCAGCCGATGCGCGGTCACGACGGAAAGTGCACGCGTCATTTCGGCCGGGGGGGCCGACGCGGACTTCACCGTGACCGCGCCGACCGCGCCACTCCGTTTCAGCAGGCGCGACGCGATGCTCGCGAGTGCGGTCGAGTCCAATCCGCCGCTCATCATCACGGCGATCGACGGCGCTCGCAGGCGATCGCTCACGCTCGCGTCGAGCACCGAGCGAAACCCATCCACGTAGTCCGCGTCACCTGGTCGTCGCACCTCGCGAGGCTCGGGCAGACGCCACCAGCGTGTGAGCCGTACGTCGCCGTCGTGTCCGACTTTCGCGAAGTGTCCCGGCGGCACCCGGCGGACATCGCGATAGATCGTGCTCGCGACGTCCTCATTCAGACCGATGGCGATGAAGTCGGTGATCGCGTCGTCGTTCAGGTCGTGCGGGACGCCGCGCGCCGCGAGTACTGCCGCGAGGGTGTTGGACGCGACGAGTCGCTCGCGCGAGAGGGCGTAGTACAACAACCGGACGCCGAACGGATCGCGCACCATCGTCGTCTCGCGGGCCCGACGATCGTGGAGCACCACAGCGTAGTCTCCCAGAACCCACTCGAGCAGACGCTCGCCGAACGCTGCCCACCCGTGCGCGAACAGGGCGACGTCCGGAAGATCCGTCGTCACGCGGCAGCCCGCGTTCATCAGGCGCCGCACGCAGGCATCGCGATCGTCGATGCGCACCTGGCCGATTGTTGTAAGGTCGCCGATCTGTGCGACGCATAGCGCCAATCGCGAATCGCCCGGATCCATCGTCGTCGATACGCATCCAACCGTGCCACGGCGCGAACGTGCCTCGCCGTCCGGGCCGCGCGGCCGCAGCGGCAGCAGCATGGGCTCGAGCTCGGCGTCCGTCACGTCGCGCCCCAGCCGGTCGATCATGCACGCGAACCCGCTCATCGGCGTGTGTCCGCCGGCGACCCAACGGTCACTGATGGAATGACATTCCGCGTGATGGCTCGCTCCAGCTCGGGTCTCCCGTCGATCATCGCGTGCCGGGCACGAAGCATCACCACACCGTCCCGAACGATTTCCACCGACCAGACCCACTCGTAGTCCGTTCCCACGAGCACGGCACGAACTCTCGCGTTCACGTAGTCGCCCTGCGCGACCGCGACTGCTTTCTCGAGTGGAAAGAATGCCTGTCCGTACAGCGAGCGCGGCGACGACGGCGCATTGGAAAACCCGATCGACGCGGTCAGCGTTGCGTCGAACCAGCAGAGCAGGCCATGCATCGCTCCGTCGCGCTCGATGCGAAAGGCGACGCGACCGTCGTGCGACGCCGGAGACTGGATGTCGGCGTAGTCCAGCGTCGTCCAGCGCTCGGCGGGTGCGAGAAGCTGCGACTCCGTGGCGTGCGTGCGATACCAGGAGCTGTGGGCGATACGTGCCAGCGAACGTACGTCGATCACATCGGAAAGCTCGCTCCACATGCCGGCGGTCGAGGTGTGCAGGGCTTCGTCCTCGACGACTCCGAGGAAGAGATCGTCGCGCGCGGGAATGCAGATGCCGCCAGGGGCGAGCAATCGCGTACGCATGTCGGCGGCCGAGCGCAGGTGATCCTCATACAGCGGCAGCACGCCGCGCAGGTCGCAGACAATGACGTCCGCCCGTTCGGGCAGCGTGATCTCGGTCGAGATCCCCTCGATCACCTCCACGCGATCCTCCACGCCGTTGTCGCGCGCGAGCGCGCGCGCGGCGGCGACGACGGCGTGTGGCTCGACCAGAAAAACCCGCCGAGCGCCGAGCATCGCAGCGTAGACGCCGAGGGCCCCGGGGCCGGCGCCGATATCGGCGACGACACAACCCGGACGGACCGTCTCGCGCATCGCCTCGAGGTACGCTCGGCCGCGTACGGGATCCGTCATCATCGCCGCATAGTCGGCGTAGTCGTACATCAGCGTGGGACCGTCGCGCCCGAGAGCCGCATCGCCTTCGCTTCCCGCTCGATGAGTTCGCAGAGCGCGCCGATCCGTGTCGGATCCCGATGCGGCACCAGCGTGCGGGCGGGCACCTCTCGCAGCAGCGCGCCGAGCTGGCGTAGCTCGATGGCGCGCGTTCGGCCGTCGTGCAAATAGTTTGCGTACGTCATCGTCGTCAGCGCGAGCAGGCGCTGCTGCACGGGCTGGTCGCTGACGCGCGGCGCGTGTGCCAAGTCTTCTCGCGGTGCCAACACGAACAGTCCGGTCACGGGTACGGGATCGTCGGTGAAGCGTTGCGCGTCGAGGGGATAGCAGAGCTTGTCCCAACCCGGCGTGATGCGAGCGAGCGTTCCGGCGCGTCCGAGGACGATCGCTTCGCTGGGCGGCCAGAGGCGAACATGCGTGAAAGCATGGTGCGCCAACCAGGGTCGACCCGCCTCCGCGGGAGGCGAGAGGGCGGTGAGATCGTCGGAGACGACCCGCCATCCGCGGCGATCGAGTGCGGCGGCCGTGGTCGACTTGCCGGCGCCGGATTCGCCGACGAGCAGAATGGCGCCGTGATCGTTCGCCACGCAGCTGGCGTGCATCGCGAGCACGCCACGAGAGCGAAGCACGAAACCGAGCACCGCGCCATAGAGGTACGTCGTCAGGTCCTCGAGGATCTGTCCGGGCGCGATGCTGGCCGTGATATGCGCGGTGCGATCATCGAGGGCGACGTCGACCGCCGTCCCATCGGAGTAGCGAAAGCAGACGATCGCTCGCGCGTCGAGGACGACGGTCAGCGTCGCGTCGGAGGGATCGGCTTCGGCACGGGTGCGCGACCGGTAGAGTAGTCGCGCGGGAGGGATCGGCTGGTGGAGCGGTGACTCGCTCAACTCGAGCATGACGTCGGCCGGCTCAGGTCCCGAGACTCGCGCGAGACCCGGGAGATCGATGGAGCTCGCAACGCGGAGCCCGTGGATCCGTTGCATCGGCTCCAATTCGCTATCGCCGGACGTGGTCAGCCCGTCTTGCTCATCCCGTTGCCCGGATGGCCATCTGCTCCCTTCGAGTTCTTCAACGAGCGGGTCAGCCTCGCAAGATCGCCGTACACCTTCAGCGCCGGCGTGTCGTACGAACGCTTCCCGGGGATCTGCCTCGCTGCTCCGGCGTCGGAGTGCTGGCTGGGCTCGGTCATGATATTTGACTCGTGAAGAGGGGTCGAGGGCGCGATTCTCACTGCTGACGTCATCGGAAGGCTGACTGCCAACGTCTACCTCGGGTCACGCCGCGATGCTGGGAGCGCAAGGTCGCACAATGTCCCGCTGGTCGCGTCCCGGAGCTGGCGATGAGTCCGATTGCGGGCAGCGTTGCCGCTGCGGATGAGAGCGGAACAGCAGTTGCAATTGAGGGTTTCACTTGCGCACGGCGCCCCGAGGCGGCTCACCAACCAGGTGCGCCGGTGGAAAAGCTCCGTCTGCAAGTCGTCATCGTCGACGGACGATGCTCCGAGCGACCCCGGCCGGGTCGCAATTGTGCCGAGTGATCGGTACGCACGGAAAGAGGTACGGATGTACAGTCGTCCCCAGGTTCAGCGCTTCGGCTCGCTGCGCGAGCTGACGCAGGGTGGATCGTCGGCGAATTACGACTTCGCCAACCTGAACAACTCCACCTGTAATACGTCGTCGCCGCTGTGCTGGGCGCCGATTCCGAACCCGCGCTCCTGATCACTGCGTGTTCGTGAAATACGATGGGCGGGCGTTCGAGCGATCGAGCGTCCGCCCATCGTACGTTGACGCAGGTTATCAAGGCGTCACCGTCTTCTTGGCGTCCTCGTCGACCTCGTCACGTAGCTCGCGAGCGGCTTCGCCGAACTCGCTCACCGACGTCGCCGGGACCCATCGCGCCGACATCGGCTTGAGCTGATTCGCGAACTTCGGCACGTCGGTGAACTTGTCGTCGGTCACGAGCGCCGACACCACCAACAGCGCCACCACGCCTCCCGCCACGATCACGCCGGTCTTCCGCTGCCGCTTCCAGGGCAGCGCGGTGGCGAGCGCCAGATGCGCGGAGATGAGCGTCGCCAGCACGACGAGGAAGACCACCATGTACAGCACCCAGGCGGTCTTTGCGTCCGGATAGAGAAAGGTCAGCCACTCGTTGACCGTCCCCCACGCGAGCATGGCGAGCATCCCGAGCGACGCGACAGCGGCGTGGGCGAGAAACTCGAACCGATGCATGACGGCGCGGCCAGCCGCCGCCCAGAGCGCCGCCCAGAGCGCCACCAGAGCGGCGAAGCCAAGGACCGCGCCGAACACGCTACTGCCGCTGGAGCGCGTCGTGTCGCTCAGCCAGGTGTTGCACGCGAAGGTCGCAAGCATCGCGAGGCAGCACGCGACGCGTCGCGCTCTCGTCGCGAGGAGCGGCCCGACGAGCGGGGTGTCCGCCCCGGCTGGTATGAGGGCATCCGGAATCGTCACCGCGGATTTCAACGCCGCCGACGAGGCGATCTGATCGTCTCGCAACGCGGGTGGCAGCGCCTCCTCGGCGTCGCGAAAGCGAAGGGTGGTGCGTCCAGCGCGTATCTCGCCGCCCGCCGAGATGTCGAGCGGTCCGCTCGCGCGTACGCCGTGCGCGATCAGGCCGTTCACGCTGCCGAGATCCTCGACCTCCAGCCGGCCGTCGGATCCTGACATGATGCGCGCGTGACGGGCGTCCAGATATGGATCGTCGAGGACGATGTCGTTCGACAGCGAGCGCCCGATCGTGAGCGGGAGCGCGTCGAGGCGATGCCAGGTGGCATTGCCGCGCGAATCGCGGATCTCGAGAATCAGCGCCACGCGACGAGCCTGAGATAGCGGCTCGACAGCCGGTCCACGTTGTCGAACGTCACCCCCGTCATCGTGAGCGTCGTCACGAGCCCTACATCGCTTCGGCCGAGCATCGCGAGCTTGAGATAGCCGTCGTACAGCGCGCCGAGCTTGCGGTAGCGCCGCATGCAGAGCACGGCGCGCATCGTCGCGTCGCCATGCTTCACGTTGCGGGTCCGGCACTTCCAGCTCGTGACGTACTCCTCCACGCCGGACGGGGAGTTGTCGCTGATGAACAGCTTCGTGTAGAGCGAGTAGAAGCGCGCCGCGTTGAGCGTCTTCGTGGAGACGAGCTCGTGCCCGAGGGTCACGCTCCCCGTTGATTGATCATCGTCGAGAAAGATGTCGTCGTCCGTCGCGCAGTTGTGGAGCACCTTCTCGTAGGGCAGCTCCTGCTCGTGCTTGGAGTTCGCCCAGCATCGGAAGAAGGGCGCCGGCTGCGTGGCGACGCGGAACGGACCGAAGTCGATCAGCTTTGTCTTCGCGTCGAACATGTCGCGAAGATACACGTCCTGATACTCGCGGAGCTGACGTCCCACCTGGGCAAGCGACGGCGCTTCGTATCGCGTACCAGGCGCCAGCGCGCGCTCGAGCAGTGCAACGGCGCGATCGACCGGCACGAGGAAGCTCACCTGATTGCCGGCGGTCGAGACGTTCACACCGATCACTCGCCCCGCCTCGTCGATCGTCGGTCCGCCGCTCATCCCGGGATTGAGCGAGCCGGTGAGGTGAATGCGGGGATAGAGCGTGTGCAGGAGCAGCCCGTTGTAGGTGCCTTCGACGATGCTGAGCCCGAGGTCGCGCGGGTGCCCGAGCGAGAAGAGCCGATTGCCCTGCGCGATCCGCGCGTCGCCCAGCGTGAAGCGCGGCCGGTCTCTGAGCTTCGAGTCGAGGATCGCCAGATCGTGGATGACGTCGATGGCCAGCACGGTGATCGGCCGCGCCGTGCCATCCGACTCGATGAGCTGGGCGCGGTAGCGGCTCGGCGCGTTGATCAGGCTCGAGATGACGTGATAGTTCGTGACGACATGGCCGGCCGCGGTGACGAAGAATCCCGAGCCGATGCTCGCCTTCGCCGCCGATCCCTCCTCGACGACCTGGATCTTGACGACGTGGTCCGCGTAGCGCTGAAAGACATCCGACGTGGCGGCGCTGCGCTCCTGCGCGGCCAGTGGCTCGCTGGCGAGGCATAGGGCGAGAAGCAGCCGCGACACGGCACGACGGCGGTGGCGGAGAGGGCGCATCGACATCGCGGGAGGTGGGCGGCCGGTGGCCAGGGTGGACGGCCAAAGTGCTCGGCGCGAGACGCGAGGCGCAAGTGTGTCCGCTCACCAACGATTCCCTCTCACGCGGTGCATCTTCCGATGCACGCGAATCGCCGCCAGCGGCATCCCACACGTCAGAGGCCCAACATGAAAGCGTACTCCATTGCCGCGTCCGCGCTCCTCGTTGCGACGGTCCTCGCGCCGCGCGGCGTCGCCGCGCAGACATTCACCGTCGCGAAGCACGAGATCGGTGGCGAGGGAGGGACCGACTACCTCACCGCGGAGCCCGGAACCGGCCGCGTGTTCATCTCGCGCGGAACGCACGTGATGGTCGTCGATGGCCCGACGGGCAAGGTGCTCGGCGATATCCCCGATCTTCCGCGCATGCATGGCATCGCCCTCGCGCCGAAATGGAATCACGGCTTCACCACCAATGCCGGCGACTCCAGCGTCACGATGTTCGACCTCAAGACGCTCGTGGCGATCAAGAAGATCGCCACGCATACGGGCGGGCTCGATGGGATCATGTACGACGACTTCTCCGATCGGATCATCCTCACGAATCACAGCCGTCCTGCCGGAACCGTGACGGCGATCGACGCGAACACCGGCGCGATCGTCGGCGTCGCCGAGCTCGAGGACGATGCGCCGGAGGGTGCGGCGAGCGACGGCCGCGGGCGGCTGTTCGTGAACAACGAGGGAAAGAACACCATCCAGGTGCTCGATGCGACGTCGCTCAAGGTACTTGCGTCGTGGCCGCTCGCCCCGTGCGACGGACCGACCGGGATCGCCTACGATCGCGCCACCGACCGCATCTTCAGCGGCTGCGGAAAGACCTCCGTCGTGCTCGATGCGCACACGGGGAAGGTCGTCGCGTCGGTGGCGAACGGAGACGGCGTGGACGCCCTCGGGTTCGATCCCAGCGAGAAGCTGATCTACATCCCGGCCGGTCGCGACGGCACCGTGACGGTGGTTCGGCAGGAAGCGCCCGACCGCTACACCGTCGTCGCCACCGTCGCCACGATGCGCGGTGCCAAGACCATCGCCGTGGACCCGGTGAGCCACACCGCCTACCTGTTCCAGCCGGAGTTCGGTCCGGCTCCCGCTGGTGCACTGCCGGGCCCCGGTGGCCGGCCGGCACGCGGTCCAGTCGTGGCGTCGTGGTTCTTCGCCATCACGCACTGAGCCGAGCGTCTTAGCGAACCCTCAGCACGACAGTTCTGACGGTCCGGATCGTGATGGAATAGTTGTCACGGGAGGGTCTGGACCGCGTCCAGAGCCCCTTCCGGTGTGCAAAGCGCCTATCCCGATGGTCTGACATGTCTCGGCCCCGCCTCATCTGTTCATCGACGCCACAGCTACTGGCGAGCTCTGTCATGGCCGGCGACCTTGGAAAGCGGAGCATCCCGGCGGGTAATTCGGGGTATGCGATGCATCGGGAGGGAACGTCTCTTGCCTTTCTGGTGGAGGCCGCCAGTCTTGTCTCGTTTGGCCGTACCCCTCAAATGCCCCAGTCGTGATCTACGTCGTTGCAGTGCTGCTCTTCGCAGTCCTCGCCGCGGCTACCGTATCCCTCGTGCGGTGGCGCGCGGAGCGGCGCGCCGCACATGCTCCAATCCCGCTCGTGTTTCCGATGAATTCGGGAATCGCGTGGGATTCCGCGCTGTCGGCGGCTCCGCCGCATCCCATGGAGCCGTCGCGATCGTTCACGAGCTTCGGCTCGCCCATCGAGATCGTTCCCGCCCCGCGCGAGTCGGACGACCGCGCGGCCGATGTTCCGCTCCGCATGGACCGCGAGCAGGCGCCGCTCAACTCCGAGACCGTGCGGTTCCAGCGTCCGCCCGAGGAAGTCGTGCAGCTGCTGCCCGGGCATCTCGAAGTGCTCGCGGGCGACTCACGCCATCACGAGATCCGCTTCGTCCGCGTGCAGGGGCAGCAACCGCAGCTCATCCTGGGCCGCAATCCGGGACGCTCACCGCAGCACATCGCGCTCAACTCGAGCACGGTCAGCCGGCAGCATGCCAGGCTTGCGTTCGCCGGCGGCAAGTGGGCCGTGGCCAACCTGTCGATGACCAATCCCGTCGTCGTGAACAACGTGGAGCTGTCGAACGTCGACGGCGAGCGCCAGCTCTCCGATGGGGATCGCATCGAGCTCGGAGAAGTCGTGCTGCGCTTCCACGCGCACTAGACCAGCGCGGAAGGCGGATGCGGCACAGCCACACGTACTCCGGCTTCCGGCGATGAGCAGCGAACGCGCACCAGCAGGTCTGGCGTCGCTCGATCCTACCTACGAGATCCTCAGGGAAATCGGGAGTGGTGGGACTTCGGTCGTGTACCTGGCCCGCGAGCGCGCGACCGGCCAGGAAGTCGCGATCAAGCTCATTCGCGCCAAGTATCTGGAAGACGAAGAGGCGCTCGCCCGCTTCTCTCGCGAAGCCCGCTTCGTTGCGCAGCTGAACCACCCGAACGTGGTGGGCGTGCGTGAGGTGCTCGATCTCGGGACCGCCGGCATCGCGCTGGTGATGACCCACATCGACGGTCGGACGCTCAAGCAGATGATCGCCGAGGAGCGCCCACTGCGACGTGATCGCGTCGTGCGCATCATACGGGAGGTCGCCCAGGCGCTCGCCGCCGCGCACGCGCTCGGGATCATTCACCGCGATGTGAAGCCCGAGAACATCTTCATCGACGCCGGCGATCACGCGCTGCTCGCCGACTTCGGTGTCGCGCGATCGATGTCCGCCGACACG
Organism: bacterium; assembly: GCA_039933415.1. GTDB lineage: Bacteria > Gemmatimonadota > Gemmatimonadetes > Gemmatimonadales > Gemmatimonadaceae > AG11. The sequence goes on from JBDTOD010000030.1 coordinate 19,229, forward strand.
CAACTCACCATGCATGGCGTGGCGATCGGCACGCCGTCGTACATGGCGCCCGAGCAGATCGACGGCGGGGAGCTCGACGGCCGCGCCGACATCTACAGCCTCGGTCTCGTGGCGTGGGAGATGTTCACGGGCTACCGGCCGTGGGAGGGCGAGAGCCTCTACGCGGTACTGTATCACCAGCGCCATCACGACCTGCCGGACGTTCGCGAGATGCGGCAGGACGTCACCGACGAGATCGCGGACGTGATCAACGGCGCGATCGAGAAGGAGCCCGGCGCCCGCTGGCAGACGATGAACGAGCTGATCGCCGCGCTCGACGGCGCGGCGCCCGCACGTCAAGCGCGCGACCACGTGCCGGTGAGCACGGAGACGCAGCGGTTCATGCGCCCACTCAATCCCGCACCGGACAGTCCTGTCGTCTCGGTCACGCCGACACGCCGGCGCGAGCTGGTCGCGCCGGTCGTGCCGGTCGTGCCGGTCGTGCCGGTCGCGCCGATAGAACCGACACCCGTGCACGCGTACTTCGCTCCCGGCGAGCTGGATGGCGCGACCGCAACGGCGACGCCCGGGCTGCTGTCGCGCTTCCGCATGCCCCGCCGCAACTCGGCGTCGACGGACGTCTCGGTGCCGCCGCGCTTCCCGATCTCGCGGCGCCGAGCCGTGCTCGGAGCGGTCGCGCTGCTCGGCGTGGTCGCCCTCGGCTTCGTCGCGACCGCCGTCGAAGGTCGCTCGGGCGGAAGACTCGTCCGATCGCTTCCGGGAACGCAGAACGCATCGTCCGGCGAGGTGAGCAAGGCATCGCGTCACGTCGAGAAGCCGATACGCCCAGCGGGCGTGCTTCCACTGCCGGAGTCGCTGTCGGTGGCCGTGGCCATCTCGGGCAAGAAGCCCGACACGGCTGCGGCCGCGACTTCGGGAAAGAGCGGTGCGACGGATGTGCCAGTCGGCATCGCACTCGGGGCGGGTAGCACTACGAGTGCCGTGTCGAAAGCGCCCGGGCTCGTGCCCCCGCCGGCCGCACAGCAGACTCCGGCCGCGGCGCCGTCGTCGATCTCCGTCGCCGCAGCGATCGGGCCGCCCGCTCGCACGAAGGTGAGCATCGTGGCGGGCGGTCTGCATACGTGCCTCGTCGCCGTGGATGGCCGCGCGTTCTGCTGGGGCGGCAACGATCGCGGACAGGTCGGAGTGCTCGGGGGAACGCGTCTCTCGTCGCCGTCGCCGGTGGGTGCCGAGCTGCGGTTCACCTCCGTCGCCCCCGGTCTTGCGCACAGCTGCGCGATCGCTCGGGGAGGGGCACTCTGGTGCTGGGGGGAGAACGATCACGGCCAGCTCGGCGACCGATCGACAATCGCCAGAGCGCTGCCTGTGCGATCGGCGGTGGGGCACGCCTTTCGCTCAATAGCGGCCGGGGCAGCACACACGTGCGGTATCGAGTTGGATGGCGAAGCGTGGTGTTGGGGCGCGGATGGGCACGGCCAGCTTGGCGATGGCGGTTCGGCCGACCACACGCTCCCCGTCTCCGTGTCAGGTGGTGATCTGTTCAGCAGCATCGACGTCGGCTGGAACTTCACCTGCGCGCTCACGCGTGACGGGAAGGCGATGTGCTGGGGAGAGAATGCCGCCGGCCAACTCGGAGACGGGAGCACGAGCGATCGGCGAACGCCGTCCGCTGTGCAGTCGGACGTCCAGTTCAAGTCGATCACCGCGGGGAATGCCCATGCCTGCGGCGTGACGGACGGCGGCGACGCGTACTGCTGGGGAAGGAATGCGAGCGGGGAGCTCGGCGACGGAACCACGGCGCCACGCACTACCCCCGTTCGAGTTCGAAGTAACGAGCATTTCGTCTCGATCGCTGCGGGCGCGGTGCACACCTGCGCCGTGGCGCAGGACGGCGAGGCGTGGTGCTGGGGCCGGAACACCTATGGGCAGCTCGGGAACGGCGGAACGACGGACAGCGGTCAGCCGACGCGCGTGGCGGGGGGGCACATCTTCGCCACCGTGAGGGCGTTCGGATCGCACACCTGCGGTTCCACCGTCTCGGGTGAGGCCTTCTGCTGGGGCTACAACAGTGACGGTCAGCTCGGCGATGGAACGCGCACGCATCGCACGAAGCCGGTGTATGTCGAACGCCCTGGCGGTTGAAAACGTGAGGAGCAGCGCAATGAGGTGGATTCGGTTGGTGGCCACATCGGCCATCGTCCTCGGGGTTCTGTCGTGCGGTGGATCGAAATCATCCGCTCCCACGTCGACCGCGGGCGCGATCGAGATCAATCCGCCCGCGCCGACGCTCGCGCTTAACGCCACACTCGCCCTTCAAGCGCAGCTGAAGAACGCGTCGGGCTCCATCGTCGACGATGCGGTGATCGTCTGGTCGGTGCGCGATCCGAGCATCGTCAGTGTCAGCTCGACCGGTCTCGTGACAGCGCTGGCTCTCGGTACGACCCAGGTCGCGGCGAGCTCGCAGGGGAAGTCGGCGCTCAGCACGATCACCGTCCTACGCACGCCCGTCGCGACCGTGGTGCTTCGTCCCGATCGCGTCGATGCAGTCGTTGGCAGCCTGACGCAACTCATCGCCACCGCGCTCGACGCGTCGCAGGGCACGCTCGTCGGCCGCGGCTTCATCTGGACGACCAGCAACGCGAGCGTCGCGACAGTCGACGCGACCGGCCTCGTGACAGGCATCGGGCCAGGTTCTGCCGCGATCGCGGCGACGAGTGAAGGAAAGAGCGCGCAGTCCACGTTCAGCATCATCCAGGGCGCGATCGCGAGCGTGACCGTCGCGCCGAATCCGATCACCATGGTTGCCGGACAGTCCACACAGCTCGCGGTGTCGGCCCGCGATGCGGGGGGCAGCGTCGTCACGGGCAAGCCGGTCGTCTGGTCGAGCTCCAACACCTCCCTCGCGAGCGTGTCGCCGCAGGGTGTCGTGACCGCCGTCGGCGCTGGCAGCACCACGATCACCGCGACGATCGAAGGAGTGAGCGGGACGACCGCGGTCACCGTCTCCAACGTGCCGGTGGCGAAGGTCGACGTGTCACCGCAGGGACCGACGCTGAGCGTGGCGTCGAGCACGCAACTCGCGACGACCGTCACCGACGCCAACGGCGCGGTGGTGACGAATCGCGTCGTCGGCTGGGTATCGAGTAACGCCACGGTCGCTACGGTGTCGTCGACCGGAGTCGTCACGGGCCTCGCGCCCGGCACGGCGACGATCACCGCGACGAGCGAGGGCACGAGTGGCAGCACGACGGTCACCGTCACGCTCGTGCCGGTCGGCTCCGTGTCGGTGTCACCCTCCACACTCTCGCTCACGCCAGCGCAGACCGGCACGTTCACGGCAACGGTGACGGACGCGAACGGGAGCGTCGTGACCAACCGTCCCGTCGCGTGGAGTACGAGCGACGCAGCCATCGCCACCGTGTCGCAGACGGGCGTCGTGACGGCTGTCGGACCGGGAAGCGCGACGATAACCGCGGCGAGCGGAGGGAAGAGTGGCACCGCAGCGGTCACGGTCGCGCCGGTTCCGGTCGCCAGCGTCGTCGTCGCTCCATCCACCCTTTCACTCGCGCAGGGGCAGACCGGCGCGCTGGCGGCGACGGTCACGGACGCGAACGGCGTCGTCGTAAACGGGCCGGTTGCGTGGACCACGAGCGATGCGTCGATCGCCTCGGTGTCGCAGGCGGGAGTAGTCGCGGCTGTAGCGGTCGGCGCCGCCACGATCTCCGCGACGAGCGGTGGGCAGAGCGGTGCGGCCACCGTCACGGTTGGCGCCGTGCCGGTGGCCTCCGTCACGGTGAGTCCCGCGGCGTCCACACTGACGGCCGGGCAGAGCACGACACTTTCCGCCACCGTCATCGATGCGAACGGCGCGACGATAGTCAACGCGACCGTCACCTGGTCGTCGAGCGATGCGTCCATCGCTGCCGTCGCGAGCAACGGCGTTGTAACGACCACGGCACCCGGGAGCGCCACCATCACGGCGACGAGCGGCGGGAAGTCGGGGGCTGCGACGATCACGGTGAATCCGGCCACCGTAACTCCGGGCCCGGCCGCGCGAGTTACGGTGACACCCGGACTGGCCTCCGTGAAGAAGAAAAAGACGGTTCAGCTCAGCGCCACCGCGGTGGATGCGCAGGGGCGCGCCATCACGGGCCGCGCCTTTATCTGGACGACGGGCGCGAGCTCGACGGCGACCGTGGACGGCACTGGCCTCGTCACCGGAGAGAAATCCGGTCTGGTAGCCATCACGGCGAAGCTCGACAACGCGACGGGTACGGCTCTGATAAGCGTTCAGTGAACCGTACTCACGCTCTGCTCATCGCATGTTGCATCGCCATCCCGCGGGTGGGCGTAGCGCAGCGTGCTCCGCTGAAACGAAGCCTGCCCGTGATCGCGGCGCGCCAGAGTTGTCCTGCGGCAACCGCGCCAAAGCCGGCGACGGACGTTCAGCGCCGCGCCGCGCGCGAGCTGGCGCAGAAGGCGCAGCAGTCGGCCATCCTCGGCGACCGCGCGGCGGCGCGCGATCAGCTCCGTCAGGCAAGTGCGCTCGATCCCGCCAACGCCGACCTCGCGTACCAATCCGCGCGCGCGCTGGAGTCCGCGGGCTCGCTGGATGACGCGGCGCTCGAGTACTGCCGCTTCATCTCGCTAGCCCCCAACGCGGCCGAGTCGAACGAGGCGCGCGAACGCGTGACAGTGCTGGCTGGGCCGAACCAGGCGAGAGCGTCGGACCGCATCGTCGCGCCCTTCCGCGCGGGCATCGCCGCATACGAAGCGGGCCGAATGGCGCAGGCGGAGGCCGGCTTCACGTCGGCCATAGGACTGCAGTCGGACTTCGCGGACGCGTACTACGATCGTGCGCTCACGTACCTCGCGCGTGGAAGTCGCGAGCCAGCCATTCAGGACTTCCAGCAGTATCTGCGCTTCAAGCCGGAGGCCGAGGATCGCGCGGCGGTCGTCGCGCGAATCGACGAGCTGCGCGCGCGTCGGCCGATCTCACCGAATGCGGCGCTCACCTACGGGCTCGTCATTCCTGGCGCCGGCCAGATCTACACCGGTCGAAAGCTCCTTGGTGTCGCCGTGCTCGGTGTGACCGCCGGCGTGATCGCGTACGCCGCAAAAACGGACCCCGTCACGGAAAGCTTTCAGGCAGTCGGGAAGATCCCGTTCACCGATTCCACCTACATGTATACGGACACCCGCTCCGTGATGGGCAGGCCGTACCTCAAGGCCGGTGTCGCCGGGCTCGCCGCGTTGATGATCACGACCGCCGTCGAAGCCTCGGTATACGCACGCCATCTCAACGCGGGTGAGCGGCGCGTGTCGGCCACGCTGGTGCCTTCCGCCGATGGAATGGCGCTGCGCGTCACCCTGCGATAGCGGGTACCGGCTCCGGCCTCCGCTCACTCGCGGCGCTCTCCTCGTCCTGCATCGCTTCTGCTCGCGACGCGGGAATGCTCGTGAGGATCGACCAGAGCACCAGCCCACCGAGCAGCGGCGCGTACACGTACGGCTGCGGAACCAGTGGTAGCCACAGCTTGAGCTGCGGCAGTGGTCGAGGGATGAGCACCGCGAGAATCGCGATCGACGCCGTGACGGCCTGCGGGCCGGCGAGCACATACCACGCGACGGGCAGCAGCGCCACGTACGAGTAGTCCTTCATGCGCGGCATGACGAGCGCGTACACCACGAGCGAGACGAGCACGATCACGGTTCGGTCGATTTTTCCTGCCGCCCGCTGCACGCGCCACCAGCGCACCGTGTGAACCAGCACCGCGATCACGGCCGCGAGATACAACACATAGGCCGTGGCGTCCGGTAGCGGCAGACGCAGCCCTCGGAGCTGATCCACGAGATCCTGCATCACGCCGAGCGTCGACGGATCGCCCCATCCGCGCTCGCCGAGCTGCGAGACGCTGGCCAGGAATTCACGAGTCTGGGCGGGCATGAAGACCATGTTCGCGAACACGAGCGCGGCAAACGCCGCTGTGCCGGCGAGAAAGGGCGCCCAGCGCGGACGCTCGTCGATGACGAGCAGCAGTCCGAGGAAGAAGACCGGCGTGAGCTTGAACTGCGCGACGAGCACGACGGCGACCATGAACAGCCACGGTCGACGCGCGAGCAGCGCGGCGAACGCGATCCAGAGCAGACACTGCTCGAAGATGGCGATGTTCCCCGCCGTCACGTCCACCAGTACCGCCGATCCAAACGCGAACGTGAAGAAGAAGATCGGTGGAACGGCGATGCGCTCGATGCCGATCGCACGACGCCAGAGACGCACCGTTCCCCAGAACACGAGGAGCTTGAGCAGCAGCCACACGACCTTCGCGGCGCTCGGAGTGAGCGGCGCGAGTGGAGCGAACACCGCGGCGACGAGCGGCGGATAGACGAAGTGGAGATACTCGGGCTGACCGGGGATCGCGCCGTAGGGTGACGCTCCGTGCGCGAACGCGCGGCCGCCCCACCAGTAGACGATCACGTCCCACTGGTAGAGATGGAGCTTGCCGAGTATCTGCCAGAGGGCCGCGGCCACGACGGCCGCCGCCCAGAGCTCGAGCGCTAGATGCCAGCGAGGGCGGGGAGAGGTTCGCTGCGCCACGATGAACGGTGGGTGGAAGGGCGAGCCAGGCGCTGATGACGAGTTCGTCTCGTTTGGCGCGCCTGCGCTCTATCCATGACGACGAGTCGGAGCGCCGAGTGTATCAGGCGCGGCGGGGTGCATTCAGACCCTCCGCGATCCTGCCGACCTTCAGAGGAGACACCGCCCACATCCGGGTGGCGTCCTGTACTCCTCCGGAGACGATCACATGTCCACTCGCCAGCTCTCTCTCGCGCTGCTCACGATCGCCACATCCGCGCTCGCCGCCTGTGCCGACGTCACCAACCCGACCAGCGCGAAATCCATCAGCCCGTCCACCCGCGCGAGCCTCGATCTCATCGATCACGGCTGCAGGAGCGGCACATGGAGCTCGAGCACCGGCCGGTGTGAGTAGTCCCTGCGCGGCCGCCGGGTGATCGTGCGGTAGTTACGCCGACAACCCGGCGGCGATGCGCATGTCGGCGATCGCACGCGCGATCGTCGCGACCTGCTTCGACGGCGCTCCACCGAGGGTCCGCAATGGCGCGTGCGTTTCGTCCGCCCGCGCGGGAATCGACGGCTTGCTCTCGCGCAGCGCGGCCTCGGCCTTGATGACGAGCTCGTGAAGCCCGTGCCGCTCGGCCACCGCGAGCATCTGCTCGCGGGCCGCCTTCGCCTCACGATGCCGCCCGAAGGTGCGAAATCCATCGGCTGACGTCTCGAGAAAAGCGGCTCGCAGATACGGCGTGAACTCCTCGCGCGCCAGCTCACGGCGATACTGCTCGAACACCAGCTCGCGTCCATCCTGATAGGCGAGCTCCATCAGGTTGATCGCGGCGGCGAGGCGGGCGCTCTTGTCCTGCGCCGTCGCGGCGACGAGGAGGCCGGCGTCGCGTGCCGCATCACGAAGGCCCATCTGGCCGAAAATGAGCGCGATGTTCCCGAGGATGCGCTCACGATCCATCTGGTCTTCACTCCGCTCCAGCGCCTCGTACGAGCAGGCGAGCGACAGCTCGAAATCCCCCTGCATCGCTGCGACGCGCGCGCGGTCGGTCAGGCCCTTCGAGACGATCACCGAGCAGTCCGACCGTCGCGCCTCGGCGATCGTGCGGTCGAGCAGCTCTCGTGCGACGGGGAAGTTGCCGCGGTCGACGGCGACCTTGGCGTCGCACAGAAGGCTCTCCAGCCGATAGCGCTCATTGCCCGCGAGCACCGCCGCCGAGCGAAGCGCCGCATACGCCTGGCTCGCCTCGTCGAGGCGACCCTGCATGCGGAGGCTGAAGCCGCGCATCAACATCGAGTCGAGCAGACGCTCGGCGTCGTCCACGTACTGGGCGAAGCCGATGATCGTCATGTGCACGTCGGCGGCGAGGCCCCACTGCGCTTCGTATTGGAGCAACTTGGCGTACGCCGACAGCACGCGTCCCACCTCGAGCCTCCTGGCCGCGCGCTCCGACTCGATCGCGCGCGCCGCGCACTCGATGCTGTCCACGAGCTGCGTGAGGCAGCGCCGCATCGGATCCGAGTCGGGCGTGGCGTCGATGTACTTCCGCACGCGACGCAACTCGAGCGCACTCGGCGGCACAGCGCCCGCGTCGGCCCACCCCTCGAACAGCTGCAGGGCCGCGTACCCCGCGATGATCACGTGCCACGCGGGACTGCCGTCCGGCGTGTCGGCCAGCGCTTCGATGTACGCGCGATGCGGAAAGTCGGTCGAGCCCAGACGAGCGGTCACGCGGCATCTCCCTGCAGTCGATCGCGACGAAAAGGCGGCCGACAGGTGTAACCAGACGAATCAGGAATCAGCCAACCTGTTGGTTGGCGCTTTGCGTGGCAAGTGGCGAAAAGTCCCATCTCGCGCGACCGTCAGAACGACGCGCGCAAGCCCCCCGTGAGCGTGCGCCCCTGTCGAATCGTGAGGTTGTCGGGCTCCCCGGTTTGGCCGCCGAGCAGATTGTCCCCCGCGACGAGAATCGCCAGTCCGCGCCCGACCTCCCGCGCCGTGCTGAATCGCAGATGCGTGTCGCCCGTGTACGTGCGCCAGAAGCTGCGCAGTCGCCATCCTGTCACGTCGCGGCCGGGTGTGTCGTCCACGCCAGCATATGCTTTCGAGAGCGCGATGCGGTCGTAGTTGATCCAATCGCCCGCGCGGCTGCCCGTGAGCGACGCCGACCACGGGCCGGCGCGCCATGCGCCGCTCACACTCAGTGTCCGGGACGGGACGGCGAGCATGCGGTCACCGGCGCGGAGATCGCCGAGATAGCCTTCGGCGACGGTGTGAACCCGGCTGTCGACGCTCGTGAAGGCGCTCGAGAGCGTGAACGGGCCTCGATTGAGTGCCGCGTGCAACTCCCATCCCCGATTGGTGATCTCACCGACGTTCTCCGCCTGGAATCGCACGTGCCGCTCCGCCTGCCCGCCGCGCATCTGCGTGTCGACCGCGGTCGCCACGTTCTGGATCAAGCCCGTCGCGCGCTGGTCGAATCGCGTCGCCTGGAACGAGAGCGTCTTGCCGAAGTACAGCTCGACACCGCTCTCGACGCCCGTCTGCACTTCCGGATCGAGGCCATCGCGCGCGCCGATCGAGCCACCCTGACCGCTCCACGTACGGCGCACCGATGTCTGCGGCGGACGGATGCCCTTGCCGTACGAGCTGCGCAACTTCACCTCCGCGCCCCCGAACGACCGCACGAGGGCGACGCCGAGCAGGGGGAGCACCGGATGCCGATCGGCGCCGGAGAACGCATCGTTGCGCTCGACGCGGAGCCCGCCAGTGACGAACGCGGCGTCATGCCACGACGTGCTGAGCTGCGCCAGCACGCCCGTGTTGCGGTTCCAGCTCTCAGCGAACTGGTCGACGGCCATGGCGTAGCGCTGGCCGGGCTGCGGCGCGGTGACGTTCGTGATCGTGTTGGTCTGACGCAGCACGGAATGTTCGACGCTCAACGTGAGCGTGCTCGCCGGAAAGATCGACGACGGGGCGAGATTCGCGACGCTGCTCGCACGAAGGGTCGCGCGCTCCGCGCCACCCTGTGTCGCGGCCGTCGAGCCGTCGACGACGGCGGGGAAGGGGCTCGTCACGTCGGCGACGTTCTCCAGGCGGTAGCCGTCCACGCCCGCGAGCAGTGTGGTCGTCCATACGCCGCGAGGCGCGAAGGCGGCGCTTCCGCCGAGCGTGAAGAGCCGGACGCGCTGCGGATCGTCTTGCTGAAGGTTCGAGGTGACGATTCCGTTGTCCGGGCCGGAAGGGCCGCTCGTTCCGCTCCCCAACACACCGAGAAGCGGATTCTGACCGGTGCCGGCCCGCTTGTCGAACAGTCGCGCGCTTCCGTTCAGCGTCGCGCCGGCCGTCACGAGGCGGCCGTCGCCGACGATGCTGAGCTGCCGGCTCTGCGATGAGGGGAACACCGCGCCGGTCTGACCGAACTCCGCCGCGATCCCCGCCGAGCGAAGGTTGGTGCCCGTGCGCATCGCGATGCGCTGGTCGTGCGTCGGGACGAGGCTCGGCCCAAACGCGCTCGCGCTCGCACCGGCGACGCTGCTGACCTGGAGGCGCGAGCCGTTCGCCGTGGCGCCGTCGTGCCGCGTGATCACGTTGATCACGCCGCTGATCGCGTCGGATCCGTAGAGCGCCGATCCCTGCGGTCCGCGGATCACCTCGATGCGATCGATCGCGTCGGGATCGAGCTGCGTGACGAGCAGTGGGTTCGCGACCTCGACGCCGTCGATGTACATCTTCGGATAGCTGGTGGAGAACGAGCTCGCGCCGCGAATGCCGCCGTACTGCGCGATCACCGTCCCGGGTGCCGATTCCCACATCCACAGGCCCGGCACGGATGCGTCGAGCACCGTCGACAGCGTCGCGTGCCCCTCGCGCCGCAACTGCTCTCCGTCGATCACCTCGACGCCGACCGTCAGCGCCCGGCGCGATGCGGCGATCGCGCTACCCGTGACGATGACGCGCTCCAGCACGCTCACCTTCGATGTCTCAGGATCGCGAGCTCCGCTCATCGGCGCGAGCACGACGCGTCCCGCCACGACGACCGCTTCGACCCTCGTGCCGGACAGCAGCGTCGCGAGCACCCGGCCAAGCGGCTGCTGCTCGGCGATCACGCACACCGGACGGTCCAGTGGAAGGAGATCGCTCGAGTACGCCAGCGCGATCCCGGAGAGCGCGCCGAGTCGGTCGAGCGCGTCACGCAGGGAGACGCCGCGGGCGCGAAGTGAAACGCGCGAGTCGAGCGGCGAGGGCCACGACTCGCTGCCGGAGAGCTCGGGGCCGAGTTCAGTGCACGCGCGCGATTGCGCCCGAGCCGGAGTGAAGGCGAGCAGAGTCGCCGCGGCAATCGCGCCGGCAATCGCGACGGCAACGCGACGACGCGTCGCGCTCATGGTCGAGCCGCGCGCCGCGTCATCGTGTCAGGGCAGCAGGCGAGAGTCTGAGCGTATCGCCGGACCGGGTCACCGACGCGCCGAGGGCGGCGGCGAGCACGGCACCCACATCCGCTGCGATGGCTCGATCGAAGCTCGCGGTCAGCCGTCGGTTCGCCAGCACGCTGTCGGTCACGACCAGCGCCAGACCGAACCAGCGACGAAGACCCGTCGCCACTTCGGCGATGGGGGCGTCGTCGAACACCAGCACTCCGCGCGTCCAGGACAGCTCATCGCTCGATACCACTCCCCGTTCGACGTGCACACCATCACTCCCCACCACGGCTCGGTCGCCCGCGCGCAGCACGACGGGCGTGGAGCTTGCGCCGAGCGCGGCAACGTCGACCGCCCCCGTAGACACCGCGACTCGCGTGGCGCGCTGGCCGTCACCGCGCACCGAGAACGACGTGCCGACGTCGCGCATCGTGGCGCTCGATGTGCGCACGACGAAAGGCACCCGCGCATCGTGGACGACGTCGAAGAACGCTTCGCCGGTGAGCATCACCTCACGCGAGGAGACGCCATACCCCCCGGCGACGTTAAGGGTGCTCATAGGTCCCAGGATCGCTCGCGTACCGTCCGCCAGCTTTACCGAGTCGACTCGACCCACGCCAGTCGCGAGCGCCGGAGCCGATGCGAGCGCCGTCGTCGCTCCCGCTTGCGTCTGTGGAGTCGCGGGACGCGTCGCGCGCCAGAGCATGCTGCCACCGGCAACGATGAGCACCGCCGCCGCGGCGCGGAGGCCAGATCGGCGCCACCGGGACCGCAGGCGCGCCACCTGCACCGACGGTCGCTCCGCGATTGGTGCTGCGCCGCCCGGGAGGATGGAGAGTGCTCCGTTCACGGCGTCGCGTCGGGCTAGCACCACGGCGAGCGCCGCCTCGACCTCCGACGTCGAGAGGGGCGCTTCGGCGGGCGCCACGAGCGACGCATCGAGCGACTCCACCAGAGCCGAACGATCCGGGTTCGACGCAAGCTGCTTGCGGATGCGCTCCTCCTCGTCCGGAGCGCTCTCACGCGCCAGATAGCGGGCCAACGCTTCCCACTCGGCGTCCAGGTCAGGCTGTTGCGCGCGATCGTCTGCCATGCTGCTCAGACACCCGAGTGGAGAGATCCCCTACGACGTACTCCCGCCCGCACGGGGGGAGGCGACTCGTGCACGAGCCGGCGCCAGTTAGATTGGTCGGCCATGCCAGGCTCGTCGCAGCAACGATATCGCACCCGTGGTTGAATCGGAACTCCTGGCGCGGTTGCGCCAGGGCGACGACGACGCGTACGCGGCGATCTTTCGCGAGCACTACTCCTGGCTCGTCCTGAGCGCGGCCCGCCTGTTGGGGGAGCGATCGCTCGGGGAAGAGGTGGTGCAGGACGTCATGCTGGAGCTCTGGCGACGCCGCGAGTCGCTCGTCCTGACGGGTCCACTGCGCGCCTATCTGCATCAATCCACGCGCAACCGCGCACTGAACCAGCTTCGTCACGGGCGGACCGTGCGCCAGTCGGAGCCATTCATCCGACCGCCGACGTCGGCGCCGCACGCGGATTCGCGCACGATCGCGCGCGAGCTGCGGGAAGCGGCGCGCCTCGCGATGGAGGAACTGTCCGCGCCTCAGCGTGAGGTGTTCGACATGAGTCGCGTCGAGGGGCTCACGTATCCGGAGATCGCGAGCGTGCTGGCGATCTCGGTGAAGACCGTGGAGGCTCGGATGGGCCGCGCGCTGCGCCATCTTCGCGAGCGACTCGCGCCGTGGCTGCCTCCTGGCGGAGGCTGGTGAGCGATGCGGCGATTCGGCGACCTGGGCTCTTGACAGAAATCTCCGTGCGCCCTACCATGTCACGTGTCGCGCACGCCGCGCGGCACACAACGCATGAACATGTCCAACATTCGCGCGCTTAAGCCACGCAATAATATTAATCGGGACTCCTTCCGGAGACTTGGCTAGCGCGCGCGTGCAAGTGACGCAGAAGTAGCGCCCGCCAGGTCTCACCTGGCGGGCGCTTTTGCAAGGATCGACGAATCACTCGCGGCAGCTCGCGACGACCAGCCAAGCTTCACTGATGGGGTGTAGGTCAATTGGCAGACCGCCCGACTGTTAATCGGGAAGTTGCAGGTTCGAGTCCTGCCGCCCCAGTTCTCAATTCCTCGCGCCCGCACACTCCGGAGAGCCCGCGCATGCCACCGTCCGCCGTCGCCCAACACCCGCTCGACGAGATCTCGCTCGGCCTGATCGTGCAGATTCGTGAACGGCTTCTCAAGGCCCAGGCGGCGGGCACGAAGGTGTACCGGCTCGAGTCGGGTGATCCGAACTTCTCCGTTCCGCCCCATGTGCTCGAGGCGATCGGCAGGGCGGGTGCGGCGGGCAAGACGCACTACATCCCCAACAGCGGCATCCCGGAACTGCGGAAGGCGCTCGCGGAAAAGGCCGTCCAGAAGAATGGTCTCGTCGGTACGACGGAGGAGGACATCTTCCTCACGAACGGCGCGATGCACGCGCTGTACGTCGCGTTCGGCGCACTGCTGTCGCCGGGTGACGAGGTGATCCTGCCGGATCCGATGTGGACCGAGGTGGCCGAGAACATCCGGCTGGCCGGTGGCGTCACGGTCGGTGTTCCGCTTCGTGCGGACCATGATTTCGAGTACGACACCGCCGAGATCGAGGCGGCGATCACGCCGCGCACCACGGCGATCTTCCTCAACACGCCTCAGAACCCGACCGGCGCCGTGCTCTCCGAGCAGACGCTGCGCGAGATCGCCGAGATCGCCAAGCGCCACGACCTGTGGCTGATCTCGGACGAAGCGTACGAGGACGTCATCTATGAGCCGCACAAGCACTTCTCCATTGGCTCGTTCGTGCCGGAGTACGCCGAAAAGGTCATCAGCATCTTCTCGTTCTCGAAGAGCTACGCGATGAGCGGGCTCCGCACCGGCTACATCGTCACCAGATCGCCCCTTCTGCACGACCGTATTCCCAAGCTGCTCCGCTGCACGATCAACGGCGTGAACAGTCTGGCGCAGTGGGCCGCGCTCGCCGCGGTCACGGGTGACCAGTCGCAGCTGGCGTCGATGCGCGCCGAGTATCTCGTGCGCCGCGACGCGCTGCTGACCGCGCTCTCTTCGGTCGAAGGCGTTCGTCCGTTCACGCCGCCCGGAGCGTTCTACGTATGGGCCGAGCTCGATCCCGCCATCTACGCGCGCCTCGGCGTCGCCGACGCGGCGGATCTGTCGGACAAGCTCGCGGCGATCGGAATCGGCAGCGCGCCTGGCGTCGCGTTCGGACAGACGTGCGACGACGCGATTCGCTTCGCCTACAGCTGCGCCACGCCGATGGTGAAGGAAGGCGCCGAAGCGCTCCGCCGTGCGCTCACCGACCCCGACGTGCTCCACGGGAGATCGAGCGCGTGACCAATGAGCTTCGTGTCGTACTCGGTGAGTACGACACGGGCTGGCATGACCCCGCCACATCGCTCGAGCGGGCAGGTCGGCTCGTGCGGGGCGCTGCACAGCAGGGTGCGCACCTCGTAGCACTCCCCGAGATGTGCCTCTCCGGCTTTACCATGGAGCCGAAGGCGCACGCCGTTCCGCTGGACTCGCCGCACGTCCGCGCGCTCGCGACGCTCGCCGCCGAAAGTGGCATCCATCTCCTCGCCGGCGTCGCCGCGCGAGAGGTGGTGGAGGGACGGGAGGCGTTCCTCAACACGGCGCTCCTGTTCGGACCGAACGGCGAGCTCGATGCCTCCTACCGCAAGCAGAAGCTGTTCGCCTATGCGAACGAGCACGGGAGCTACGAACCGGGCGATGGTCCGACGACGGCCATGGTGCGCGGCGTGAGGATCGGTCTCTTCATCTGCTACGACCTCCGCTTTCCGGAGCTGTTCCGTGCCATCGCGCCCGAAGTGGACGCGATGTTCGTGATCGCCAACTGGCCCGCGGGTCGACGCTCACACTGGGATGCGCTCCTGCCGGCGCGCGCGATCGAAAATCAGGCGTACGCGATCGGCGTGAATCGCGTCGGCGACGCGGGAGGGCTGGCGTACGATGGCGGCTCAGCCGCGTACGATCCCTGGGGCGAACGCCTTGTTCCGACTCCGGCCGTTGGAGATGCACCGGGATACGTGACGCTCACGGCCGAGCGCGTCGCCGATATTCGCGGGCGCTTCCCCTTCATCCGGGACCTGGTCAGAGACGGCGCGACGACGAGCGCGATCGGGGCCTGATCCGGATCGAGCCGCTCGTGACGTTTGCTTTTCTCAGCAAGCATCATCGGAAGGCGGCACTGATTCTTTGGGATGTGGCGGAGAGATCCTTTCTCGGGAACCCAAAATCCGTTGCCGTTGCAGTTTTCGCGCACTCCGCGTCCCCGCGCGAAATGCAGCTGCAGTGGCAGTAGATCGTGCCGTTCCCGCGTCATTCTGTTGTACATCCGCGTTCGCGTCGTTGCCAAGCTCACGATGCGCGAGCCTGCACGGGCCCGTCATCGCTCCGGCAGTCTTCGATTTCTCGCGCACGCACTGGCGGGGATGCCGAGGCAGAGCGCGATGATCGGATTCACGAAGGCGTAGATGCTCACCGTCGCCGGAGCGGCGACGCGAAGGAGCCAGATGAACGAGCCGAAGGCGAGCACGGTGCCGCAAAGCACGAGGAAGAGGAGCGAAAGCGAGGCGAAGGTGAGGAGGAGTCGATCGCTGAGCGTGCCGGCGTTGAACGCGCCTCCTCGGCGAGAATGCCGACGCCAACGATTTCCAGAACGATCCCGAGAAGGACGCGTGGCGACGGCATCGTGCGCTCGCGGACCGATTCCATCCCGACCACCCAGAGCGGGATCGACGAGCCGAACAACGCCGCCTGCCCGGAGGAGATACGCTGCTCCGCCCACGCCATCGACACATGGCTGCCGAGGAAGAGCAGGATCCCGGCGATGGCCGCGGTCTTCCACTGCGCGAGCGTCGGGCGCACGAGCTCGCGGCGCCAGGCGAGCCATGCGAGCAGGAAGGTGGCGCCGCCCGCACAGCGGATGCCGATCATCAGCATGGGCGGCACGACCGCGACCGGATAGCGCACGGCCAGAAAGGCGGCGCCCCAGAACAGGTAGATGGCCGCGAAGGCGGCGTACAGCGTCAGGCGGCGTGGCTCGGTCTCATTCACGAAGCGTCCGGCAGCGGGGCGGCGCGGACTGCGGATGGCTCTACGTCGACCGGAGCCGCAACGGACTCCGGCGCTGGTGCCAGATGGAAGTCTGTGGGACGAGGGAGAAGTCGCGAAAGCGGGCGGGCAGGCGGGCGAGGAAGACGTGAATCGGGTCGTGAGTGCTGGGCGGTGAGTTTTGGGTAATAGCAAATCGGCCTCGGGACGCATTGCGTCCCGAGGCCGTGTCGTCACTCAGCACTTCTCCCCGCTCCCCACCAGGCCGTTCGAGACGAGCGCGAAGGGTAGAGCAGGGAATGGACCTGGCTTACTCCCTGTAAGGCGACTCGTGGTAGGGGGATTCCCCGTCCTCGAAGAACAGGTCGTCGAACTGCTCCTTCACTCGTGCCGGAACTTCGCCGGCGGAGGGGACGAGCCCGCGTACGAGATCGACGAGCATCGGGCTGAGGTGTGCGCCGAAGCGCAGCAGGATGGCAGCCCGCTCCCGTTTGCGAAGCAGGAAGGACAGGATGGGCATGTCCGCCTTGGCGCCGTTGCAATCCTGGCAGGCGAGCACGAGGTTGTCGCGCCGGTCGTAGGCGCTCTGCCCTCGGCGAGGCGTGACGTGGTCGAGCGTGACGGTGGCTGGGGAAACGTGGCGTCCGCAGTAGGCACAGACGGATCCGTGC
This sequence comes from bacterium, assembly GCA_039933415.1. Classification (GTDB taxonomy): domain Bacteria; phylum Gemmatimonadota; class Gemmatimonadetes; order Gemmatimonadales; family Gemmatimonadaceae; genus AG11. The sequence goes on from JBDTOD010000030.1 coordinate 36,045, forward strand.
TGCGCGATGAGCCAACGCTTCGTCTCGGTGTAGGCCGTGCGGCTGGTCGATGTCGACGTCAGCTGTGGGTTTCCCCCTCCTCCACCTCGGCGGGGGCGCCGGCCCTTTCGGTCGGGTGATCTCTTCAGAACTAAACTCAGAACAGAAACTCGGTTATGGCCGGCATCAACCGGCGTGGTCTCAGGAATGTACCCCATTGACGAGCCAATGGCTTCCGAGGCACCGAACTCGAGTGGAATTGGGGGTCAGAGTCCGGGGTCA
>JBDTOD010000031.1:0-36296 GCA_039933415.1 bacterium
TCGATGCCGCCGGAGATGATCACCATCGTCGCCCCGATCGCCATGATCGCGAAGAAGCTCGCGTCGGTGAGCGTCTGCACAATCGTGTTCGCGTTCCAGAAATTGTTGACCGTCGTTCCGGTGCCGTGGTCGACATGCGAGCCCGCCAGCGCGATCAGCGTGATCGTGAGCAGCGCGACCACCATGACGAGGCCGGTCTCCTGCGAGGCGAGAATGCGTCGGACGAATTGCATGCGGGGTCTTGGGACGTCGCGGGTGAGTGATCAGGCGTGCGTGAGCAGATCGGGCCGCGCGGCGAGGAACGATTGCCGGAACCGCGCATAGGGCGCGTCGTATTCCGCGTGCGCTCCCGCCTCCGGTCGCTCGAGCGGCGCGCGCGTGAGCGTCGCGCTCGCCGCGGTGGCGAGATCGCTGAAGGCGCCAGCGCCCACCGCGGCGAGCAGCGCCGCACCGTACGCGGGCCCCTCCTCCCGATTCACCGTCGTCACGGGAAGCCCGAACACTTCCGACTGCAGTCGTCGCAGCAGCGCACTGCGTGCGCCACCGCCGGTGAGCAGCAGATGGCTCGGCGAGAGTCCCAGCTCCTGGAGAATCGTCACCGAGTCACGAAGGGCGAAGCAGATGCCCTCGAGTACGGCTCGGCCAAGATGCGCGCGCGTGTGCGCCAGGCTGAGGCCAAGGAAGGCGCCGCGCGCGGATGCGTCGCGGTGTGGCGTGCGCTCGCCCTGGAGATATGGCAGGAACGTGACGCCCTCGGCGCCGCGTGGGATCGCGGCGGCCTCGTCGTCGAGCCGCGCGCTCGCGTCGCTCGCGCCCGCGAGCTCGCGCGCGAGCTGCGCCTTGTACCACGAGAAGGCACCGCCCGCCGTGAGCACGACGCCCATGAGGTACCAGGTACCGGGCATCACGTGACAGAAGGTGTGCGCGCGCAATCGCGGATCGACGCGCGGCTCGGACGTTGGCGCGAGCACCGTTCCCGACGTGCCCCAGCTCGTGACGACTTCGCCGGGTGCGAGCACGCCCACGCCCGCCGCGCCGCACGCGTTGTCGGCGCCGCCCCCGACGACTGGCGTCCCGGGCTCCAGCCCAGTCAGTCCCGCCGCGGCGGCGTCGATCGTGCCGAGTACTTCGGACGAGTCGCCGACAGTCGGGAGCAGCGACATCGGCAGATCGACGGCACGCATGATCTCGTCGCTCCAGCGAAGTCGCGCGGTGTCGTACATGAGCGTTGCCGACGCGTCCGACGGCTCGGTCGCGAGCACGCCGGTGAGCCGGTAGCGGATGTAGTCCTTCGGCAGGAGCACTGTGGCCAGCCGCGCAAACGCGTCGGGCTCGTGACGCCGCAGCCAGAGCACCTTCGGCAGCGTGAATCCCTCGAGCGCGGGATTCGACGCGAGGTCACGGAGCCGCGACTCGCCACCGACGAGCTGCGTGATCTCGGCGCATTCCGCCGTCGTCCGTCCATCGCACCAGAGCAGCGCGGGACGGATGACCGCACCGCTGCGGTCCAGGAATACCGAGGAGTGCATCTGTCCCGAGATGCCGACGGCGGCGACCGAATCGTCGCGACGCGCCGAGCGCACGGTACGGATGCATGCGAGGGACGCCTCCCACCACGCCTCGGGGTCCTGCTCCGCCCACCCAGGCTTCGGCGTGGACATCGAGAGCGGCGTCGTCGCCGTCGCCATCACCTCGCCCGACGGCGCGACGAGAATCGCCTTGACGCCACTCGTGCCCACGTCGAGACCGAGGAAGAGCGACTGCGACACGCTACCGCGCTCCGAGCAGGATCTCCATCGTGAGCTGGTCGAGCCGCTCGTAGCCATAGCCCTTCGCGCGCATCGCCTCGAGATCGAACTGCTCGTCCTTGATCGACTGTGCGAGCTGGCTCGAATACCTCACGCGCGCGCCCGGCGCGGCGCCGCGCTTTCCCAGCTCGCCGAGCAGGCCCTGGATCTCCGAATCGGCGTTGAACTGCGCAACCTTCTCCTTGAGGATCAGGTAGGTGCGCATGCTCCCCGCGGCGAAATCCCACACGCCCTGCTGATCCTCGGTCCGATACGCGTGGCTGTCGAAGTGCCGCATGCCGGCCCACTTCGAATCCTCGAGCAGCTTCACGAGGAAGAACGCCGCCTTCGGATCCTCGCTGCCGAAACGATGATCCTGATCGTACCGCCCTGGCTTCTGCGCGTTGAGGTCGATGTGAAAGAGCTTTCCCGCCTCGAGCGCCTGCGCGACGCCGTGCGTGAAGTCGAGGCCGGCCATCGTGTCGTGCGCGACTTCGGGATTCAGCCCGACCATGTCCGGATGATCGAGCGTGTAGATCAGCGCGAGGGCGTGGCCGATCGTCGGCAGGAAGATGTCGCCGCGCGGCTCGTTGGGCTTGGGCTCGAGCGCGAACTTGTAGTCGTACTTCTGCTGGATCGAGTACTCGCACAGAAAGTTCAGCGCGTCGCGGAACCACTTCATCGCTTCCTGCGGATCCTTCGACGCATTCGTCTCGACACCCTCGCGACCGCCCCAGAACACGTAGGTCTCCGCTCCGAGCTCCTTGCCGAGGTCCATCGAGCGCATCGTCTTCTGCAGCGCGTGTCGGCGCACAGAACTGTCGATGCTCGTGAACGCGCCATCGCGGAAGACCGGATCGCCGAAGAGGTTCGTCGTCGCCATCGGCACCTTGAGGCCGGTCTGGGCGAGCGCCGCCTTGAAGTCGCGCACGATCTTCTCACGCTCGGCCGTCGTCGCGTCGCGCGGGACGAGATCGTTGTCGTGCAGGTTGACGCCGTACGCGCCGAGCTCCGCCAGCTTGTGGACGATCTCGACCGCACTGATCTGCGGTCGCACCGCGTCACCGAAGGGATCGCGGCCGACGTTGCCCACGGTCCAGAGCCCCCAGGTGAAGTGATGCTCGGGGCGAGCTGTGTACGCGTCGGAGGAAGCTGTGCGGGTCATTGTCAGGCGGTCCGTGCGCAGAAGGTGATCAGAGTGGAAGCGCACGCGTTGCGTGCGTGCGCTGGAGAAGCTCAGGGGACGTCGGCGCAGCGCGGCTTGTGCTGGTCGGCCGGGCAGCGGATGCGCTCATAATAGTTGAGCGGGTGGGCCGGCCGCTCGTACGACGCGGGGATCGGCATGCGCGAGAACGTCTGGAAATACGAGAGTGCCGCGTCGCGCCACCAGCGCGCCTCGCGCTCCTGAATGGCGAGAAAGCCGGACACGTCCGGGAATCGAGCCCGATCGACGGACGCGTCGAGCGACTCCCAGCTCTTCTGCATTGCCCGCACCGTGTCCACGCCCGCGTTGTAGCGGAATGCGAGCTCGTCCCAGAGCGTGCGACCGGACCGCATCCGGTGGCTCCAGGGGACGTGATGGAAGTAGAGCAGCAGCGAGTCGGGCACCGTCTCCATGCTCGCGTACCGGTCGCGCACCGGGCCGAAGTATTGCCCGACGGCGTTGCTCCCGGCCGCGGTTCGGTCGAATCCGATCCCGACCGAATCAGCGCGGTGATAGTACACGGGTGACCAGTCGAGCCGGGACAGCTTCACCCACGGTGCGGGACCGTAGTGATGTCCCGTCCCCATGATGTGGACGAGGCCGAGTGGCGTCATGTAGTTCACCACCGCCTCACGGGACTGACGCATCATCGTGCGCACCGCGGTCACCGCGGCCGGCGAGTTGGAGATCGTCATCCGGATCCACTCGTCGGCGATGTCCATCGACGACAGCGTCGGATCCCAGGCGAGGCGGCCGAATGCGTACCAGTTCGCCTGATTGAACGTCGAGCCGGTCCAGTTGCCGTCGCGGCCGATGTTGGCGACTCCCGCAATGGCCGTCCGCGAGTAGCCGAGCAGCGAACCGTCGATCACCTTCGCGACCGTGCTGCCTTTCCCCCTCGCGTACGTGTCGGCACGCAGCACCTCCTCGAAGTACGCGCCCAGATACGCCAGGTGCGTGTCTTCGCCCAGATACTCCTTGGTCACCTGGAACTCCATCATCACCGGCGTCTTCGTCATCGCGCCGAAGAGCGGGCTGAATGGCTCGCGCGGCTGAAAGTCGAGTGGGCCGCTCTTTACCTGGATGAGCACGTTGTCGCGGAACGCGCCATCGAGCGGCTTGAACTCCTCGTATGCCTGCTTCACGCGGTCCGTCGGCGTCTCGTTGCTGTAGACGAACGCGCGCCACATCACGATGCCGCCGTGCGGCGCGAGCGCGTCGGCGAACATGTTCGCGCCGTCGGCGTGCGTGCGCTTGTAGTCCTGCGGTCCCGGCTGGCCCTCGGAGTTGGCCTTCACGACGAAGCCGCCGAAGTCGGGGATGCGCCCGTAGATTTCATCGGCTTTGCGCTTCCACCATTCGCGCACGGCGGGGTCGAGCGGATCCGCCGTCCTGAGCCCGCCGATCTCGATCGGCGCGCTGAACCGCGCCGTCAGGTACACGTGTACGCCGTACGGCCGGAGCACGCCGGCGATCGTTGCGACCTTGGCGAGATATGACGGCGTCAGCACCTTCGCGTTGGCATTGACGTTCGTCAGTGCCGCACCGTTCACGGCGATCGACGCATTGGCTCGCGCGTACTCGCGGTAGATCGGCGAGATCACCTCCGGCAGACTGTCCCACTGCCAGATCGAGTTTCCCGCGTAGCCACGCTCCACCGAGCCGTCGAGGTTGTCCCAGTGATCGAGGATCCGTCGCTGGATCTTCGGCGCGCCCGCGAGTCGCACGTCGCGCACATGACGATGCGTCTGCAGCTCGCGAAGCAGCGCGAAGGTTCCGTACAGTGCGCCCACATCGCGGTTGGCCGCGACGACGATCGCGCGCCGCCCATTCACCCGCACGACTCGGACGAGGTATCCGTCCGGGCCGAGCGCGGGCAGCTCCGCGGCGAGCGGCAGCGACGCGACGAGTCGCGATGAGGAAGGCGTGCCGACGATGACCACACCGCCATGCGCGACGACGCGCTCGATCGTCGGCGCCTGGCCGGTCAATCCACTGATCGCCAACGTCAGCTCGTCACGCGCGGCGCGCAGCGTCGGTGATTCGTCGGAGACGATCAGTCCCCGGAAAGCGCCGCGATACTCGGCGAGCAGATCGCCCGTCACCGCCGGGTAGCGCAGCCAGAGATCGTGACCAGGCTGGCCGTGCAGCACGCTCGAGAGGCCGGCGAGCAACGCGCCGGCCACCACTGCGAGCCGTCTCACCCTCGAAGCCTCGGCGTGCGATCGTCGGCCGGATCGGCCCACCGCTGATTCGGCACGAGCGGAGTCCAGTCCGGCCGCAGAGGATCGCGATCATACGGATATGTCCCCAGCTCGACGAACAGCTCGTGATACTCGGCGAGCTTCGCGCGATCGAGCGTGACGCCGAGGCCCGGCCCCGTCGGCACGGCGATGGAGCCGTCGTGGTAGGGTAGCTTGCCGCCCATCACCACGTCGTCTCGAAGGTGGTGATAGTGCGCGTCGGCCGAGAAGGTCAGGTTGGGAATGACCGCGCCAAGATGCAGCATCGTCGCGAGCTGGATCCCGAGCTCGCCGGACGAATGCACGGCGACGCCGAGCTGGAACGTCTCGCAGATCGCCGCCGCTTTCACACATGGACGGATGCCGCCCCAGAACGTGGTGTCGAGGAGGATGACATCCACCGCCGTGTCGAGCACGTTGGCGGCGAGCTGCTCGAAGCCGACGACGACGGTGTTCGTCGCCAGCGGCATGCGCACCTTCTCCCGCGTCCGACGCATGCCGTGCAGTCCGAACACCGGGTCCTCGAGATAGTCGTTGTTCAGATCGGCGATCTGCTGGCCGAACCACATCGCCTTCTCGGTGGACCACACACCGTTCGGGTCGAAGCGGAAGCTGTCGCCCGGCAGCGACTCGGCGAGCGCGCGGTAGCACTCCAGCTCGTACTCCGGCGCGAAGACTCCACCTTTGAGCTTGTGCGTCGAGAAGCCGTGCTGGCACTTGAGCTCGCGCGCCTGCTGCACGAGTTGGTCGGGCGTTCGTACCTCGCCCGAGCCGTCCGCCTCGTTTGCATAGCGAAAGAACAAATAGGAGGCGAAGGGAACGCGATCGCGGAGCGCGCCTCCGAGGATCGCGTGCACCGGAACGCCCCACTTCTGCCCCATGATGTCGAGACAGGCGAACTCCAGGGCGGCGAGGATCTGCGTTCGATTGTTGTAGAGCGACGCCGTCGGGTTCGCGATGAGGAAGCGCATCTCTTCGAGCCGAGTCGGGTCGTGGCCGACGAGATAGGGTTTGAGGCCGTGGAACGCGGACACTGCGCTCTCTCCGCCCCCGCCCATCTCGCCCAGCCCGATAATTCCCTCGTCGGTCTCGACCTCGACGATCGTCCGTACGAATCGGCCCCAATGGCATCCGTTCGCGTGGCGAAGCGGCGCCGCGAGCGGCACGGTCACGGGCGTCGCGCGGATGTCGATGATCTTCATGTCGCGTCCCCGAAGGTGGATGCCGCGCCGTGGACGCCGTGGCGCGCGACGTTCGCGGCGGACTGGGTGCCCGTCGGGGAACCCGAGCTGTCGATCGAGCCCAGCGAGAACATTGATCTTATCACTTTATCACTACGGCAAAATCTGGCAAGGTGTTGCCCGCGCGGGACGCCGGCGTGTCAGGAACTCTTTGGCTGACCAGACTACACGCCACTATAGATGCTGAACCCGCCGTCGACCGGAATCACCGCCCCGGTGACGAACGATGCGTCATCGCTGCACAGCCAGCGCACCGCGCCGAGCAGCTCCTCGGGGCGTCCGAATCGCCCCATCGGCGTGTGGGTGATGACGCGCTGGGCCCGCGCCGTGTAGCTGCCGTCCTCGGTGATCATGACCTTTCTATTCTGCTCGGTGACGAAGAAGCCGGGCGCGATCGCGTTCACGCGGAGCCCGTCGCCATACCTCCGCGCGAGATCCACCGCCATCCATTTCGTGAAGCTGTCGATCCCCGTCTTGGCGACGGAGTAGCCGAGCACTCCGCTGAGCTGAAGGATCGCGGCCATGGAGGAGATGTTGATCACGCAGCCCCTGCCCGCATCCGCCATCGCCTTGCCGAACACCATCGTCGGAACGACGGTGCCGTGCAGGTTGAGGCGCAATACCTCCTCGAACGCATCGAGCGGCACGTCGAACACGCTGCGGTCGTCGCTTCGCGCTCGGCTCACGTTGCCGCCGGCGGCGTTGACGAGGATGTCGACGCGTCCCCATGCCTCGCGCAGCACGTCCAGCGCCGCTCGGAGCTGCGGCTCGTCGAGCGCGTCGGCGACGAGCGTCATCGCCTCGCCGCCCGCGTCGCGAATGGTCGCGACGTGGGCGTCCGCCGCGTCCTTCCGTCGCCCGAGAATGGCGACGCGCGCGCCCGCCTGCGCGAGACCGGCCGAGATGCTGGCTCCCAACACGCCGTAGCCGCCGGTCACGACGGCGACTCTGCCGGTGAGCACTCCGCTCACCGGCGCCATGCGCACCGGGAGCCCTGAATCTCCAGTCGTTTGATCACAGCGCCAAATCTGGCGGCGTGAGTCGAGTTGGGAAGTCCCTCGCGCCGAGTGGTGCGCCGTCAGGCGTGCATCAGCCGACGGCGAGCGCCGCGTAGCCGGGCGCCGTCACGAGTGCGACCGCGCCGCGAAGCCGATACTCGGCCGGCGCAATGTCGGGGACGATCGACGTCGTGCGCGCGCGCTCGGTGATCGTTCCCTCGGCGAGCGCGTCGCGGATCGGACCCTCGAGGAACTCCCACACCGCGGTGATCTCACCGCCGACGTAGATGCGCCCAGGGTTGAACGCATTGACCACGAGCGCGAGGCCCTTGCCGATGTGCTTCCCCGTCTCGACGAGCGCGGACACCGCGGCGGGCTCGCCGCCTCGCGCGCGCCGCACCACCTCGTCGATGCCCGGTCGGATCGTGCCATTCGTCACGCGTTCGGGCGCGCCCTTCATCCCCGACTCGTCGCCCGTCAGGTGTGCGACGTAGCGGTCCACCGTGGCCGCGTTGCAGGCGAGCGCTTCCCAGCATCCACGCTTGCCGCACACGCACATCGGTCCCGACGAGTCGAGCGACACATGTCCGAACTCGCCCGCGGTGTGCCCTTCGCCGCGCAGCATCTCACCGTTGAAGGCGAGACCGACGCCGATGCCGTCGGACACGCTCACGTAGGCAAAGCTGTTCACGGACCGCGTGGCATCCGGATCGAGCCAGAGACGGGCGAGCGCGCAGGCGATGGGTGCACTCTCGATGTAGACCTTCATACCCACGCGATGCGAGACCGTGGAGCGAAGATCCACGTCGCGCCATCCGAGGCGAGGCGCGTAGATGAGCTTCCCGGTTTTCCGGTCGACCATGCCGGGAAGCACGATGCCGAGTCCCTGGCATCCGTCCACGCCGTCCGGCGCGTGCGCGCGAAGCAGGTTCGCCACCTCGGCCGCGAGCAGCTCGGGCAACAGTGCGGGTGAATCGGGCGTGTCGAACGTCTCGCGCGCCAGGACGCTGCCGCTCACGTCGGCCAGCGCAATCACGGAGCGGCCCGGACGAATGTCCACCGCGACGACGAGTCGTCCGCGCGTTCGCACACAGAGCAGCGTCGGGCGTCTGCCTCGCGCCGTTTCGGCGGTCCCCTTCTCGAACACGACGCCACTCTCCACCAGCTCGCGCACGAGCGGCGTCATCGTTCCGCGGTGGACCTGCATCCGGCGCGCGAGCTCGGCTCTCGAGATCGGCTGATATTCCCGGATCAGGTTGAGAACGATTCTCCGATTGACTTCGCGGGGCGTCGATCTCGTCGCGAGGCGAAAGTTACGCGTGTTGATTTTGCGCATCGGCACGAACTCCAGGGCGGACGAAAAGGAGATCAAGACAGCGGCTGAGAAGGGGATTGGCGGCCCGCACATTCTGGCTGCCCGATTCGAGCCGATTCGTCTGCAAAAGCGGGCGAATGCCTGACGATTCTGCATGGAAAGCATTAACACACTTATACTTGGCGCAACAATGCGTAGTGTTTCGCGTTGTGTCAAGTTATTTACGCAATATCAACACACGTACCGCTAAAATATTCGCATATGTGCCGTGGAGGAGTGGTTCGCACCGCTGTGATGTCGTCGTCGCCTCGTCACACGGACGATCGACACGCGCGCGTCCGAACGCCGTCGACGCCTCGCTGGCGAGCCGGTTTCGCGCGCGATGGCTTAGACGGTCGCGCGCAGAGCGCGGTCCACCACGAGCACGTGGTCGCTTGGCGGAAGCCTGGGCGCGGTGGCGGCGCGCTGGAATGCCGGGGTACCGCAACCCACCATCGTGATGAACAGAATGGCGAAGCGACGCACGGCTCGGAGATTCTCGCGCACTCTCATCCTCCAGTGGCGAGCGACGGGAATTCGCCGTGGCGTCCGTCGGTCGTCCGTGATCTCATGGAGCGTATCGGGATCGAACCGATGACCTCCTGCTTGCAAAGCAGGCGCTCTCCCAACTGAGCTAACGCCCCGAAAATTGCACCACGCATGATAAGCTAACGCTGAACCATTCGACGGAGAAGCAACATGACGACCGCCCAGGAAGCGTCCGCCCAGGCTCCCCACGTCACCCTGCCCTGCTCCACCTGCGGACGATGGAACAGAATCGCCGCGAGACGCATGACGGACGGCCCGAAGTGCGGCGTGTGTGGGGCACCCCTCAACCTCGACCATCCGATCCTGCTCACCGACGCGACGTTCGATCGCGTCATCGCCGAGACGAGTCTTCCAGTGCTCGTCGACTTCTATGCCGACTGGTGCGGTCCATGCCGCATGATGGCTCCGGCAATCGACGAGCTGGCCCGCACGTCGGCCGGCCACGCCCTCGTCGCGAAGCTCGACACCGACGCGTCGCAACGCGTTGCCGCGCGCTTTCAGATTCGCGGCATCCCGACGGTCATCGTGTTCAGGAACGGACGCGAGTTGAAGCGGGAGAGCGGGGTGATGACGCTGGCAGCGCTGAGGGGGATGGTGGCGTAGCCGAGGTTGCGAGATGCGGGGTGCGGGATGAAAGCGAACGGACCCGGGGACGCTTCGCGTCCTGGGGCCGCTGTTCCCTCATCCCCTCACCCCGCATCACTCACCCCTCACTCATGCGCCGGCAACGGCTCCATCGTCTCCGCGTTCACCGGGACCTGCACTTCGTCGCGATACGGCGACGTCATCAGGACGGCGCGCACTCGCGGAAAGGCGTTCATGAACGCCATGTAGCACGAGCCCCAGATGCCGAGGAAGCCGAGGGCGATGCCGATCTCCCAGACGCCGAACGGTGTGCTCGGCGCGACGCCATAGAGCGACGGGTAGACCTCCAGATAGCGCACGAGGAACATCCCGACGAGGCTGATCGTCGTGAACAGCGCCAGCGTCGGGCGATACACCTTCGCCGCGCGAGACAGCAGACCGAAGAACGGCGCAAAGAAGACGAGGACCACCGCCGACACCGTCCAGTTCACCCATGGTGCCATGAGCCGGAGCCGCGGCCAGTGCGTCTCCTCACCCATGTTGCCGTACCAGATCACCAGATACTGGCCGAAGGTGAGGTAGCCCCAGAACGCCGTGAAGGCGAAGCACAGCTTGCCCAGGTCGTGAAAGTGGTTCTCCTGGATGATCGCCTCCGCACCCAGATAGCGGCGCCACGCCATGACGAGCAGCGTGAACGCCGTCAGGGCGCAGAGCCAGCCTCCCATGAAGAACCACCAGCCGTACAGCGTGCTCTGGAAGTGGAGCGACAGCCCCATCGACAGATCGAACGCGAGGATCGACCAGCCGTAGCCGAACGCCAGCGCAAGGAAGACGGCAAGCTTGCCCTGCAGCGAATGCGTGCTGTGCAGCTCACGACGTTCGTCGCGGAAGCCGTTGCGCATGCGTGCGCGCAGTCCGGCGGCCCACTTCGCGCCCCAGTCTGGCAACACTCCCACGTCGAGCCGCACCGACGTGTAGATGTACCAGAGCGACAGCGCGGTGATGACGGCGAACGCGATGAACACGCGCGCCGTGAGGAAGCCACCGTTGTAATAGAGCACCTTCTCGGCGACGGGCGGATGCTCGTGCGTCCAGGGGAAGATGTAGTTCTTGCCGAGCAGCACGCTGATCAGCAGCAGCACGAACGCCACCGGCAGGAACGCGACGTAGCCCTCGAGCAGGCGAATGATCGGCCGGGACCAGCGCGCCGTCGTGATGCGCTGCACCGCGACGAACAGCACGCCCGCCGAGGAGAGTGAGGTGAAGTACAGCCAGCTCGCGTGGTATGCGCGCCAAGCGCGGTCGGGCGCCATGAACAGTCCGGCGACGAACACGATCGCGCCGATCGCGGCCAGTGCGAGCGCGAGCGTGCCAAGTGACTTCGGGAGCGGCTTGCTATACGTCGCGACGAGCTCTTCGCGCGAAGGAACGTGCACAGGATGCATGCTCATCGCGCCCCTCCGGCGCTCGGCGTCTTCGTTGCGGTCGGCTGAGAGGCGCCGCCAGGCGCCGGCGTCGCGGCCGCAGCACTCGGAGGTGCGACGGTCGTGGACTCCGCGCGAGCTTTCGCGGCCGAGTCGATTGGCGCGGCACCCGGCGCGACGAACGGTCCGGCCTGCGAGCCAGCGTGGATGTAGTACGGCGACGGACGCGTCGGCCCTGACTGAGACGGGCCAGGGACCTTGTCACCAGTCTCGCCGGGCAGTCCGACCGGTCCCGTCGCCACGGCGTACTTACCCTGCAGACCGCGCACGTAGTTCACGACGTCCCACCGATCGAGCTCCTCGATCCGGTTGTACGACGGCATTCCGCCGCGTCCGTTCCGGATGATTCCCCAGATGTATCCGTCCGCAAGGGTCAGCGCGTTGCCGGCGTTCAGCGGCGGCGCGTAGATGCCGTACTTCGTGATGGGCGCCTCGGCGAACCCCTTGCCAGACGTGCCGTGACAGACGGCGCAGTTGATCTGGTAGTTCTTGCGGCCGTTCATGAGGGATCGAGCGTCGGCCCCGATCGGGTTCGCAATGCTCTTCATCGAATCGACCGTGGCGGGCGACGGCGTGCGAGACACGGCGTATCCCGGCGCGAAGGAACCGTACACGGACACCGAGCTCTGAGGGTTGCCGCGGAATGGCGTGGAATCGTTCGGTGTCTGCCACGGGTCGATCTTCGGCTGCTCCTTGAAGTCGGTGAACCAGGAGCACGCGCCGAGCACGGTGGACACGAGCGCGAGCGACGCGATGCGTCGCGCTCGCGAGAGGAGATCAGCGCTCACTCCGCACCTCCAGCGCGCCGTGACTGCGCAGCAGTGCCGTCGCCTGTTCCGCGCGATCGGGCCCGACCGGCACCCATACGCCGAAATCGCCGTGACTGAATCGCGCGTCGTAGCCGACGGTGAGCGTCAGCCGTGGTAGTCTCGAGACGGCGAACATGCCGAACACGGTGGCCAAGGATCCGATGAGCACCATCAGCTCGAATCCGATGATCGTGTACGGCACCCAGCTCGCCACTGGCTTGCCGCCGACGACGATGGGCCAGTAGTCCGAGATCCAGATCGGAATCCAGTAGCCGAAGGTGAGGCCGAGCAGTCCGCCGATGAGGGTGAAGCGGCGCACGACACTCTTCGGGTTCCCGAGCGCCTCCTCGAGCTCGTGGCGAGGCGTCGGCGTGTAGACGGTGATGTCGCTGAAGTTCTGCTTTCGCAGATCCTCGATCGCGTGGACGGCCGAGTCGAGCTCGCCGAATGCTCCGATGACGCCCTGCATCAGTCGTCTCCCGCCGTGTTGATGGGATCGAGGGTGAGCGAATTGAGGTCGTGGTCACGCTCTTCGCCCGACACGCGCTGCCGCATCTTCGGCGGGATGATCTCCTTGATCTCGGCGAGCGCCATCACGGGGAGCTGCTTGATGAACAGGAGGAACCACATGAAGAACCAGCCGAACGAACCGAGGAGGATGGAATAGTCAACCCACGTCGGGTGATACCCGCCCCACTGCCATGGCTCGAACTCGTGGGAGAGCGAGGGAATCACGATGACGAACCGCTCGAACCACATGCCGATGTTGACGAAGATCGAGAAGACGAACAGCCACTTCGTATTGCGACGAAGCTTCTGCGAGAAGAGCGAGAGCGGCAGGACCATGTTGCAGATCAACATGATCCACGCGGACCACGCCCACTGACCGAACACGCGGTTCCAGAAATACTCCTGCTCCACGCGGTTCCCCGACATCCAGGCGACCTGGAACTCGGTGAGATAGGCCAGCCCGACAACCATCGAGGTGAAGAGGCAGAGCTTGGCCGCCGCATCGAGGTCGTTGAGCGTGATGATGTGCTCGAGCTTGAACACCTTGCGCAGCGGGATCACGATGGTGAACACCATCCCGATGCCCGAGAAGATCGCGCCGGCGACGAAGTAGGGCGGGAAGATCGTCGCATGCCAGCCCGGGGTGAGCGCCATCGCGAAGTCGAACGACACGACGGAGTGCACGGAGAGCACGAGCGGCGTGGCAAACGCGGCGAGGAAGAGATAGGCACGGGCAAAGTGGCGCCATTCCTTATCGGAATTTCGCCACCCCAGCGCCAGCTGCGCATAAATCTGCCGGCGGATCGGGTTCGTCTCCTTGTCGCGCAGTACCGCGATGTCCGGGATCAGCCCCACGTAGAAGAACGTCGCGGAGACAGTGAGGTAGGTGAGGATCGCGAAGACGTCCCACACCAGTGGGCTCTTCGGGTTCGGCCAGATCAACCGCCAGTTCGGATACGGGATCAGCCAGAAGAACTTCCACGGTCGCCCGAGGTGGAGGATCGGGAAGAGCCCCGCCGTCATGACGGCGAAGACGGTCATCGCCTCTGACGCGCGGTAGATCGTTGTGCGGAATCCGGCGCGGAACAAATACAAGATCGCCGAGATCAGCGTTCCGGCGTGGCCGATGCCGACCCAGAAGACGAAGGTGACGATGTACACGCCCCACATGACCGGCGGCTGGTAGCCGGCGGCGCCGAGGCCTTCGTGGATTTGATACGTCCAGGCCAGTGCGCCGATGATCAGGCAGAGAATCGCCGCGCCCAGTGCGACGAACCAGCCGAGTGAGGGTCCGAGCGTGGCGATGATGTCGCGGTCGACCTGCTCGTAGTCGCGCACGGCTGGCAGGCGATTGCCCGCCGACGGAACGTTCGGACGCTGCACGGGATCGTCGCGGCGCGGCTCTGCGAGGGTGGCCATCGTCGCGCCTCCTTACGCCTTGGCCGGCGACGCCGGCCCCGGATGGTTGACCTTCTTCAAGTAGACCACCGCGGTGTAGGTGTTGAGTTCCTCGAACACGTGGTAGGCGCGCCGGTCCTCGACCTGCTTCGACACGGTCCACTTCGGGTCGGACGCATCGCCGAAGATGATCGCGCGCGATGGGCAGGCCTGCGAACAGGCCGTCGTGAACTCGTCGGCGACCAGCTCGCGCCCCTCGGTCTTGGCACGCGTCTCCGCCTCGCGAATGCGCTGGACGCAGAAGGTGCACTTCTCCATCACGCCCTTCGTACGCACGGTCACATCGGGGTTGAGCTGCCAGTGCAGCGGCTCGGGGAACGCGTACTGCTTGCGATCCTCCTCGCCATAACCGAACCAGTTGAAATAGCGGACCTTGTACGGACAGTTGTTGGAGCAGTAGCGCGTGCCGACGCAGCGGTTGTAGACCTGGACGTTGAGGCCGTCGGGCGAGTGGTACGTCGCGTACACCGGGCAGACGGGCTCGCACGGCGCGTTGCCGCAATGCTGGCAGAGCATCGGCGCGAATCGCGCATCGAAGTCCTCCGTGAACTTGCCGTCGTCGGCGCCTTCGAAATAGCGCTCGATGCGGAGCCAGTTCATCTCGCGGCCACGCGTGATGTTGAAACCGGCCTTCGCCTCCGCGTAGATCGTCGCGTTCTGCCAGGGCGCGCCCACCGTGGGAATGTTGTTCTCGGCGTAGCAGGCGGTGACGCACGCCGAACAGCCGGTGCAACGGGCCAGATCGATCGTCATCGCCCAGCGGCGGTTGGCCATCCCCGACCAGTGGTTGGGAGCGTACATCCCCTTGTCCTTCCCCTTGTCATCCGAGGTCGGCGAGCCGAGCTCGCCCTGCGCGTCAGCAGCGACTGGTGAGCGAAGCCCGGGAAGGAATGCGCCGGAGGGCTCACCGGGAATCGCGTGCTCGGCGCCTTCCCCGTGCTCGGCACCGCGCCCGGCGCCGAGTCCCGCGAGCTGCGTGATGGTGAGCGCCTGCGCGATGCCGCGACCATGCTGGCGCGCCGAGCCCTCGGTGGAGACGAGCGTCTCGTGGTCGCCGGTCTTCGCGAGCGTCGCCTTGGTGGAGACGAAGGCGAAGCCGCCGGCAAGATCGGTGCGAGCCTCGAGCAGATCGTGCGCGCGAATGCCGATGCCGCGCGCGTAGCGGCCGTAGCCCCATTGCAGGTCGCCGACCGTGTGATGCTTCGGCTCGAAGTCACCGAGCTTCGCCACGGACGAGTGACCTTGCCCGATCGCGAGCGCGATCGTATCGGGACGGATGCCGAGATAGAGATAGGCCGGCGCGCGCACCTTGCCGCGAGACGTCGTCACCTCGACGATGTCGCCACGCTCGATGCCGAGCCGTGCGCCCGTTTCCGGATGCAGCTCGACCCACGAGCTCCAGAGCACCTTCGACACCGGATCGGGAAGCTCCTGCAGCCACGGCTTGTTCGCGCCGCGTCCATCGCCGAACACGGGCGAGAGGTACGTGACAAGGAAGAAGTCGCCCGTCGAACTCGCGATCGGTTGCGCGGTGCGCGCGGCAACCGCTGGCGCCGGCGTCCTTGGCGTGCGGGCGAGCACGGCACCCGTGCCGACACCCTTCTGCACCGCGGCCGTGAACGCGCTCGTGCCGCCAGGATAGCGGCCGATCAACCAGCCGCGGTAGTCCGCGTTCGGATAGCGCGACGCATTGGCCGGATCCTTCTGCGCGAGCTGGATGAGCACATCCGCCGTCGCGCGTGTTCCCGCGAATACCGGATCCATTCCCGGCTGCTGGAGCGAGACCGTGCCGCGCGTCACGTCGGCATCGCCCCACGACTCGAGCGAGTGCAGATCAGGCAGGATCAGGTCGCACAACTCCGTCGTCTCGTCGGGGTAGAGCGAGAAGCTCACCTTGAACGGCACCTTGCCGAACGCCTCGGCGAAGTTCACCGCGGACGGCAACCCGTAGGCGGGATTGGCGCCGCGCACGAACGCGACCGGCACCTGCCCGCCGCGCATGCGTTCCACGGCATCGAGCACGTCGCCGAAGCTCGCGGCACCGTCGAAGGCGCCCGCCGACTCGGCGGGGCGGATCGTCGTGCCGACCGCACCGCCGGCCTGATCGATCGCGACCACCGCCTGCGCGAGCGCGAGCGCATCGCCGCTGCGCGCGCCCGCGAGCACGAGCGCGGGCTTCGCCGCGGCGAGCTCCTGCTGGAGGCGAGCGAGCGTCGCTTCCGCGACACCGCTCGCGGTGGCGGCGTCGGCGAGCGAGCCCTTGCCGGCGAGCGCGTTGGCGATCGCGAGCTCGGAGCCCGGCTTGCAGGCGATCCACTGATCGGCGTTGAGCCCGGTGAGCGACCGGCGCGGCCCGACGTACACGAAGCGCGGCGCGCCTTCGATCTTTGCGCGGGCATCGGCGAAGTCGAGCTGCTGGGGCACCGACAATCCCCACCCGTCGAGGAAGTCGGCTCCGAAGGACACGATGAGCTTCGCGTCCTGGAAGGAAAGCCGAGGCCACGCGACGCCGTAGGCGGCGCGATTCGCCTCGATCACGGCGCTGTCGGCCTCGAAGTCGACGCTCAGGTGCGGACGCATGCCGAAGCCGGCGAGCCATGCATCGAGGAAGCCGGGGAAGCTCCCCGTCTCGTGCTGATTGATGAAGACGGCGTTCGTCGCGCCGCCGCGGCTGCGCGCTTCACCGAGCTTCTGGCTGACGAGCGTCAAGGCCTGATCCCACGCGATGGGCTTCCACGCACCGCCTTCCTTCACCATCGGACCGCGCAGGCGATCGGGGTTGTACAGCCCCTGGAGCGCCGACTGACCGCGCGCGCAGAGCGCGCCACGATTGAGTGGGTGCTCGGGGTTTCCCTCGAGCTTCGTGACGCGGCCGTCTCGCGTCTCGGCGATGACACCGCATGCGGCCGCGCATTCGCGGCACGTCGTGGCGTAGTAGGTGGAGACGCCGGCCACCGTGTCATCCGGATGGATGAGATAGGGCACGAGGTTGCCGACCTTCTCGGACGTGCAGCCGACCGTCGCGACCGCGGCGCTCGAGGCACCGAGGACCTTCAGGAAGTCGCGGCGCTTGACGCCCGTCGACCCCGTTTCGTTGCTCATGGAATCGAGTCCTCGGGCGATCTAATAGTGGCAGGACGAGCAGTCGTATCGTGCGCGCCGGCGCTCGGCGGACGGCGTTTGTCCGGTTCCGGCGGCGGCGAGCTGCGTCGTGTCACGCGGCAGCCCCATTCCGGGCGGCGTGGAGGAGATGCCCGCGTTGGTGCCGAGCGTTCCGTACGGCGCGCCACCGGAGTAGCCGGCCGGTGGAACGCTGTCGTAGCCCGCGGCCTTCTGGCCTTCCTTGGGATCGTAGCCGTTCACGTGGCAGTTGATGCACCACCCCATGTTGAGCGACGAGTACTGGTAGACCTGGTTCATCTTCTGAACCTGTCCATGACAGGACTGGCAGGTGACGCCCGCGTTGACGTGGCGGACGTGTGGGAAGTGCACGTACTCGGGCACCTTATGGATGCGGACCCAGGGCACGGGAAGCTTGTCGGCGGCGTATTTCCGGAGCTTGGCGATCTCGGTCTTCCCCTGCGCGCTGGTGCCGCCGACCACGGTGTGGCATCCCAGGCAGGTGCTGACGGCGGGCATGCCGACGTCGAACGACTTGTTCGCGGTGTTGTGACAGTAGAGGCAGTTCAGTCCGAGCCCGCCGTCCTTCACGGCGCCCGCATGCCTGGGATGCGGAAAGTTGATGGGCTGCTTGGGCTGATTGCCTTGCGAGGAGGAGGCGCCACTATATGCGGACAGTACGACGGCACCGATCACCAGAAGGAGTAATCCGGGGATCGCCGTCCACTTCCTTCGCTGCGTCATCGCGATGTGGTGTGGGAAAGTCCGAGGGGGCGCAACTTGTGAATGAATTCACAAGTCCCTGCACAAGCGAGCAAATTTGTTCGGTCGCCGAGGTCGCCGCAAGGCAACGTCATGAGCGCGAAGCCCTGCGCATCGAACGCACCACCGCGACGAGAAGCTTCCCCTGCCCTCGATTGCCGGTCAAGTCAGCGTTTTCCTGACGACGGTGAGCGACGACGCGTCGACGATCGGCGGCTCACGCAGCTCGTCCGGAAGGAGATCGAGATTGGCCCGCGGATTCTGCGTCAGTCGCAAAGGCCAGTGCGTTCCATAGACGAAGCGCTCCGCCCCGATCGTGCGCAGCAGATGGGCGAAGTGATCCTCGGGCGGACCCCACACCCAGGCGAAGTCCCAATGGACGCGCCGCTGCTCGTCGGGCGTGAGTCCCCAGTGCGTCTCCTCCAGCAGCTCGCGCCCCGCGCCCGTGACGACGAGCCGCACCTTCTCGCCAGCGCGCGCGAGGGCGCGCAGATGCGGGCCGGTGAGGTCTCCGGCGACGTCGAGCGCGCTGCGCTGGCGAAGGTCCTCGAACCGGACGGTGAGCACCAGCGGAACGCCCATCTCGCCACATGCGAGCGCCAGAGCTCGCATCGACGCGTCATGCGCTCCCATCCCCCAGTGCATCGGATACGCGCGGATGGCCGGCGCGCCCGCCTCGACCAGATCGCGCAGGGTTCGCTCCCAGCGCGGCCAGTCGGGCCGCACCACCGGCGCAGGGTGAAGCATCGCG
Organism: bacterium; assembly: GCA_039933415.1. GTDB lineage: Bacteria > Gemmatimonadota > Gemmatimonadetes > Gemmatimonadales > Gemmatimonadaceae > AG11. The sequence goes on from JBDTOD010000031.1 coordinate 18,856, forward strand.
CGGTGCGGCGCGAGCGCGGCGAACAGCGCGTCGTTCGCCGCGAGCGGATCGCGCTGCCATGGCGCGGGCAGCCAGCCCACCCACGCACCGCTCAGCCCCTCGCGCGCGAGCACGCGCGTCAGCACGGCCGCCTCGGGATGCGGCAGCTCGCGAAAGGGGAAGCTTCCGATGTAGGCGGCGCAGTCGATCATTGGCGATCGCGGACGTCGCGGCACCGCGGGAATGCACCGGGCGCAAAGAGGCGCTCGGCGTTCCGCCATCGAATGTCGCTCAGGTCATCCGCCCCGAGTCCGACCACCTCCAGCGCCCGCAGCTTCGCGAGGCCGGTCTCCATGGTGAGGTCGCAGGCCCACAGCAGCCGGCGCGCGCCGAGCACGGAGAGCGCGGCGTCGACCATGCCGCGGTCCACGCCGCTGCCGGAGAGATCGGGGTACACGTTCGGAGTATCGGCGATCGCGGGGAGCGTGTGGGCCCAGTCACCGCCACCACCCAGATGCGCGAGGATGAACGAGACGCGCGGATGACGTGCGGCGAGCCTGGCGAGATCCCCGCCGTCGGAGATCTCCTGGTTGGGCCACTCGCGCGTGCGATGCTGCCAGATGTGGTGCAGGACGGGCAGCCGATGCTGCGCGGCGAGCGCGCAGATCGAATCGTTCAGTGCGTCGTCGGCACGCCGGCTGGCGAGCAGCTTGACGCCGATCGCTCCCGCGGCGACACCGCGATCGATCTCGTCGCGCGCGTGATCGGCGTGGTTCGGGTTCACCGTCACGTACCAGCGCACGCGCGACGGATCATCGGCGGCGAATGCGCGCATCCGGTCGTTGCCGCGCGTGAGATCCTCGGGCGAGGGAAAGTAGGTCGGCGACGTATGGCCGTATGAGCCCAGCACGCTCACGACGTGATACGTCACGCCCATACGGTCACCGGCGCGCATGCGCGCCGCATTCACGCGCGCCCAGTCGGCGCGCCCCGACTCGGCATGATAGAAGTGCGCATGCGCGTCGATCAACGGCTCGCTCATCTCGTTGCTCCGAGACGTCGCAGTTCGCCGAGTCGCCAGCGCGGCCGGTAGTCGATGCGCATCGTGCCGTCGGGCGCGACGACGAACGGTACCCAGATGTACGTCGAGCGCTCGAGCGCGCGCTGCTCCCACCGGTCACCCATGTAGACGAAGCATCGCTCGCACGCCGCGGGAACGGCCAGCACGAACGCGCTCTGCGAGCGGAACGTCGTGAGCGAATCTTCGCCCGACACGGGATTGCCGAGCGTCGTCCAGGGACCGAGTGGACGATCGGCGACGTGATAGCGCGCCGGATTCGGCGCCCACCCCGTCTGCGCCGACGTGATCATGTAGTACTTGTCGCCCGCCTTGAATGGTGCGGGAGCCTCGCGGCGCTGATTCGGGAAGAGACGCGCCCAGGTCTCGCCCTGGACCGCCGGCCGCACGATGTCCGTGTAGTCATCGTTCAGGCGCACCGCATACAGCGTCTTGTTGCTCTCCGATGCGTAGTACACGTACGCTGCACCATCGTCGTCGCGGAACAGCGCCATGTCGCGGTACGTGTTGCCGAGCTCGCGCTCCCTGAGCTGTGTGGAGTCCGCGCCGTACCCGTAGTCGAATTGAATTGGCCGGAAGATTCGCACGACGTGAAACGGACCCCACGGTGTCGCGCTCGTGGCCACGCCGGCGCTCGCCTCGAAGTATCGATTCGCGTCTAGATGAATCCACATCACGTACTGTTTCGTGCGCGTGTTGTAGATGACCTTGGGGCGCTCGGCGACGCCCGTATCGCGGAACCGGAGCGGCAAGCTGTCCTTCGGCAACGCGATACCGGCGCTCTGCCAGCGGACCAGATCATCGGACCAGTAGACGGAGATCCCCGTCTTGTTGCCGAAGCCGAGCGTGTGGTTCTCGCCATACCAGAAATAGCGCTGCCCCACTTGCACGATGCCGCCGCCGTGGGCCTCGATTCGCTGGCCCGCGATGTCGAGCCACGGCTCGCCGGAGACGATCTCTCCCGTACCGCCGAGCAGCGCGGACGAGGTGCGCGGCCCGGCGGAGTAGCACGCCGCTGCAAGCGAAGCGGCGATGAGCGTCGACGCGAGTGCGCGCGCGTTCACTCGAACACCACGGCGCGATCTCCGCTGAGAAACACGCGTTCCTCGAGCAGCAGGGTGAGGCCGTGCGCGAGCACGATCTTCTCCACGTCGCGGCCAGCGCGCGCCATGTCGGCTGCGGTGTGGGCGTGGGTCACCGGCCGTACGTCCTGCGCGATGATCGGCCCGGTGTCGAGATCGTCGGTGACGATGTGCGCGGTGGCGCCGATGATCTTCACGCCTCGATCGAACGCCTGCTGATACGGACGCGCACCGGCAAACGCCGGCAGGAAGGAGTGATGGATGTTGATGATCCGTCCCTCGTAGCGAGCGATGAACGCGGGCGAGAGCACGCGCATGTACTTCGCCAGCACGAGGAACTCGGGATCGTATGGCTCGATCGCCTCGAGGACGGCGCGTTCATGCTGCGCCCGGTCGAGCCCCTCGTGAGCAACGTAGTGAAACGGAATGCCGAACCGCTCGACGAGCGTGCCGAGCACCGCGTGATTGCTCACCACCGCCTGGATGCGCGCCGGAATGTCGCTCTCGGCATGACGCAGGAGCAGATCGCCGAGGCAGTGCGGCTCGCGCGTCGCGAGCACGACGATGGGCCTCGGGTCCGTGGAGGCCACACGAATGTTCGCTCTGGCCGGCAGCAGCCCGCGCAGCTCGTCGACGAGGGCATCCGGCGCGGGCACTCCCGTGAACGCCGTCCGCATGAAGAACAGCCGAGCGGCCGCGTCCACGAACTCGTGATTGCTGACGATGCTGTAACCGGCGCGGAAGAGGACGCCGGTAATCTTGTGTACCAACCCGACCTCGTCACGGCAATGGATGAGGAGGAGCTGGGTCGCGGTCTCGCTCGGATCGCTCACCGGTGCGAATCCAGCTCCGCCAGCGCGACCAGTGCGCCGCTCGCGCCAGCTTCGATCTCGCGCAGTGCCTCGTCGTCGTGAGCGATCGCGCTGTAGTTGTAGGCGCCTCGCTTGAACAGGACGCCCGCACGGGCGCTCTCCTGGACGAACTGCGATTCGCGCGTCGGATCGTCCCAGCGAAGAAGGAACATCGAGTCGATCCCGGCGGTCTGCACACCGCTCACCCCGCTCGCGGCGATCGCTCGGTCGAGCGACGCCCGAAGCTCTCGTCCGGTGTCGGCCAGCGTGGCGCAGATGTCCGCCTCATCGTGCCAGTCGAGCACCGCCAGCGCGGCGGCCAGCGCGGTCGATTCGCTCGCAAGCGTGGACGACACCCATGTGTCGCGCGCGCTGTCCATCACCGACGCGTGTCCCATCACCGCCGCGAGCGGATATCCGTTCGCCATCGCCTTGCCGAAGGTGGCGAGATCGGGCGTGATCTTGCACAGCTCCTGATAGCCGCCCGGTGCGACGCGGAAGCCAGTCTTGATCTCGTCGAACACGAGCACCGCGCCGCTCGCGTCACAGAGCTCGCGCGCGCGGCGAAGCCACGCTTCCGACGGCAGCCGCTCGACGATCGGCTCGAGCACGATTGCCGCGAGCTTCGACCCAGCCTCGGCGACAGCGCGCTCGAGGGCATCGACGTCGTCGAAGGCGATCCTCTTCGTATCGCCCTGCACCGCGCGAGGAACGCCGCGCACCTCGGACGCCCAGTCGTGCCAGCCGAAGTAGCCGCTCGCGATCACGCGGTCGCGGCCCGTGTACGTGCGCGCCAGGCGGACCGCGGCAGCAACCGCCTCCGCGCCGCTCTTGAGCAGCTGCACCCGCTCGGCGCAGGGGATCACCACGCGGAGTCGCTCGGCCAGCTCCACCTCTCTCCAGCTCGACAGCGCGGAGACGTTGCCTTCCGCGGCGGCGGCCTGCACCGCGCGTGTCACGCGCGGTTCGGCGTAGCCCAACGCGACGGCGCCGAGCGCCATCGTGCAGTCGATGAACTCGTTGCCTTCCACGTCGACGACGCGGCAGCCGCGCGCGCTGGCGAAGTGCGTCGGCAGATCGGCGGGCGCATCGTCACCCCACAGGGCGGCGGCGCGCTTGCTGCCGGTCGACGCCCCGGTCGGGAGCGCGCCTTCGGCCCGCTCACGCCAGGTACGGTCTACCGGAATCTCCGGCGGCATGTCCTCGGCGTCGCTATCCTCGCCTGGCTCGGGAGCATCCGGTGCGTCGTCCGCGGGCGCGGGCGGTTCGGGCGTTGGAGCGGCCTCACGGCCGCGACCGAAGAATCGTGAGAATGCCATGGCGAAAAGAGGATGATGACGCGTGTCCGCGTCAATCCTCGGCGTCGTCGGACTGGGTGCCGTGGAAGCGCTCGTCGCGCGGAATGACGTGCCGCGGCGCGCGGGGCGAGACATCGGGCGGCAGCGCGCGCTCGACGCGGCCGGTGCGCTCGAGGAACCGGAGCACCTCGAGCGCAGCGGCGCGCAGGAGGGACAGCTCCCGCGAGTCGGGCGCCGCGCGGAAGGTGAGCGCGCGAATCGAGCGCATGATGTGCTCGGGATACCGCGTCTTGAAGAACTCGATCGCCTCGAGCGTCTGGTGCGCTTCGGTGAAGAAGCGCTCGATGAGGTCGGTGGTCGGCGGCGGCGCGTCCTTGCGTGGTCCGGGCAGCGTGCGCGTCGCGTCGCCGGCGGCGAGATGCAGCTCGTAGAGCGCGATGAGGACTGCCTGAGCGAGGTTGAGCGACGCGTGCTCCGTCGTCGGAATCGTCACCGCGGCGTGGATACGGTCCAGGATCTCGTTGGGCAGACCGGAATCCTCTCGCCCGAACACGATGCCCACCTGCCCTTGCTCGGTGTGGCCGAGCGCGTCTTCGGCGGCGGTCTTCGGATCGAGGATCTGCCACTTCGCCGCGCGGCGGCGCGCCGTGAAGCCGACGAGCCGGACGCAGTCGGCCACTGCGGTGTCGAAGTCGTCGAAGCGCTCGATCCGGTCGATGAGGTCGCGCGTGTCGTGCGCGATCCCTTCGAGGCGGACCGGGTCGTATGGGCATGGCCGCACGAGGCGGAGGGTGGAGACGCCCATGTTCTTCATCGCGCGGATGGTGCCGGCGATGTTGATGGGATTCTGCGGCTCGTACAGAACGACGGCGATACGGGAGAGGCGGGACTCAGTCATCGGCAAGCGAGAATCGGAGGAGCCGTTCGGGCTCGTGGCGGTCACCTCGAAGATAGACGAATTCCCCGGCGGCGCCGGAGAGCACGAGCTGTCCGCGGCGACGGTCGCGGCCGGATGCAGCTTCGTTGACGATGACGTCGGCGGCGATCTCGGAGATGGCCGACGGAAGGGTCACGCGGGCCACGAGGCGGTATCCGTGCGGCAATGGGTTCCAGGTGGCGGTCACCTCGAGGCCGCGGGCCCAGTCGTCGATCGGACGGATGCCGACCTGTTTGGTCTCAGTGACGGGAACCATGAGCCACCCGCCCCGCGCCTCTCCCGCGATGACGTACAGCTGGACGCCATCGCCGTTGATCGCCGCCGGCTCGTTGTCGTAGAGGTTCTCGGCGTCGATGGGGACGAATCGGCGTTCGGAGCGAGGGACTTCTATCGTGAACACGACGACGCGTTGCGTCGGCTCCACGGCAACCGTCACCATCGCCGCGGGACGACCGGCAGCATCCCAGTGCTCCTCGGACCGCCGATAGTGCGGCTCGCCGAGGAACGTTCGCGATGGCAGTGCGATCGCGGACGTCTCGATCGTGACAGCAGATGATTGCGCGGTGGAGGGCCCCGACTCGAGAGTCGGAACGCGCACCAGCTCGACGATGCGCTTCCCGCTCGCATCGTCGAACGTGACGCGCCAGCCGTCGGGACTCGCTCCGTGCAGGTGCGTACCCCCATCGCTGCGCTCGACACGGAGTACGCCGGCGCTCCCGGGCTCGCGGATCGCCGACGTGACCTCGCCGCGCCAGCTCCACACGGCGACGATCGCGCCGCTCCGCCCCGACGACTTCGCCAGGACCATCGGCTCACGCGCGTTGCCAGGCGCGCCGGGCGCGACCGCGCTCCAGCACGAGGAACCCGGTGGAAGGAATAGCCAGCCATCGAGATTGTCGTCCCGGGAACGGGCTCCGGTGAGCGTGAGCACGCCGTCGGACGGAATGCGCAGGCGCGTGGTCTCGCGAAGGAACGCAAAGCCGTCTTCGCGAGCCGCACCTCCTTCCAGCGACGCAGGCGCTGCCTCGATCTCACCGCCGTCCATCGAGTAAGCTCGGACGCCGTGCACGGGCAGCGCCACCTCATGCGGGCCCGATCCATTCCATTCGATCGTATCGACGAGATAGTCGCCCATCACGACGACCGAGCGTCGCAGGGTGAGATCGCGGCCCAGCGGCGCCTCGGCGCTCATCCAACCCACCGGTCCCGAATCCTCGAAGGCGACGAGCCGACCGTGCACGCGAGGCTGCGAGTGTCCGTCGATCAGTGGCGCGGTGTGGGCCAACGTGCTGCGATACCAGTGCAGCGACTCGTCCGTGTACGAGCCTGTGCCTGGATCGTCGAACCACCGCGTATCTCCGTCCGAGAGCAGCAGGTTCAGGCGATCGGGATGTCCGTGACCGCCGCCCGAGTGCCCGTAGTCGAGCGCGACGTACACGCGGCCTTCCTCGCGGCGTATGATGCCGAAGCCCTGTCCCGGCAGGAGATCCGAGCGCATTGGCTCAGGCACGAGCGGTGGCAGCTCGGCGCGCGCAAAGAGGAGCGAGCGCCACGACAGATCGGCGCGCGTGAGACCAGTGGCCGGGAGATTTCGTTCGACGTCGGCCGTGGAGGCGGCGCGTCCGGTTTCCCCACGCGGCACGAGCGGATCGTACAGTCGCGCGAGCATGCCCACGAGCCGTTGATCCTCTCGCCGAGCGAGGCCGAGCTCGCACGACTCCGCGAAGCGCGGCTGACGCACGCTCACCGCATACTGCGAGTCGCGGCGCGACGGGTAGGTGAGATCGGGAAGCAGCGTGCGAAACGGCGACGCAAACCCCGCGTCGAACTTCGCGCGAAGTGGCTCGGGCAGTGCATAGCCGAGTCGCTCTGCCATCATCACGCCGTACCAGAGGCCGCGGTGCGCGAAGAGATGGTAGTTCTCTCCCTCGTACCAGCTTCCGTCATCGAGCAGTGACTGGTCGAGATGCGCGAACAGACCTGAAGGGCCGACGATCGCCCGCTCGGTCACTTCCGGCTGTCCGAGCAGCCTGCCGGCCGCCATGAGCGCCGCGTTGTTCCAGACCTGTCGATTCGACATCCCCTCGTCGTACGACGCGATGAGCTCCGCACTCGGCTCGATGAGTCGCGCGCGCACCGTGTTGCCGAGCGCACGAAGCTCGTGGATGTCCGTGTCCGTCTCGAGCAGATCGAGCGCGAGCGCGAGCTGCAGCAGCCAGATCGACTCGAGATACGTGCTGAAGAATGGCCGCGACGGCCCGAGCACGTTGTCGCGATTCGGGTAGTCGAGATAGCGCTCGGCGAAGTCGCCAAGCAACGATTCAGCCTGAGCGGTGCAGGACCTGTCATTGAGCAGAGCGCCCAGCGCCGCGGCGTGCACGACGCGCTCGGCCAGCCACAGCTGATACGAGTATGTGCGAAAGCGGTCATGCAGCTCGCCGGTCACCTCGCGGCCGCATCGCGGACAGCGATGGCGAGGATCCAGCGGATCGAAGGCGAGCAGTGCGCCATCGTGCGGGCAGCGTCCACCGGTACGAGAGAGAAGCGCTTTGTCGCGGGGAATCTCCACCCTGCCGTCGAGCACGGGCGCGAGCTCCGCGCGGAGACCGTTGGCGAGAGGCGCGAGCGCGCCGGCCGCGATCGGCTTCCTCGCGGCGAGCGCGGCGCTATCGAGCAGGAGACTCATCGCGTGGCTCCGCGCGGCGCGAGCGACCAGTCGTGCACGTTGACGAGCTCCCCGCGCAGATCCATGCGCGCACCGCGCACGCGACGCGACACGCCCTGCACGCCGCGCGCGTGATAGATCCACGTCGCTGGTGCCAGCGTGTCGAGCGCCGCCTGCACCGCGATCCAGGCCTGTCGCTGTGCTTGCCCCGTCGGCGCGTCGAACGCGGCACGCAGCAGCGAGTCGAGCGCTGGGGTGTGGAAACCCGTGTAGTCGAGCGTGCCGCCGCGCTGGCGTGAGTCGAACAGCGCGCTGATGTACGAGGACGACAGGTCGCCCGGCACGCCGGCGATGAGCACGTCGAAGCGCTTGTCGTCGGCGCGCGCCGTGGTGAGAAATGTGCCCATCTCAATTTGCCGCACGCGGAGGGTGATGCCGCGCGCCGCGAGGTCGGCCTGGATGAGCTGCTCGGCGACATTGTCGCCGCCGCCGAGCGTGAGCAGCTCGATGTCGAATGCGCGGCCATCGCGCCGGCGCACGCCGTCAGTGCCGCGCCGCCAGCCGGCGACGTCGAGGAGGGAATCGGCCGCACTCGTGTCGCTCGTCGCCAGCGCACCTGACGCGAGCGGGCTGTCGGGCGGGATCGGGCTCGCCGACGCCGTACCGAAGCCCGCGAGCGCGACGTCGACGATGCGCTGCCGGTCGATCGAGCGCGCGACAGCGCGGCGCACCCGCGCGTCGTCGAAAGGTGCGCGCGTCGTGTTGAAGAAGAGCGCGGTGCCGAACAGCACGGGATACGTCAGCACTTCGAGGGTCCGGTCGCGTCGCGCGAGCGGCACCATGAGTGGCGAGAGCCCCGCCATGTCGAGCTCTCCGCTGGCGAGGCCAGCGAACTTCGTCGTCGCCTCGTCCACCACGGCCACCGTCAGCCCTCGCAACGCGGGCGGTCCACCAAGCGAACGCGGGAACCGGTCATTTCGCGCGAAGCTCCAGCGCGCGCCACGACGGCGACTCGCGAAGGCGAACGGGCCATTGCCAACGGGCGCATCGTTGAACGCGGCCGAACGCAGTGCGGCTCGAGGCGTCGTCTGCAATAGATGGGCGGGCACGAGCGGGAGCTCGGCGAGATACGGAGGAAGATCCGCGAGCGCACGCGCGAAGCGCAGGACGAGGGTGGTATCGTCGACGGCGACGGCGGTGTCGAGCGCGATGAGCTCGGCGGCTCGCGGATAGCTCGTCGCCGGATCCTTCGCGGCGAGGAAGGTGAACGCGGCGTCGCGCGCCGTCGTGCGCTCCCCGTCGTGCCAATGCAGATCTGGTGCGAGCGACAGGGTGAGTGCGCGGCGGTCGCTGGAGAATTCCCAGCGTCGCGCGAAATATGGCTGCTGCGCGAGCGCCGAGTCGTAGCGCGTGAGCGTGACGAAGAGTGCGTAGCGCTGAAGCTGGCGCGAGAGCGGATGCGTCGTGACGAGTGGATTGGCCGACTCGAGGTCCGCGCCCGACGCGAGCACGAGCACGTCGTCGGGTCGCTGCGGCGCGATGCAGCCGGCACACGCGGCGAGCAGAAGGGCGGCCCACGTTGACGCGCGTCGCGAAGCGTGCGATATCACCGCGTGCGCTCCCCCGCCCTCTTACGCGCGCTCGCGCGCACGACGCTGCTGTACTGGTGCGTCCTGTCGCTCACCTTCGCGCTCCTCCGTCTCGCACCGGGCGACCCGGCGACTTTTCTGCTCCCGCCTGGCGCCACTGCAGCCGACGCGACGCGGCTTCGCACGGAGCTCGGGCTCGATCGTCCCACGGGAGTTCAATATGCACGCTGGCTGATGGCGACGCTCCACGGCGATCTCGGTCGGAGCTTCACCGATCGTCGACCCGTCACCGCCGTGCTCTCCGATGCGCTTCCCGTATCGCTCGGCCTGGGCGCGCTGTCACTGCTACTTTCGTTCGTCGTTGGGATCACCGTGGGGGTCGTCCAGGCGGCGCGGCGCGGCAGCGCGAGCGATCATCTGCTCACGGCGGCCTCCGTGGTGCTTGCCGCCGCTCCGGCGTACTGGCTCGGGCTCGGCGCGATCGCCTGCTTCACCTACCTCGCGTCGTCGTTGAGCATGCCGATGTGGATGCGGCTTCCCGCCGTTGGCATGACGACACCAGGAGCCGAGCTGTCCGGCGTCGGACATCTCGCCGACCTCGCGCGGCATGCGATCCTCCCGGTCACGCTGCTCGGCGCCATCGGAGCGGCGGGCGTCGCGCGCTACACGCGCACGAGCGCACTCGACGCCATCGGCGCCGATTGGATTCGCACGGCGCGAGCGAAGGGGCTCACCGAGCGGGCGGTCCTGCGTCGACACCTGCTGGCGAACTTGCGCGCGCCGCTCGTGACACTATTCGCCCTCGCGCTGCCGGGCACCGTCGCCGGTTCGGTGTTCGTCGAGACGATCTTCGGTTGGCCCGGCATGGGCCGGCTGATGGTCACGGCGATCGTCGCGCGCGACTATCCCGTCGTGCTCGGATGCGCCGCCGCGTACGCCGCCGTGGTCATCATCGCGAACCTCGTCGCGGAGTCGCTCCTGCCGTGGGCCGATCCACGGATCGGCCGATGAGCATCGATTCGTCGCGACGTCGCCCCGTGACCGGCGCGCTCGGCGCGGTGCTGCTCGGCGCGATCGCGCTGGGCGTCGTCGTCGTGCCACTCCTCGCGGCGCGCGATCCACTCCTCATCCAGGACGTGCTCGCGCGTCGGCTCGTGGCTCCACTCGCGCGCGATCCGTCCGGCGCATGGCATCTGCTCGGCACGGATCGTTTCGGGCGCGATCTCTTTGTACGCATGATGCTGGCGGGGCGGCTCTCCCTCCTCGTCGGCGTGCTTGGCGCGGGATTGTCGGGCGCGGCGGGGACGTTGCTCGGCGCGCTCGCAGGTTGGCGCGCGGAGAGCCTGCTCGATCGCACCATCTCGGCGCTCGCCGACGTGCTGCTCGCGCTGCCGCGGTTGGTGCTGCTACTCGTCGGCGTCGCGCTCTGGCAGCCGGGGATCGCGACCATTCTCGCCGTGTTGGTGGCGACCGGCTGGATGGGCGTCGCGCGGCTCGTTCGCGCCGAGGTTCTCGCCGTGCGCGAGCGACCCTACGTCCCTGCCGCGACCGCGCTGGGCGCGTCGCCGGCGCGCGTGCTCCTCCGCCACGTGCTGCCGAACGCGATCGGGCCAGCGATCGTGGCGACGACTCTCGGTGTCGGCAACGCGATCCTGCTCGAGAGCGGACTGTCCTTTCTCGGACTCGGTATCCAGCCGCCGGCGCCGAGCTGGGGGAACATGATCGCTGGCGGTCGCGATCTGCTCGTCGTGGCGCCGTGGGTCTCGTTGGCGCCCGGCATCGCGCTCGTCGTGACCGTGCTGGCGACGACGACGCTTGGCGATGCGTTCAGAGATCGCCTCGCGGGCGAAACCAGTTCACGGGGTCAGCTTCGTTGAATGGCGATGATGGCTCGGCGCATTTTTCAACGATGCTGACCCCTTGAACGTCTTGAAACGGCGCATTTTTCAACGATGCTGACCCCGTGATACAGCGGTCAGACTCCTTGCAGGCGCGCCAGGATGGTGACGATCGCGTACGGCGCCGCGAGAAAGGAAAGCGCGCCGTCAACCACATCCACTGGCGCAAGGAGCATTTCGTCCAGCCGCGCCAGGTGCGCCTCGGCGATCGGACGCGAGATCCGCCACACGCCATGCACCGCTTTGCCGCGTCGGTTCGTGCAGCGCAGCACGATCCATCCCGGCACTCGCGCGGGCATCGCCGCGCTGAACGCGAGGCCATCTCCCTCGAGATCGAGACCGCCCGCGCGACGCGGCTCACCGAGGTTCGAGCGGAGTGTCTCGCCGATGAGCGGAAGCAGCACGTCGTCGGCCATGTGCTCCACCACACTGCGCTGCGTGTCGGAGTCCGCGCCGTGGAGCGCGACGGCGAAGCGTGCCGAATACGGTCCGATGGACTGGGCCATCGGCGTGTCGGCCGGCCAGCCCGCATGGCCGGGGCGCTCCGGTAGGTCGTGCCGCGAGAGCACGCCGACGGCGCGCACGAGCGTGACGGCGATCGACCCGTCGTCGAAACTCTCGTACTCGGCCAGACCGTCGGAGAACAGCGTCGCGCCCGCGTCCGACGCATAGCGCGTGACGTACCGGTGCAGCGGCGCCGTCGGCGCGACCTGCTCCATGCGAGCGTCGTCGTCGCCGATGACGATCGGTTCGCGCACGACCGGATGGAAGGCCGCGTCCGCGATCGTCGCTGCGCCGAGGAGACCGGACGCGACGCGCAGCCTGAGCCGATGATTCGGTGCGTCGTTGCGACCATCGACGCGAATGCGCACGAACGGCGCATTCGCGTCCAGTACGATCGAGACTCGGCAGTCGACGGACGCGGCGCGCGGCGTGCGTCGCTGAAACTCCAACGCGAGCTCTCCGCGGATCGGCCCCGCGTGCATCAGGCGAATCCGCCGCACCTCGGCTGCCTGAAGCGCTGCGCGGATCGCCGGCGTGTACAGGTCGCCGTCGTCGACGGCGTTCTCGAGCGCGAGCGCCCGCTCGACCACGCGGCCGCGCGCGTGATCGGTGATGCGCACGTCGCCGTCGTCCGACAGGTCGACGCGCACGAGTCCATTGTCGAGCGTGCGATCGGTGGCCGACACGGGATTCGAGATCTCCGCTTGCGACGATGTCGACGCCGAGCCGAGCGCGAACGTCGCGACGCCGTACCCCTCGATGGGCCGCATCCAGCCGACCGCGTGCCCTGTCGCGACGAGATCCGCATCGGGATAGTCGCGAGGCGATTCGGTGAGCGCGACGCGCTCGCCGCGCCCGAGAAGGTGGAGCGACATCCCGTCCACGCTCCACGCCGGCACTCGTCGCCGCGCACCCTGCCGGTCGGCGGAGCCTGGACCGACGGCGACGTCCGCGATCGTCGCCTCCAATGAGAGCTCCACGACGCCGCCGCGCGAGCGTGCAGCGCGATTGCGCACGACGACGACCGGACGCCACTGCGCCTGCGCGCGTCGCGCGCGCTCGGCGTCGTGCTCGGTGAGCTCACGCAGCGCCTCCGCGCGCAGCGCGTGGGCACGGTCGGCGACGTCCGCGTGCCGCGCGTCGAGTGCGGTGGCGACGAGGTCGATCGACGTGCCGCACAGCGTATCGTGCGGATGCCCCTCCAGCAGCGCACGCCACGCCGCGAGAAGCGTGGCGCGTGCCGCGCCGCACCCGCCCGCGGCACCGAGTGCGACCCACGGCTCGACGTCGCGCACGAGCGAGCGCTCCAGCAGCGCGTTGGCACGCTTCTGGGCCGCACGGGCACCGAGCGTGCCGGACAATGTCCAGGTGTAGCCGTACGAGTCGCGCAACTCGCCTTCGACGACGGGGAGCGGCGCCTTGCGCGCTGCGTCGACGATGGCACGTCCGAATGCGTCGAGCGTGCTCGGGGCGACAATCGCCGGCGTCGCGGCCGACGCGAGCGCGTCCATCGCTTCCCGCTGGTCGCGCTGGCGAGCGTGATGATCCGCGCCATTCGGCAGGAGCGCCAGGCCGAGTGTCGCGCGCGTCCGGAGAATGGTCTCGAGACGCTGCCATCGCTCAACCGCGGCGATGGAGTCGCTCGGCAGCGAGCTCCCGAGCTCATAGCCATCCGGCGCGAGATGATACAGCAGCACCTCCGAACCGGCGCCGCTCTTCCAGCGGGCGACGTCTCCAGGCGGCCAGCGCCTTCCCCCATAGCCGCGCCAGACGATGACGACCGGACAACCGAACCCCGTCGCGAGGTCAATCAGCGCCGCAGGATGCCCGAAGGCATCGGGGCAGTAGAGCAGCGCGGGTGCCGTCGCGCGAAGCCCTCGCACCACGTCGCGACCGGCCAGCAGGTTGCGCACGAGTGCCTCGCCGCTCGGAATCAGGTTGTCGGCGAGCACGTACCACGGTCCGGCCTCGATCCGGCCAGCGCGCAGCAAGGCGGCGAGCTCGGCGGCGCGCTCGGGGCGAATGGCGAGGTAGTCAGCCACCACGATGGACTGCCCGTCAAGGAGAAAGCTGTCCCCTTCGAGAGGCGGATCGTCGAGCAGTTCGTCGATCAGCGAGACGAGTCGCTGCCGGAACCAACCTGCGCCGTGGTACCACTCGCGGTCCCAGTGCGTGTGCGCGATCACGAGCAGTCTGAACGGGGGGGGCATGCGGGGAGTGTGCTCCCCAGATTCTCCGCGCACAAGCGGCCGAACGCGAGCGCGGGGCGGACCCGAAGGTCCGCCCCGCGCGACGTGCTAGAAAATCCGAGCGGTCAGACGACGGGCCGACGACCCGTGATGAGGCGATAGACGATCACGATCAGTGCGATCACCAGGAGCAAGTGAATGAGTCCGCCGCCCACGTGGAAGGCGAAGAAGCCGAGGGCCCAGAGGACGAACAGGACGATCGCGAGTGTGAAGAGCATGGCGTGCATCCTCGGTTGAGTGGGTGAACTGCAATTCCGGACTCATGCAAAGCAACGATCGTACCGGACGCTGCGCTAAGTGCGTGCAACCCCATTGGCCGGCTCCGGCGAGCGAGCTGGTCCACCAATGGGGGCGATCGCATGGGTCTGTCGCGCGAGCAGAATCCTCGCCGCGCGAACGTCGTGCCCCACGTCGATCAGCAGGATCGCGAGGTCGCCCACGCCCCAGAGCAGACCGGCAAGCACGATCAGCCGACTGGCCTCACCGAGAAGCGTCGGGACGGACGCGCTACCCTGCGCGACGACGCCGGTGACGATCTCGGCGATGAGCAGCAGGCCCAGCACCACGCCCATGAGCTTGAACAGCTTCGAGAGGTACCGCAGTCCCACGTAGGGCTCGAGATCGCTCAAGCGAACGTCTGGAATGTCGACCCCGTCCTTCTCCGGCGTGAGTACGTGCCCCAGCCGGTCAATTGGACCCGCCGCCTTCGCAGGTGCCGTCGCATCCACTGCCCGCCGATGTTCCGTCATGATCCTCCTCCGGATCCGATCCAGCGGGCACGATAGCCCCGCGTGTCAATGTGAATGAAAGGACCGTGCCCAGGCGCGGCCGGATAGACCCCCGCCCCGCCAATGAGCTCGGGATTTGCCGCTTCGACGCGATCCACGGCCTCGCTCACGATTCGGCTGTCGCCGATGTTGATCCGCCCGTCATGGTTGAGATCGTCCATCACGCCGTCGCCGTTGCTGTCGATGTAGATGTCCGCCGCGTCGCCATACATGTGACGGCTGAGCCCGGCTCGCCCACCGGTTCTGCCGCCTCCCTTGTTGTACTGCGGAGAGCGGAAGCCACTCATCACGCGAACGCCCCGGACGTCGATGCCATGACGCTGCAGGTCGGCGAGCACGAGCTCGAGCTTGTCGACGTTCCGCATCTCGAGCACGAGAAACTTGGGCCACACCGACGCCTGATCGTGCGTCAGGAAGTCGCGCAGCGCGAAGTGCTCGGACACCTTCGTGTCGGCGTTCTGCTGCGTGACCTCGATGAAGCCGGATGGGGGACGATATCGGTCCGCCGGCGCCTTCTTCGGCGCGTTCATTCGACCCTTTTCCCCAGGCCAGTTGCCTACGTAATACAGACCGACGCGCCCGTTTTCCTTGTCGCTGAGCGGACGCATGCTGATGAGGCTGAAGTCGGTGATCGGCTTGATCGCGTTTCCCACTGCGACCGCCAATCGCCAGATTCCGGCCTTTGGCGCCTCCGTCGACTTCGCGCTCTCGGCCTCCTCAGCGCGCAGCTCGGCACCCTCGGGAAGCGACTCGGCGTCGAGCGGCGCGCCGGCCGGCTTGATCTGCGCACGCAGCTTGCCGCTCGCACCACGCAGCTCGCCGGAGAGCGCCGACAGCGACGCATCGGTGAGATAGGCGGCACTCGGTGCGTCGGCGCTCGTCAGCGCGCTCGCCATCGCCGCGATGCTCGAAGGACCCCTCCGCGCGCCATCGTTCGTGGTGGCCGCGTCGACGATGGACCACGTCCAGCCGATCATGAGCGTCGCGATCAGCACTCCTCCCGCGAGATCGAGCCGTCGTTCGATGCGCGACGACACGCCCGCGCGGTGCCAGCGACTGTCGGGACGCTCCGGCAGGCGGAGCGCCTGCTCGGCTGCGTGAAGCAACTCGTCGAGCAGGCCGGTTGACCCGTCGTGGGCGCCTGTCGAACTTGCGTCGCGCCCGACGTCCCTCACTTCACTTCCTGAATGCAATCGCTGCTCGATCTTTTCCATCAGGTGACGAACGTCCGCGAGCTGGTCCGCGTGGGCGGATACGTCGGACTGACGGCCATCATCTTCGCCGAGACGGGATTGCTGGTCGGATTCTTTCTTCCGGGTGACTCGCTGCTCGTCACCGCCGGGTTGCTGTCGGCCCAGCCGCAGTTCGGGCTCAACGTGTACCTCCTGGGAGCACTCCTCACCGTCGCGGCGATTCTCGGCAACTCGCTCGGGTACGTGATCGGCCGAGTCTCGGGACCGCGTCTCTTCACTCGCGACGACTCGCTCCTGTTCAAGAAGAAGCACCTCTACCGGGCCCATGAGTTCTACCGGAAACACGGTGGCAAGACGCTGGTCATTGCGCGTTTCATGCCCATCGTCCGCACTTTCGTACCCGTCGTGGCGGGTCTCGCCGAAATGCCCATCGGAGCATACACGGCCTACAACGTGCTCGGAGCAGTTGGCTGGATCTGGTCGATGCTGTTCATCGGCCACTTTCTCGGACGAGTGGTGCCCGGCATCGACAAGCACATCGAGCCGGTGATCCTCGTCGTCATTTTCCTGTCGCTCCTCCCCGCGCTCATCTCCTGGTACCGTGAGCGGAGGAAGTCGGCCGCGGCACTAACCGTAGTACCCGATCCCTGAACAACCGGAGAACGACATGGCCTACACACTTCCTGCACTTCCGTATGCGCTGGCCGACCTCGAGCCGCACATCGACGCGCAGACGATGGAGATTCATCACGGCAAGCATCACAACGCCTACGTCACCAACCTGAACGCGGCGATCGAGAAGGCTCCCGAGCTCGCGGGAAAGTCGCTCGAGGACCTGCTGCGCAACCTCGCGACCGTACCTGAGGCGGTGCGCACTGCCGTGCGCAACAACGGTGGCGGCCACTGGAACCACTCGCAGTTCTGGCCGTCGATGAGCCCGAATGGAGGCGGCGCGCCGAGCGGCAAGCTCGCCGACGCGATCAATAGCGCGTTCGGCGACTTCGACAAGTTCAAGGACGCGTTCAACGCCGCTGGCGCCGGTCGGTTCGGCTCGGGCTGGGTGTGGCTCGTGAACGAGGGCGGCAAGCTGGCGATCACGAGCTCGCCCAATCAGGACAACCCGCTCATGGACGGCAAGCCGGCACCAATTCTCGGCAACGACGTCTGGGAGCATGCGTACTACCTGAAGTACCAGAACCGCCGCCCGGACTATCTCAAGGCGTGGTGGAACACGGTGAACTGGGCAGAGGTGGAGAAGCGGTTCAACGGCTGAGGATTCGAGATCACAACCACCCGCCGGCCGCTCGATGGAAACGTGGTGGGGAGTGGT
>JBDTOD010000032.1:0-35431 GCA_039933415.1 bacterium
TGGGGAAGAAGAGTCTGGCCGGGCCATCGTCAGGGTGACGAAGGGGCCGGATGACTCGGCGAAACGGCCCCGAGACAGAATGGTGAGAAATGCGGGCTAGTGGGTCATTTGCCTTGCCAGTAGCCATAACCTCCGTCCCGACCGTAGAATCGGTGGCTTCCCAATCACGGAGGCCGCCGATGTCGCGCCGCAAGAAGGATCCCCTCCGGCCGCTCTCCGACACCGAGAGCGCGGCTCTGACCCCACTGAGCCCATGTTCCCTACCCGCGTACAGCAGGGGTTGTTTACCGCTTCACCGGGCGAGCGGATCTTTACTACTCACGGGCATCGACCGCTGGAACAGCCGTGTGATCGTCCCGGCATCGAGCTGGTCGAGGATCTTGTCGGTCGAGAGGCGCGACGTCACGCTGCGCGACTCGGGACCGTGGCTGATGACCCAGTTGTAGCGATCGAGGCGCGAGGTGCGGCCATCGGGATGACGGAAGACGATCATTGCGTTGCTCGAGCCCGGTGAGTCGATCGACACCTTCCAGGTGGTGCCGTCGGGGGCGGTGTGCGCTTTCGTCTTCTTGGGCATCGACTGGTAGATGAGGCGAGTGAAACGGCTCAGCCGACGAGCGTCGGTGAGAGAGGCTGCCGACCGGCGAAGCCGGCGTCCTCGTCGTGCCAGAACTGCACCGACGGTTCGCCGAGCCGCCAGCACAGCAGCACGCGGCGGCCATCGAGCTCGCTCGGAAAATCGATCAATCCGATGCGGCGATCCTTGAGCTGGATGCCGAGCGACTCGAGCTCCGCCTGAAAGACATCGATCTCGCCGGCGATCCGATTGACCTGCCGCTCGAGCGCGACGATGCGGGGATCGGGCAGATCGGTCCTCGCTTCGACGGCGATGACGTCCAACTCCGCGATCGTCTCATGCCAGCGGCGCTGTTCGCTTACCACGTCCTCGACGATACGGCGGACGAGTGGAAGCGTGCGGTTGGCCTGGTCGACGGTGAAGAGCTTCATTCGGCTGAATCTAACTGTATCGCGAGTGCCCGACAGCGGAGTGGCGCTCTCGTCGCGCCACTCACCCGCGCTCGGCCAGCTGCAGCTCGCGTCGTCGCGCGGCGGCGGCGTGCAGGGTCCGGTCCTCGTCGGTCTCGAGGATGAGCGGCGGAACGGCCGCCGGCTTGCCGAGCTCGTCGAGGTGCACGAACGTGAGCCAGCACTCATTGGTGTGGCGGCGCTCCCCGCTCGTGATGTCCTCGGCGAAGACGTTGGCCAGCACCGACATGGAACTGCGGCCCACCTGGACGACGCGAGACCGGATCTCCACGAGCTCACCCACGCGAATCGGCTCCTTGAAGAGGATCCGGTCGATGGAGAGCGTGGTGGCTTGACCGCCGGAATGGCGCATGGCACTGAGCGCCGCGCACCGGTCCACCATGCTCATGATCACGCCGCCGAACACCGATGGGCGTCGCAAGCCGTTCGCCTGGTGCGGCATCATCAGGTCAGCGAGAATGGCCTCCGAGGCCCGTGGCGACTTGGGTACGGTGGGATCCGTGTGTTTCTTGCTCATGCGCGATGACGAAGTGAGAGGACGCGCCGCTGGCACGTTGAGATGAGCCTCGGCGTCGGCTGCTTCGGCCGCACGAGTCGCGACGCCGAGCGGACCGACTCGTCGTAGAGCGCCGATTCGTCGAAAGCTCGGGAGAGTGCGCGCCTGGCCGTCGAGTCGACGGATGGATCGTCCAGCCAGAAGATCCGATGCGATGGTGTCGGGACTCGACCCACCACCCACTCGCGCGACGTACTGTCCCGGATGACCACGCGCGCGGTCCGTCCGCCCGAGTCATATCGCACGACCACGTCATACTGTCCGTGACGCCAGACGTCGCGAGAGCCGTCGGACGAGCTGACCGGCAGCGTGGAGGCGACGTCGTGCCACCACGGGGGCTCGCCGATGGCGATTGGCGGGAGGGCGAGGAGGTGGCCTTCCTCGCCGGCGCCCTGCCCACTGAGGGCATAGGCGACTGCCGGCTGTCCGTCGACCGTGGTCAGGACGAAGCTGCGCGGGTCCAGCCGGTAGGCGCCGAGCAGTGCGGTCGTTCGGGCGCGATCGATCCGGTCACCGCCGGAGCGTACCGAATCGAGCGTCGCGGAGACCGCTACCGCGCGGCGGCGGGCGATCGACGGCTCGTCTCGGCCGGCGACGATCGCAAGCGTCGCCTGGCGGCCGGTGGCGAGATCGAGTACGCCACGCCGGCTCGTGTGCCAGAGCGCGGCATCGTCGCGCTCGACGTCGGCGTGCAGTGTGAAGGAAAGGAACGGCCCGTGTACGTCGGCCAGCTCGATCGAAGTAGTAGCTCGCCAGAGCGGATCGTCGCTGCTGTCCTCGTCGGGACCGATGCGAACGTCGTCCGGATGGAGTCGCGCGTAGAGTTGGGCGAGGTGCGGGACGATCGTGTCCTCATAGACGAGGAGCGAGTCGCCCGAGACGAGATCGCGGCGGTAGATGCGCTGGCCCACGAGCTCCGCGTCTTCGAACGACCGGTCGTCGTCGGCGACGTACACCTCGTAGAAGCGGCCGTTGACGCGCGCCAGCTCGAGCGGCGCGCCGCGCACGTGCACCGTGCCCGCCGCGCTGGTGAACCAGAACGTCGAGTCGCCGGCGGAGAGGACGAAGTCCGCGGCGGGAGGCGGTGCGGAGATGCCAGGCTCCGCGCCCCGGCAGGCCAGCGCACCGAGCGCCAGAAGGGTGCCGACGAGTCGCGTCGAAGTGACGTGGGAGGGGAAGCGCATCTGTCGAGCAATATACGGAGAAACGACCGAGGTGGATCGGCGCAAAAGCGGCGACAGTGGGGTACTCTAGAGAACGTTCGCCCACCTCTCATCCGGATCGCCCGTGTACGCTCGTCGCCTGACCCTCGTCACTCCTGCGCTCGTCGTCTTCTCGATCGTCTCGGCATGTACCGCGGCGTCGGAGAATGCGTCCAAGTCACCGAGCGGACAGGGAGGATCCAGCGGCGGATCGAGCACGACGTCGGTCGCACCATCGACGGCGGGGAACGACGCGGGCGCAGGCTCGGTGTCGCCCGTCGGGGCAGCGGGGAGTCAGGTGAACCGCACCGTCGCGCGGATCGATGTGGACAAGGAGTTTCCCGTGGTGCGCGCTCTCTACGTCAACCGGTTCGCAGCGCAGAGCACGAAGCGGATGCGTCAGATCATCCAGATGGCCGACGACACGGAGATCAACGCGCTCGTCATCGACATGAAAGACGAGTTCGGGTTGAACTACAAGCCGTCGAACGCGCAGTTCGCGCGCAATGCCGGCACGTCGGGCACGGTGCGCGACCTGCCCGCGCTGCTCGACACGCTGCGTGCGCACAAGATCCTGCCGATCGCGCGGCTCGTCGTGTTCAAGGACTCGGTGACGGCGCGCGTGCATCCCGAGTGGACGATCCGCAAGCAGGACAACGGCGTCTGGCGCGACAAGAAGGGGCTCGCGTGGGTGAACCCGTATCATCACGAACTGTGGGATTACAACATCGGCGTGGCGGAAGAGCTGGTGAAGATGGGGTTCGGCGAGATCCAGTTCGACTACATCCGCTTTCCCGAGCCGTACAAGTCGCTGCCACCGCAGGTGTTCCCGGACAATAAGGGGGTGTCGAAGCCGGACGTGCTTGCGGCGTTTCTCAAAGAAGCGAACGCACGGTTCGACAAGCTCGGCGCGCGCACGACGGCGGACATCTTCGGGCTCGTGACGACGGTGGGTGGCCCACTCGAGGTGGGTCAGTGGTGGGAGAAGATCTCACCGGTGGTGGACGTCGTGCTGCCGATGGTCTATCCGTCGCACTACCCGCACGGGGATCTCGGACTCGCGGTGCCGAACGCGGAACCGTACAAGGTGCTCAACATCGCGCTGAGCCGAGCGCGCCAGCGAGATCAGAAGCTGGGGATCACGAAGGCCGAGCATGTGCGGCCGTGGCTTCAGGCCTTTACGCTGGGCAAGCCGCCGTATGGGCCCGCGGAGCTCGAAGCGCAGAAGAAGGGGACGTACGATGCGGGCTACGACGGCTGGGTGCTGTGGAACCCGGGGTCGAAGTACGAGCTGTTCCTGCCGGCGCTGGAGAAGACGCTGGTGTCGAGGAAGAAAAAGTAGAGGGTGGGGAGTGGGGGGTGACGGCACGTCCTCACCCACTCAATGCCCGAACCCCGGCTATCAGCCGATCGACTTCGTCGGTCGTCGTGTAGCACGCGGCGCCGGCGCGGACGAAGCCTTCTTCGCCGCGGCCGAGACGTTCCGCGACGGTCTGCGCGTAGAAGTGTCCGTTGGAGACGAAGATGCCGTCGGCGACGAGGCGACGCGCGACGTCGTCGGTAGTGTGGCCGCGCACGGTAAAGGCGACGGTCGGCGTGCGTGGCGTGCCAGGCTCCGGCCCAAAGAGCGTCACGCCGTCGATGGCGCCGAGCCCGTCCCAGAGCCGCGCGACGAGCGCGTCGCCACGCGCATGTAGCGCATTCATCGACTGCACCAGCCGCTCGCGGCGAGTGCCCGAGGTCGTGGCGAGCGAAGCGAGCCACTCCACCGCAGCGGCGGCGCCGACGATGCCTTCGTGATTCTGCGTGCCCGTCTCGAGACGCTCGGGCGCTTCTTCGGGTGCTGGCTCGAGCTTGGGCACGTCGAGCGACTGGACGAGCGCGCGGCGCCCGAACAGCACGCCCGCGTGCGGCCCGTAGAACTTGTACGACGAGCAGGCGAGGAGGTCGCAGCCGATGGTCTGCACGTCGAGCGGGGCGTGCGGTGCGAGATGCACGGCGTCGACGAACGAGAGCGCGCCGACCTCATGCGCCATCGCGCATGCCCGTGCGACGTCGGTGACGGTGCCGAGCGCATTGGACGCCGCGCCGATCGCGAGCAAGCGCGTGCGCGTGCCGAGCGCGCGCGAAAGCTCGGCCCAATCGGTGCGAAACGTGACGACGTCGAGCGGTACGCTGCGGACGACCAGCCCGCGATCCTGCGCGGCGGCACGCCACGGAGCGATGTTCGCGTGATGGTCGAGCTCCGTCACGACGATCTCGTCGCCCTCGCGCCAGCCGCGCGCAAGGGCGCGCGCAAGGTGGAAGGCGATCGTCGTCGTGTTGTTGCCGAACGAGACGTCGGCCGGCGAAGCGTTGAAGAAGTCCGCGTAGATCGCTCGCGCGCCAGTCAGCAGCGCGTCGGTCTCCATGCTCGTCGGATAGGACCAGTGGGTGTTGGCGTTGTGGTGGTAGAGGTAGTCCGTCATCGCCTCGACCACCGCGCGCGGCACCTGCGAGCCGCCTGGCCCGTCGAAGTAGGCGACGGGATGACCCTGCTCGAGACGATCGAGCGCGGGAAAGTCGCCACGGATCGATTCGACGGTGCGAGCGCCGTCGGTGTGCGTGACGATGCCTGTCACGAGATGGCCTGGCCGGCCCACTGCTCCACCAGCTTCACCGCCTCGACGTGATCGGCCTCTTCGCCGAGCGCGTTGTGCGCGATGCGAAAGAGATCCGCCGTGAGCTGCAGCAGCGGCGCGGGCACCTTGTGCTCGCGCGCCACGCCCGCGGCGATGCCGACATCCTTGTCGAGCAGTGCGAGACGGAAGGTTCGCGGGAAGGCACGAGTGAGAACGCGTTCGGGGAAGAGGTTCATCGAGGCGTTCGAGCGTCCGCTGGATGCGTTGATCACGTCGAGCGCGACATCGGCTTTCACGCCGGCCTTGGCGAGCGCCGCGAGTCCCTCGGCCGTGCTCCACACGTGTACGGCGAGGAGCGCGTTGTTGACCGCCTTGAGGGCGTCGCCCGCTCCGACGTCGCCGCAGTGGACGATCTTCTTCCCGAACGCGGCGATGACGGGATGTGCCCGCTCGAGCAGCGCGGCATCGCCGCCGACCATCACGGTGAGCGTGCCCTGCTCCGCGCCGATCGTCCCGCCGCTCACCGGCGCGTCCAGAAAGCCGACGCCGTGCTCGGCGAGACGGGCGGCGATGCGGCGCGACGTGGCGGGGTCGCCGGAGGTGCAGTCCACCAGCAGCGCGCCGCGCGCGAGTCCGGCGAGCAACCCGTCGGCTCCTTCGAGCAATGACTCGACGTCGGCGGACACGGGGAAGCAGGTGATGACGACGTCGGCGCCGCGCGCGGCCTCGGCCGGTGTCGCGGCGTGACGAGCGCCGGTCTGGGACGCGAACGACGCGGCGCGCGCGGCGGTTCGGTTCCACACTGCGAGGGAGATGTCGGGGGCGGCGGCGAGCCGCGCGGCCATCGGGCGGCCGATGGCGCCCAGGCCGAGAAAGGCGACGGTTGTCATGCGAGGATTCTAATGACGATCCTGCGCAAGACGGCGAGCCGGGTGGATCGTCCAGTATTGGCGGACCCATCTGCCTTCGTGCTCGGATCTCGTCAGGACACCCCATCGCCCTTCGGTCATGTTGAAGCGGGTCGCTGCCATCGTCTACATCTGCCTGGCGCTCGCCGTGTGCGTGTACGCCAAAGTGGCCAGCGCCGGTGCGTCGGCTGCACGAGCGAGCCACGGCGGCGAATATCCGCCACGAGGGGGTTCTGCGGAGGGGGCGCCGGAGGTCGAGCGCGTGATGGACGACGCGTTCTTTCTCGACAAGTCCGATCGTGGCAGCCTGGCGGACTACCTCGACGGGATCTACAGGGAGTCGGGGGCAGACGTCCGCGCGGTCTTCGTGAGCAAGGCGGAGGACGATCTCGAGGGATACGCTCGCGGTCGAGTGCGGACGCTCGGGATGGGGCGCGAATCGAAAGCGCGCTCCCTCCTGCTGGTGTATGACGTCGCCGGACGACGCCTGCGCATCGAAGTCGGACCGGGGCTCGAACATGTGTTCCCGGACGGATTCGTCGGCTATCTGATGCGCGAGCAGACGAGTGCCTTCTTTGCGGCCGGCGATCCGTGGATGGGGATCAAGGCGACGATGTTCGTCATCACGAACCGCCTGCGTGAGGCCGCGCTTCGCGAGCCGTACGATCCGCGCAAGATCGCCTACATCCGAGATTCCGTCCGCCTGGACGCGGGGGCGGGCGCTACGGCGTCCGCCGCGCTCAATGTGGATCCGTCGCGCCTCGGTTCGGCGAAGCTGACCGGGAAGGACAGCGCGCGTTTCGCGCCCCAACCGACCGTCGCGCTTGCGCACGCGCGGTATCTCGAGGCACTGCACGACGGGTACTTCCAGCCGAATCTGCCTCTGTATACGCCGGGTACGAGCGTGGTACTCCAACATTTCCCGATCACTCCACCCTACGCCGCCTTCATCCTCTACTCCGAGTTCGGTCACCAGTACCGCATCGTGGAGCGGGGTGACCTGGCGATCCTGTACTTCACGACGACGCCGATCGTCTCACCCCACTTCTTTCACCGGACGGAAGCAGGTTGGCAGTTCGACATCGCCGCCGACGTGCGCGATACGCGAGAGCACATCGGCTCGGCGTACACGTGGGGGATGAATCGCACCGACGATGCGTACATGCGGGCGTTCGCCGAGATATTCAGTACGTATGGCGGCAAGATTAGACCGAAGTTGAACGACAACCGGCCACTTCCACTATTCAGGCCCGCCGACACGAAGTGAGGGGGTCGCGCGAGGTGCGCTCAGGTCGCGCCGGCATACTGTGATATTTTGATCGTGGCGTGACCTGACCGAACGGCAGCCGGTCTGGCCGCCGCGCGTCCGCTCGCTTCTCCGCAGTTCGACCACCAGCGCTCGAGGCTTGTACATGTTGACGCGTCTTCGCATCGAGGGGATGAGCTGCCAGCACTGTGTGCGGGCGGTGTTCACAGCGCTCACGCCGGTCGAAGGCATTCTCTCGGCCGACGTCTCGATTGGTGCCGTCACGGTGGAGCACGACGGCCGAGCGACGGCCGACGTGCTGCGCGCGGCGATCGCAGTGGCAGGGTACGACGCCGTCGTGGCGACGGAAGAGCGGAGGCGCTTGCCGGTGGTGTAGCCGCTCGCGCCGCTCGCGCGTGGGTTGTGGCCCCCCCTGTCCCGCCCTACTTTGACGGCTCGCCGCCCCGCCGCCGCCGAGGACGTAGCATGACGCCATCCCGCCACAGCCCAGAGGAGCGTCCGGTCGGCGCCCTCCTCGCTCCCGACATTCTCGCCCTCCTCGAGGAATCTCCGTCGCTGATCGCGGCCGAGACGGAGGAGCTGCACCCGGCCGATCTCGCCGACGTCGCGGAAGCGTTGCCGTTCGATCGGGTGCCCGTGTTCCTCGCGGCGCTGCCGAAGGGCCGCGCCGCGCAGGTGCTCGAGTATCTCGACGAAGAGCTCCGCGCCGAGGTGCTGGAAGCGATGACCGCGCAGCAGGCGGCGGAGCTCGTGACCGAGATGACTCCGGACGAGCGGGCCGACGTGCTCGAGGAGCTCGACGAGGAGCGCGCGCAGGAGATCGTCGGCGAGATGCCCGCCGAGGCGCGGCGCGTCACGCAGCAGCTGCGCCAGTACGACCCCAACTCGGCGGGCGGGATCATGACCACCGAGGTGGTCAAGGTGCCGGCGACGACGACGGTGGAAGACGCGTTGCTCAGAGTGCGCGAGATCGCGCGGAGCGGACGGCGGGAAGCGATGCACGCGATCTATACGACGGACGAAGAAGGGCGGCTGGCGGGCGTCCTCTCGCTGCGCGAGCTGCTCGCGGCGCCCGAAGGGTCGCTGCTGTCCGACGTGGCGTGGACGGAGCCGCAGAGCGTGCGGCCGAGCGCCGATCGCGAGGAGGTCGCACGAATGATCTCGAACTACGATCTCGTCGCGGTGCCGGTGGTGAGCGAGTCCAACCATGTGATCGGCCTGATCACGGTCGATGACGTGATCGACGCGATCCAGGAAGAGCAGACCGAGGACGTGCAGAAGCTGGGGGGCATGGAGGCGCTCGACGAGCCGTACAACACGATCGGCTTCTGGCAGATGATCAAGAAGCGCGCGGGCTGGCTCGCCGTGCTGTTCGTCGGCGAGATGTTCACGGCCACGGCGCTCGGCGTGTACCAGAAGGAGATCGACTCGGCGACCGTGCTGGCGATCTTCCTTCCGCTGATCGTGAGCTCCGGCGGCAACTCCGGGTCGCAGGGCACGTCACTGATGATCCGCGCGCTCGCACTGCGAGAGGTGACGCTCAAGGACTGGTGGCGGGTGGCGGTGCGCGAGCTCGGCGCGGGGATCACGCTGGGGGTCATCCTCGCGATCATCGGCTTCCTGCGCATCGAGCTGTGGCAGTCGATGTACGAGCACGGCTGGACCGCGATGGGTATGCATCTCGGTCACAACTACGCGCAGAACGGCCTGAATGCGCACGCGCTGAATCCGCACCTCGTGGCGCTCACCGTTTCCATCTCACTGCTCGGCGTGGTGATGTTCGGCACGATCGCTGGCGCACTGCTTCCCTTCGCGATGCGGAAGGCCGGTTTCGATCCCGCGAGCGCGTCGGCTCCGCTGATCGCGACGTTCGTCGATGTCGCGGGCCTGATGATCTACTTCAACGTGGCCCTGCACCTGTTGCTGCGTTGAGCGAGGCGAGCGTCATGGTCGGTGACGTACGACCACAGCCGACCGCGGGCGTGCTGCGCGCGACGCTGCTGGTTCTCTTCAGCGCGTGCTGCTTCGGGTCGATCGCGATCTTCGTCTCGATCGCAACGGGCGCCGGCGCTCGGCTCGTCGACGTGCTGGCATGGCGCTATCTGCTCGGTGCGCTCGCGCTGCGGCTGCTGAGCGGTGGGTTCGGTGCGGGGCGCGTGCCGCCGCGGCGTGCGCTCTCGCTGCTCGTGCTGGCGGGCGGCGGGCAAGCACTCGTGGCTGGGCTGAGCCTTTCCGCACTCAGCTACGTCTCCGTCTCCACGGTGACCTTTCTCTTCTACTCGTATCCGGCGTGGGTGACCCTGATCGCGGCGATGCGCGGCACCGAGCCGCTGACCGGCCAGCGCGTGGCGGCGCTCGCGTTGTCGCTCGCCGGAATCGCGGTGATGGTCGGCATGCCTGGTGGCGGCGGACTGAATCCGATCGGCGTGACGCTCGCACTCGTGGCGGCGTTCCTCTTCGCACTCTACATCCCGATGATGGGCCGCTTCAGCGACGCGCTGTCGCCGGCCGTGACGTCGACGTACGCCTGCGCGGGCGCGGCGATCATCTTCACGGTGGCGGCGGTCGGGCGCGGCGGACCGGTGTTCACGCTGGCGCCGATCGCGTGGGCGATGATCGGCCTGCTCGCGGTGGTGTCGACGGCGATCGCCTTTGTGGCCTTCCTGCGCGGCCTCGCGGTGATCGGACCAGTTCGCACGGCCATCGTGAGCACGGTCGAGCCATTCTGGGCGTCACTGTTCGCGAGCGTCGCGCTCGGTCAGGCGCTCTCGCCGCAGGCGTTGGGTGGTGGAGCGCTCATCGCCGCGGCCGTGGTGATCCTGAACAAGCGACAGCCAGGTTCGGGGCGCGCGGCGGCGTGAACTTCGCATCTCCGACCGGGATATCACGAGTCAACCGTAGCGGGAGAGTAGACATGGAGTCGGTGCATCTGAACATCGAAGGAATGACGTGCGAGCACTGTGTGCGCGCGGTCGATGGACGGCTTCGCAAGACGCCGGGCGTCGAGGTGCAGAAGGTGGTAGTGGGTGCGGTGGATTTCCGGTATGACCCGACGCGGATCTCGATGGATGAGATCAGCGAGGCGATCTCGGATGAGGGGTACACTGTCGAGTAAGGGCCACTGAAGTACCCGGGTATACTGGTATCGAGTATCCAGACTGGCATACGGCCCGTCAGAATGCCTGGGTGGCCGTCCGTGGATATGACCTCTGACCTTCGCAGCGCCTGGACGATGACCGCTCAGACTCGGTTGGGGTCGGCACCCGTCGCGTTCGCCATCCGGCACCCATGCTCCTTCGCGGTGTAGGCCATGACGAGCGAGTCGATGTGCGGCTCGCGCGGTCACTACATCGAGGAGCTTGCATGCACCACACATATCGTCTGATTCCCGCGCTTGCCGTGCTCGTGGCGTCGAGCAGCTGCGCGTCGCTGAACAAGAAGGAGACGGGCGCCATCATCGGCGCGACGGCGGGAGCCGCCGCCGGCGCCGCGGTCGGACGCGCGAATGGGTCTACCGCGAAGGGCGCGATCATCGGCGCGGCCGTCGGTGGGACGGCGGGCGCGGTGATCGGGCACCAGATGGATCAGCAGGCCAAGGAGCTCAAGCAGAACATTCCCGGCGCCGTCGTGGAGCGCGTCGGCGAGGGGCTCCAGGTGACGTTCGAGTCCGGCCTGCTGTTCGACTACGACTCCGACGTGCTCCGTGCGCCGGCGAAGGACAATCTCTCGTCGCTCTCGGCGAGCCTGGACAAGTATCCGGGCACCGACCTCCTGATCGTTGGGCACACCGACGCGCAGGGCTCCGACAGCTACAACATGACACTGTCCGAGAAGCGCGCGGCTTCCGCGGCGAACTATCTCGTCGCGCAGGGCGTGTCGCGCGCGCGGCTGCGCTCGATGGGCCGTGGCGAGTCTGAGCCGGTGGCATCCAACGACAGCGAGACAGACCGACAGAAGAATCGCCGAGTCGAAGTGGCGATCTACGCGAACGAGACGCTCAAGGCCAAGGCGTCGAGCGGCGGCAACTAGTCGTTCCGCTTCGTCGAACGTGCACGAACGCCTCGGGCTCTGGAGCCCGAGGCGTTCGTCGTGATGGTCTTTCGGTCGGGCGCACTCGCGCGCCTCATCCGACGCCAACCCCTTCCGTGCGTCGCGGGCGCTGCGCCTTCGCGTCGCCAGTCGCTTCACTCGGACCCGGCACATCCGACGCCATTCCGATGATCCCTTCCTCCAGCCACGCATGCGAGCCGGCGAGCACGTGCCGCGAGACCTTGGACATCGTGCGGTCGTTCTTGCCATAGAAGCGATCGAAGTTCGTCGCGATTCGCTCGCGAGCCTCGCGGCAGAACAGATCGGCCAGCTCGATCGCCTCTCGATTGCCCTGCTGCTCGAGCATGCGAGCGCGCACGCACGTCGCCGTCATGGCGAAGAGATCGGCGCCGATGTCCACCGCGCGGAACAGGACCATCTGTCGACGCTCGAGCCGGGGCCCGAAGCGCGCCATCGCGTGAAAGAGCATCCGTCCGAGATGGCGCGTGTGTCGTTCCGCCCAGCGAAGATGCCGCGCGAGGGAACCAAACTCACCGTACGTGCCGGGGACGGCACCACGCCCAATCCAGCGCGCGAGATACCAGCCAGGGTAGAACTTCGCCATGCGGCCGAGCGCGGCGACCTTCTCCTTGCCCGACGAGCCCTTGTCGACGAGGGCGAACGCCGTCTTGAAGTGATGGTCCACCGCTTCGCGTGCGATGAACAGCCGCATGACTTCCGACGTGCCCTCGAAGATCAGGTTGATGCGGAAGTCGCGCATCGCGCGCTCGATCGGAATTGCGGGTTCGCCGCGCGCGCGCAGCGAGTCCGCGGTCTCGTAGCCGCGCCCTCCGCGGATCTGAAGGGCGTCGTCGACGATGCGCCAGCCCGCCTCGCTGGTCCACATCTTCGTGACCGCCGCCTCGAGCCTGATGTCGTTGCTCCCGCGATCGGCCAACGCGACAACGAGCTCGCTGACCGACTCCATGGCGAAGGTGTTCGCCGCCATCAGCGCGATCTTCTGCGCGATCGCGTCGTGCTGGCCGATTGGACGTCCCCACTGCACGCGCTCGTTCGCCCACGCGCGCACCACCTGCAGCATGGACTTGGCAATGGCGGCGCAGCTCCCGGGCAGGGCGAGCCGACCGGTATTGAGCGTGATCAGCGCGAGCTTGAGCCCCTTCCCCTCTCCCCAGAGGATGTTCTCCGACGGAACCCGCACGTCGGTGAATCGCACCACACCGTTCTCGAGCGCCTTCAATCCCATGAACCGACAGCGATGCACGACCTCGACGCCAGGTGAGTTGACCTCGACAATGAAGGCGGTGATCGGCTTCCTGCTCTTCCCGGCAGCGCTCGAGTCGGGAGTGCGCGCCATCACGACGATGAGCTCCGCACGCGTGACATTCGTGCACCAGAGCTTCTCGCCGTTCAACGTCCAGTACGTCCCGTCCTCGCTCGGCGTGGCGGTCGTGCGCATGTTCGCCGGATCGGAGCCGGCGTCCACCTCGGTGAGCGCGAACGAGGAGATCGCGCCCTTGGCCAGGCGTGGGAAGTAGCGCTGCTTCTGCTCTGGACTGCCGAACAGATGGAGCGGTTGCGGCAGTCCGATCGACTGGTGGGCGGAGAGCAGCGCGGACATCGACGCGTCCCTGGTCGCCACCATCGCAAGCGCGCGCGTGTAGCTCATGTAGGAGAGTCCGAGCCCTCCGTACTCGACGGGGATCTTGATCCCGAACGCGCCCAAGTCGCGGAGCTCCTGCACGTACACTTCCGGAATCTCGCCCGTGCGGTCGATCATGTCCGCGTCGACGCGTTCGAGGAAGCTGCGCAGCTTTTCCAGGAACGACTTTGCCCGCGCGGCCTCGGCCGCGTCGTGCTTCACCGGGTGTGGGTGAATGAGATCCAGCCGAAACCGGCCCAGAAAGAGCTCGCGGACGAAGCTCGGTGCGGACCATTCGCTCTCGCGAGCCGCCTCGGCGATGTCCCGGGCTTCTTTCTCGGTGGCGAGGCTTGCGGAGGCGGATTGCTCGGCCATGAAACGCTCGGCGTTTGGGCTGGGGAGAAGCTAGGAGCCGCGCTCCACCGTTGCATCGGACGGGCCGTATCGACCGCCGCCTGGATTTCGCTCACGCAGGACAACCATCACCGCGCCGGCGAGGGCGATTGCCGCGAAAGCGAACCACTGGATGGCATAGCTCCGGTGTGGTCCGTCGTCGAGCGCGGGAATCGCATGGCGCGCGGGGTGCGCCCCATCGGCCGTGTCTCCGGTGGCAACCAGATAGTATGGCGCCACCGGATATGGGATCTTGGACGCGATCTCGGCCCGGCTGACGCGACGGACGATGCGCGGATCGGCGGCCGAGGTCGTGGTCCCCGCATCGGGGGCATAGAGCTCGACGTACCCGATCACGGTACCCGTGTCGGCCTCGCGCCATCGGGCGCGATCAACTCGGCCTCCGTCGGGCGAATAGACCCAGCCCCTGTTGACGAGCACAGCCGTATCGGAACCGGGGCGGCGAACTGGCGTGACCAGGTCCACCCCCGGGGAGCCCTGGTGCGTTCGGCCACTCCGGACCAGCTCATGGTCGTAGTCGAACCGCCCACTCACCGTGGCGGCTCGATAGTGCGCCGCGGCCGTGTCGCGCGACAGCGCGCTGAGCGCGACCGGCCCGGACCCCTGCTGTTGGGCGATCGCCTGATTCTGCTGCATTTTCTCATGCAGTCTTGCAAGCTGCCAGACCCCCAACCGAGCAAACAGACCGGCCGCGAGCACGGCAAAGACGCAGAACATCATGGTACGACGTGACATAGAGGCAATCTACGGACGCGCGCCGACAACGGCATGCTTTGCGCATTTGTCGAAGCCATGCTTCGCATGTCCGCCTCGGCTCATCGAGCCATCCCGCAGCCACATGAAACACCGCGCGCCGTGACCCCGCACGCGACCCGTCCCCGCTCCGACCACGGACGGACCCTGTCGGCGCATGGGCACTCCGTGCAGCTCTACGAGGACGATCGTTTTCTCTCCGAGACGGTCGTGGATTTCTTCGCCTCGGGGCTGGTCAATGGACAGCGCGCCGTGGCCATCACCACGCCGGAGCATCGTGCGTCGTTTTCCGAGGGGCTCCACGGGAAAGGGTTCGACGTGGAACGCGCAACGACGAACGGGCAGGTCATCCTGCTCGACGCGGAGGATCTGCTCGCGGCGTTCATGGTTGGCGCGCTGCCTGATGGCGGTCGCTTTCGCGCGGCGGTGGATGGACTGCTCGGGAGCGACGTCCGCTTCGGCGAAGGCGTCGGACCGCGGAAGCCCGTGCTCGCGTTCGGAGAGATGGTGGATATCCTCTGGCGCCGCGGGAACCTCGAGGGCGCGCTCGCTCTCGAGGAGCTGTGGAACGAGCTCGCGAACGTGTACAACTTCTCGCTGTTGTGTGCGTACAGGCTCGGCAGCTTCGTGCACGACACGCACGACGCGCCGCTGCGCGCGATCTGCGATCAGCATTCGCACGTCGTGCCGACCGAGCGCTACATGCAGATGGACGAGAATTCACGTCTGCGTGAGATCGCTCTCTTGCAGCAACGCGCGCGGGCACTCGAGACGGAGCTCGAGCACCGGCGAGAGCTGGAGGAGTCGTTGCGCGACGCGCTCCGCGGGGCACAGGCGGCCAATCGTTCAAAGAGCGAGTTCCTCTCGTCGATGAGTCACGAGCTGCGCACGCCGCTGAACGCCATCGGCGGTCACGCGCAGCTCATCGAGATGGGACTTCACGGTCCGGTGAACGCGGCGCAGCGCGAGGCGCTCGCCCGCGTGCAACGCAGCCAGCGTCATCTGCTCGCGATGATCAACGACCTGCTCAACGGCGCGCGCGTCGACGCCGATCACCTGCACTACGACATCGAACATCTGCCGATTGCGACGGTCATCGGCGACGTCGTGGCGATGCTCGCGCCGCTCGCCGCCGCACGCGGGATCGAGTGTACCGTCGTCGCGCCCCCGGTGGGCGAAGTGATCGTGGTTCAGGCCGATGCGGAGAAGCTGCAGCAGATCCTTCACAATCTCGTCGGCAACGCGATCAAGTTCTCGCCAAAAGGCGCGCGAATCACGATCGACGCCGTCTACTCCGCGACCGACGCGTCGCTGGCCGAGGTACACGTGAGCGATACGGGCGTCGGCATCCCGGCCTCGAAGCTCGCGTCGGTCTTCGAACCGTTCGTCCAGCTCGGCGGCAGCACGGCGTCGCAGCGCGACGGGATCGGTCTCGGGCTCTCGATCAGCCGAACGTTGGCTCGCAGGATGGCCGGCGACATCACGGCGACGAGCGAGCTCGGCACCGGCTCGACGTTCACCTTGACGCTGCCGCTGGCGTAGTGCGGGGTGCGGGGTGCGGGGTGCGTAGTGCGGAGGTGCGCATCCCGCATCCCGCATCCCGCATCCCTCAAAACAACGACATCTGTTCGCCCAGTGTGGACGGGTCGACGGGTGTCATGCCGAGTTGCTGCTGCAACGCGCGGACACTCTCGGGGGAATGACCGGCGAAGTGATTGTTCACGTACCCGTACACCTTGACCTTGAGCTTTGCGAGCGGCCAGAGCACGCCGGCCCATGACTCGAGCTCGCGCGTCCGGTCGACCTGAATGCGCGAGTAGTCGACGATGTCGCGGTCGGGGCCCATCCATCTGACGTAGGTGAAATCGGTGGTGGGACGTGAGGCGAGGGAGAGCATCTGCTTCCGCGGGATCCATCGTCCGTCCGAGAGCGCGAGCGCCACGCGGTGTTCGGCGAGGAGCGCCAACACGCCGTCGTTGATCCACCCGCGATGCCGGAACTCGACGGCGAATCGGATGTCGGCTGGAAGCTTCGGCAGCAGATTGGCCAGTGCGGGGAGCTCGGACGGACCGAAATCCGGACCGAGCTGGATGAGCACCGGGCCAAGCTTCTCGCCGAGCTCGCGCGCACGCTCGTAGAACAGCTCGGCGACGTCGTCTGCGTCGCGCAGGCGCCGCTCGTGCGTGATCTCCTGCGGCAGCTTGAGGGCGAAGGTAAAGCCGGACGGCGTGCGGTCGTACCAGCCACGCACCGTCCTGGCGGCGGGTACGGCGTAGAAAGTCGAGTCCACCTCGACCGTGTCGAACGCGCGCGCGAACACGGTCAGGTAGTCCACCGGACGTGTGCCGGGCGGAAAGAATGGCCCGACCCAGGCATCGTAGTTCCAGCCCTGCGTGCCGAGGCGGATGCGCGCGGTCATGGAGAGACAATCGGCGCACGCAGCGGGGTGCTGTCAAGACAGGTCCGTTTCGCGCGACGCTCGGAACGCCGCTCACACCCGGGATTGACTCGTGAAGCGGTTTCCCTCAGCTCGCGCCCGGCGCAATTCGCTGGTGCGAAAGACAGATCACTCCTCCACGAACGCCTTCAGTCTCGACAATGCGCGGTCCCAATCGCGCGAGATGGCGTCGAGCCACTCCTGCGCGGCATGAAGCGGCGCGGAGTCGACTTCCCAGATCCTCTCGCGGCCCTGACGGGTGCTGTGCACGACGCCCGCGCCGGCGAGGACCTCGAGGTGCTTGGACACCGCCTGCCGGGTGACGCCAGCGCCTTCGCTCAGCCGCATCGTCGACATCGGACCGCGCGCGGAGAGTCGGGTCACGAGGGCCAGACGCACGTCGTCGCCGAGGGCGGCGAAGACCGGGGCCCCGCGACGGAAGTCGCGCGGCGCGCGGAACGAGCGCGCGGCGGCGGCAGACTTACGGCGTGCCGGCGACATAGCGCTCCACTCGCTTCATCTGAGAGTCCCATCCCGCGTCATTGCCGCGGAACGCGCTCGCTCGGCGCGACTCGGGCAGCGCGTCGAAGCCTGATTCCACGAGAGTGAGCAGCGTGCCGCCGTCGGCCTCCTGCAGCTCGAAGACGACCAGGGTCGTGGACTCGTGCTCGTAGTCGGCGGCAGCGTCCGTGGCATCGGGATGCCATCGGAACGACAAGAGCCGCGGAGGCTCGATGGCTTCGACGAGCACGTTCATGACGAGATGCTCGTAGCCCGTGTTCGTGACATTGCCCCGCACGCGCTGGCCGGCGGCGAACTTCGCCCCGGCGAAGTCGACGCCGAACCATTCACCGAACGACGGCGCGTCGGAAATGGCGCGCCAGACGCGATCAATGGGAGCCCGGAGGACGATGCGCTTCTCGATGCGGTCGGACATGAGGGAGCGGGGGTGGAGGATGAACGACGAGTTCATGCAATCGAATGGTTGCATGATAGCATGACGCTGAACGATGAGCAACCTTTTGGTTGCCTAACTTCGAAGGCTCAGGCCGGTTGCGGCGACTCCGTGATCTTCGCGTGCGTCATTTGTCAGGGTCCCGAACTTGCCCTTACCGCGTGCACGTTCGATCACCATCACTGGGGGAATCCACATGGACAACCGAAACATCAACGACTCGACCGACGGTCGCATCGAGCGCGCGAAGGACAACGCGCTGGGCAAGCACGACAGCAACCCGAGCATCGCGGATGAAGTGGGTGAGGGCGTGGGCGGAATCGGCGGAGCGCTCGCGGGCGCGGCCGTTGGATCGATGGCGGGCCCGGTGGGCACTCTGATCGGCGGCATCGCCGGCGCGATGGGTGGATGGTGGACGGGTCGCGCAATCACGGAAGCGGCCGGCACGCTCACGACCGACGACGACACGCACTACCGCACGCACTTCGAGTCGGCGCCGAATCGGCTGGCCGATCGTGGCTTCGACGACGCGCGCCCGGCGTATCAATTCGGGCACATCGCCGCGCACAATCCAGACTACACGAACCGCAACTGGAACGAGGTCGAGAGCGACCTGCAGCGTGGCTGGAACAGCAATCCGCAGAAGAGCGGCGACTGGTCGAGCGTGAGCGGGTACGCGAGTGAAGGCTACAACCGCGGCCGCTCCACGCTGGGCGCCATCGCGACGACGGCGGACAGCGCCATGCACAACGTCGGCAACGCCGCCGGGCGCACGGTCGACCACGCGGCGTCCGGTGTCGCGAACGCGGGCAACAAGGCGGCGAACGTCGTGGACGACATGAAGGATCGTGTGGACGGGAACCCTGCCTCCAAGCCGGGGCCCGACTCGACCGACTCCACCCGACGGCTGGACTCTCGCTGACGCCGTGACGGCATCAGGGCCGCTGGCACCTCAACGGTAGGTCTCGAAGAACCCCGCTCCCGATCCCGCGAGCGGGGTTCCTCGTATTCGTCCCGAAATCGTCGCTCGGCCCTTCATCTGCACGAAGTACGGACGGCCGAGCCGTCGCGCCGTGAGCCCTTCGCCCCGCTCCACCGTCGCGCCGCGCGTGTCGCTCGCCGACGCGTCGTCGATCGCCATCGTGATGCGCAGCGTGTCGTCGCCTCGCACATCCACCATCTGCGCCGCGGACGGCGTGCGGATCTTCACGCCGCCAACGATCGTCGTGCGGCCATCCACGTAGTCGATGCGCCGCGGCCGGAACAGACTCAGAAAACCCGCCGAGTCCACGAGATACACGAAGAGCGGCTGCGTCGTCGCGATGCTGTCGGGCGGCTCGACGCGTCCGTAGAGAAAGGTGTACTGGCCGGCGCGCGCGGCGCCCCACTCCCACGTCACACCGCGCCACACGCCCCAGTTGTGGTCGTGATACGCCTGCACGTGGTCATAGCGCAGGCACGCGCTCGAGACGCAGATCGAGCCCGACGCGTCGGCTCGCAGCGCAGGAACGACGTACCCGCTCACCACGCCGGTCGTGAGCGCGGCGCCGGGGAAGTACGCGCCAGGCGCGGGCGAGACGACGAGATTGAGCGTGAGGGGAGCGTTCGTGCCGTCCTCGCGCGCGGAGCCGCGCACGGCGTACCGCCCGTCGGGCCGTACCTCGACGCTCGCGTCGCCGATGCGGAGGTCGGCCTTGGTGAGCGAGTACCGCACGCCACTCGCTGGCGCCGTGCTCGTGAATCGGCGCGCCGGCCGGCCCTGCTCGTGGAGCGTGACGAGGAGCTGCCCACCCCATCGCCCCACGCTGTCTCCGACGGCGCCAGCCACGATGAACGAGACGAATGCCCATCGACGCCCATCGGGCTCGAGCACGTTGAAGTAGTGCCACTCGGCCCAGCTCGAATCGCCGGCCACCTCGGGCGGCGGATTGTGAAAATGATCGATCTCGTGACGGAGCTCGAACGCCGTCGGCGCACGCCACCGCCGATCGAGCGTGTCGTCGACCCATGCGCCGCTCGTGAGCGTGGGACCGGCGCCCACGGCGGCGGTCAGCGATGGAATGTCGGCCGACGCGCGCACGGGTCGCTCCTGGCCGTCGGCGGTGCGCAGGTAGACGAGCTTGCCCTCGATCTGCGGCGCCGCGGCGGTGACGACGTCGCGCATCCGCGGCGCGGCAAGCAATTGCTGATGGACGAAGCGCGCGTGATCGATCGAGAAGAAGAGGCCGCCGAGGCCGCCCGTCTTGAGGACCTCGATGTCCACGCCTTCGGGAAGCACGGTGATCGATCCGCCACCGACGAGCTTCTCGTCCCTGGACTGATCGAGCAGCGCTTCGCCAATCGAGAGCAGCACGATCATCACGGCAACGCCCATGCTGAAGCCGAACAGGAGAAACAGCGTGCGCCACGGCTTGAGCGTGAGGTTGCGGACGGCGAGCAGGCGGATCATCGGGTTCGCTCGTCACTGACGATCAATCCATCGCGCATGTGAATCATGCGCTTGGCGGCGCGCGCGAGCTCCTCGTCGTGCGTGACGACGACGATCGTCGTCCCGTCGGCGTTGAGCCGCTCGAACAGCGCGATCATCTCGGCGCCGGTGCGCGCGTCGAGCTCTCCGGTCGGCTCATCGGCGAGCAGCAAGGCAGGACGGTTGGCGAGCGCCCGCGCGATGGCGACGCGCTGCTGTTCGCCGCCCGAGAGCTGCGACGGACGGTGCTTCTCACGCTTCCGCAGGCCGACATACTCGAGCAACTCCAGCGCGCGATCGCGCCGCTCGCTGCCGGCCAGTCCCGCTTCGGCGAGCGGAAGCTCGATGTTCTCGCGCGCCGTGAGCGCCTGCAGGAGATAAAAACGCTGGAACACGAACCCGATGCGGCGCAACCGAAAATCGGTCGCGCGCGAGTCGGTCAGCCGATCGACGCGCTCGCCGGCGATCGACACCTGCCCCGAGGTGGGACGATCGATCACGCCGAGGAGGTTGAGCAGTGTGCTCTTGCCGCAGCCCGACGGACCGACGATGGCGACGTAGTCCGTCTGGTGTACGGTGAACGAGACGCCCTTGAGAGCCTGTACGACCTCGTCGCCCATGCAATACTCGCGCACCAGCTCCACCACCTCGACCGTCGGCGTCATCCGACGGCCTCCTGACGCATCGTGGTGGCGATGGGCAGCGACGCGCCGCGCCACGAGGGATAGATGCCGGCGAGCACGCCGCACGCGGCGAGCAGGCCCAGCGCCGTTCCCGCGGCCGACGGCTGGAAGAGGAAGAAGTCGATCCGTTCCGGCAACCCGGGAAAGCGCGCGAGGATCGAATTGAGATAGCGCGCCGTGACGAGGCCGAGGCCGAGCCCCATCGGCGCGGCGACGAGCATGATCGCCGCGGCCTCGAGCACGATCTGGGCGACGATGCGCCAGCGCTTCACCCCGATGGCGCGCATGACGGCGATCTCGCCGATGCGCTCGTTCACCGACACCGTGACCAGTGTCGTCACCAGCAGAAAGCCGACGACGAGACTGACCGCACCGAGGATGACGGCGAGCTGGCGAAAGTAGCTGAGGCGCTCGTCCACCTGCTCGAGTGCCTTGGCAGTGGAGATGACCGTGACGCGTGGCAACAGTCGCTCGAGCGCCGCCCGCTCTCCCTCGACGTCGACGCCCGGCCGCACGCGCACCATCGTGACCGACACTCGGCCCGCCATCTCGGCGCCGTTCATCGCGCGCAGTGCGGCGATGGGGAGTGCGGCGGCGCGCTGATCGAGCGCCAGATAGATGAATCGCACTCGGCCCGTTATGCGGACGGTCCGCTCGCCGGACAGTGCGCGGAGCTGCGCATCGTAGCCGGCGGCGGCGTGCACCGTATCGCCGACCGTGCGACCGATCGCTCGGAGCAGCGCGTCGTTCGCGACGATCTCGTCGTCGGCCGTCGGGTTGCGTCCGCCGATCAGCTCGTAGTCGCCCTGCACGGACGGCTCGATCCCGAGCGCCGCGGCGGTCACGGCTCCCGACGCGAGAGGAAAGTGAAGCTGCCCGCCGAGTACCGGGCTCACCGCCTGGACCGAGGGCCGCGCGCGCACGAGCGCAACGAGGCTGTCGGCGTCGCGGATGGTCGCTTCCGTGTCGAATGGAAGGGTGCCCTTGGGCGAGAGCCGGAGCTGAAATCCCTGCGAGAGCAGCAGGCCGCGGAACGACTCGCGCATCCCGCTCGACAACATGACCATGTCGAGCAGCATCGCCGATGAGACGGCGACGCCGAGGATCGCGAGGGCGGTGCGCGCGCGATGGCGGACGAGCGACGCAAGGGCGAGCGTGAAGATCATCGCTATCGCCCGAAGAGAGCGAGCGGCGGCGTGCGGACCAGGCGCCGCGCAGCGAGCCAACCCGCCGCGACGCCGAGCACCAGCGACAACGCCACGGCGAGCAGCACGATGTCGCCCGTGACGAGCGAGAAGCGGAGCGGTGTGCGATAGACCGCCTGATAGTGACGGTTGACGATCCACGACGCGGTGAGCCCCACACCGACGCCGATCACGCTGCCGAGGACGGCGATGGCCGACGCCTCGAGTACGACGCTCTTCACGATCGTCGGCGCGGAGATGCCCATGAGCTTGAGCGCGGCGACGTCGCGCCGCCGCTCGTCCACCTTGAGCAGCATGATGCACAGCAGGAAGATCGCGCTCGCGACGATGGTGATGACGCCGATGGCGCGGTGAAAGCGGGACACCACGGCGAACGTCTTCGACGTCTCGACGGCGACGTCGGCTGATCGGTGCGCGTGGAACCCGAACGCCGCGGCGTTGATGCGCGCGATCGCATCGGCGGTGGCGGCGGGCGAACGGGTACCGACGGCAAAGCGGTCGACGCGATCGCCGTAGCCGAGCAGCTCCTGCAGCTGGCCGAGGTGCATCCGGATCCGGTACTCGCCGCGCGCGATCTCGGCGGGGTCGGCGCGACGCTGGACGATGGCCGCGATGGCGACGGTGTCGCCGGCAAGGCCGGGCGCGGGAGCCACCACCACGCGATCGCCGACGGTGAGCGCGGCGTCGGCGGCGAGGCGACTGTCTATTGCTACAGATCGTTCACCCTGCTGCGCGGGAACGGCGCGCAGGGCGAGGACGAGCAGGAGGAGAGCGAGGCGAAAGATCACGGCGACGCGAGGCGAACGCGCAGAATGACGCGCTCGTTCCCCAAGCCCGTTCATGCCCGTTGCTAGCCTCTGCGTTGCGAGCTGGCCCAGTGCGCGGTGTCCTTGATGTCGTGCCGCGTCTCCTCGAGGGTGTACGACGGTGCGGCGTAGGTGGACAGGCCGCGCTTGAGAAGCCAGGCGCCGAGCGTGAGCTCGAGAACGCCCGTGATGATCGCGCCCGCCCACATATGCCCGTTGAGGATCCGGCCGATGAGCGTGGCGACGAACACGGTGAACGCGACCAGCATGATGATCGAGACGCCGAAGGCGAGCGCCATCCACAGCGCGCCCCGCGAGGCGCGATGTACGCTCTCCTTCGCCTCGATCTTGGCGAGGTGCACCTCGTCGGTGACGAGACGCTTCGAATCCTCAGTCAGTCGCCGGATGAGATCCGGAATTCCCGTCTCCGGATCGCTGACGATCGGTCGTGCGGTCATGCGTTCCTCCTTGAGGCCCTTCGCCATGAACGCACGACGTCGGCAAGTCGCGTTCCGGCGCGCTCCTCTCGTTCACTCGGCGCCGAGTGGCTCCACGAAGACCTGCGACGCGATGGATGGACCGATCGCGCGCGTGACGCCGACGCCGCCCTGATCCACCCAGAGCGTGATCGGTCCGTCGAATGGCGCGCGATCGAGGATGCGCACCATCGCGCCAGGCCGGATGCCGAGCTCGGCCAGGTAGCGTAGTCGCTCGGCATCGTCGTCCATCACCTGGCGCACGCGAAGCCGGTCCCCTGCCCCCGCGTCGGCGAGGGTGCGCAGCACGGCCTCCTCCACGACGCCGTCGCGAGTGGGAATCGGCGCGCCGTGCGGATCATGCAGCGGGTTGCCGAGCGCGGAGGCCATTCGCTCGATCAGCTCTTCCGACGCGGCGTGCTCGAGCTGCTCGGCTTCGTCGTGCACGCGGTCCCACGGATAGCCGAGCACCTCGGTGAGATAGCATTCGAGAATGCGGTGCCGGCGCAGCGTGCGGAGCGCGGCGCGGCGCCCGTCCTGCGTGAGCCGCACGCCGCGGTACGGCTCGTGGGTGATGAGCCCCTGATCGGCGAGGCGGCGCACCATGCCGCTCACCGACGCGGGGGAGATGTCGAGCCGGAGCGCGATGTCGTTCGTCGTCGCCGGTTCACCGCGTTCCAGGTCGTAGATCGCCTTGAGGTAGTCCTCGACCGGACCGGTGAGCGGCTGCGGCGCGGGGCTCGAGGTCACGTTGGTTTGACCTTGCGCGGCTTGCCGCGGACCATCAAGACCGGCACCGTCGTGCGGTGGCGTACCTCGTTGGCGACGCTGCCGCGCAGCAAGTCCTGCACGCCCTTGTGGCCATGGGTGCTCATCGCGACGAGATCGCACCCCTCCCGATCGGCCGCCGCAGCGATCTCGCTGCCCGGATCTCCGCCGGCGAGCACACACTCGGCGGTGATGCCCTCCGCCTCGAGATCGTCGCGACGCTTTTCGATGTATTCGCGGTCGTCCTTCATCTCGGCGCTCTCGCGCAGCGCGAGGCCCTCCTGGTTGCGCGCCGCCCATCCATCGGCGACGTGGATCAGGACGACGGAGGAGCTGCAGAGCCGAGCGAGCGAGCACACGTGCGACATGATGGCGTCGTCATAGTCGGAGTGCTCGAGCGGAACGAGGATGCGTGCGTACATGGCGGCGGGAGTGGGGGGTGAAGCGGTGTGTGGGCAGCTCGCCTAAGCGAGCCACTGCCGCACTGTCTGGAAGAGCAGCCACACATTCAGCGCGGCGATCACCGTC
The DNA here is from genome assembly GCA_039933415.1 of bacterium. Classification (GTDB taxonomy): domain Bacteria; phylum Gemmatimonadota; class Gemmatimonadetes; order Gemmatimonadales; family Gemmatimonadaceae; genus AG11. The sequence goes on from JBDTOD010000032.1 coordinate 24,786, forward strand.
GCCACCAGGTACGCCAGCACCTTCAGCCAAACCGGGTTCACAAACTCGCCCATCTTGAGCTTGTTCGAGGTGAACATTACCAGCGGGAAGACGGCGAACGATAGCTGTAGGCTCAGCACCACCTGACTCAGAATGAGCAGCTTTGCCGTCCCGGACTCTCCGCCGATGATCGCGACGATGACCGCGGGCACGATCGCGATGAGTCGCGTGATGAGCCGGCGCAGCCAGGGACGGATCCTGATGTTGAGGAAGCCTTCCATGACGATCTGGCCGGCGAGCGTCCCGGTGAGCGTCGAGTTCTGACCGGAGGCGAGGAGCGCGAGGGCGAACATCGTGCTGGCGCCGGCGCCAAGGAGCGGGGTGAGCAGCTTGTAGGCGTCCTGGATCTCGGCGACTTCGGCGTGGCCCGAGGTGTGGAAGCTCGCGGCGGCGACGATGAGGATGGCGGCGTTGATGAACAGCGCCATCGAGAGCGCGATGGTGGAATCGACGAAGGCGTAGCGCACGGCTTCACGCTTCCCGGCGGAGTTCTCGTCGTACCTTCGCGTCTGCACGATGGACGAGTGCAGATAGAGGTTGTGCGGCATGACCGTCGCGCCGAGGATGCCGATGGCGATGTAGAGCTTCTCGCGGTCGGCGAGGATGTCGGTGGTGGGAATGAACCCGGCGGCGACACCGGCGAGGTCGGGGCGCGCGAGGACGAGCTCGAAGGCGAAGCAGATGCCGACCGTCGCGACGAGCGTGATGACGAGTGCCTCGAGCACTCGTACGCCCTTGTTCTGGAGGTAGAGGAGCAGGAGCACGTCGAGGCCAGTGATCAACACACCGACCGGCAGCGCGATGCCGAACAGCAGGTTGAGGGCGATGGCCGATCCGATCACCTCGGCCAGGTCGCAGGCGGCGATGGCAATCTCGCAGAGGATCCAGAGCGCCCAGACGACGGGCGTGCTGTAGTGGTCGCGGCAGGCCTGGGCGAGGTCGCGCCCGGTGACGATCCCGAGCTTGGAGGCGAGCCCCTGAAGCAGGACCGCCATGAGGTTGGAGATGAGGATGACGCTGAGCAGCGTGTAGCCAAATCGCGATCCGCCGGCCAGGTCGGTCGCCCAGTTGCCCGGGTCCATGTAACCGACCGCGACGAGATAGCCGGGTCCGGCGAAGGCGAGAATCTTTCGCCACTTGGTCGCGCCGGCGACCGGAACGCTGCGGTAGACTTCGGCGAGGCTTGGCGCGACGCGCGCCCGCCGCCACCCTTCGTCGGGCGGAGGAGGAGGGCTAAGTTCCGGCGGTAGAACGGGATGGATCGCGGACATTTGGTGCTTGCGTCAGGGAAGCCGGAACGGACCGCAGACGGGCTCGGTCGATTTAGGATCACCTAAACATATTTCGAGGCCGGGATAACGCAAGAGTTAGTTTGACGAGCGGTGGGGGGGTGGGGGGTGGTGGGTGGGGGGTGGGGGTGGGGGGTGGCGAACCAAGGGCGTCGGGAGCTCAAGTCCTCCCGAGGTCATTTGCCGTTCACCCCCCACTCCCCACCGCCCTTCTCAAAACTCCCAGGTGAACCCCGCGATCGGCAGCCTCGGCCACTGCGTGATCTCGCCGTTCGTGATCGAGACGATCCGGCCGTGCACTTCGACCTGCTTGAACAGGCCTCGCGCGTTCACCGTGCCGAGGAGGTTGTAGACCTCGCCGAAGATGGAGACGCGACCACGCGGCGTGTCGAAGTAGCGGGTCCACCGTGCGTCGATCCGATGGTACGCTCGAAGCCTGAGGGTGTTCAATTCGCCCGGCGTCCGGTCCACATGGATGGAGAAGCGGGAGGGCGTGTCGGCCAGCGTGTCCACGGCGACCAACGTCGGCGTCGTCGGCCAGCCCGAGTGCCATACGCCTCCAACACTGAGGCGCCACGCGTTGCTCGTCGGTTTCAACGACCAGTCGGCGTGCACGGCGTGTCGCTGGTCCATGCTGCGCGGCACCATGCGCCCGCCGATGCTGTCGCGTGATGACGCCAGTGCGTAGCTCACCGACCAATCGGTGCGCTGGCCATTGCCGCGCGATGCCTGAAGCTCGAGCCCACGATCGCGCCCCCCGTCGCGATCGACGCGCACGCGATCCCACGAGAGCTCGGGAAAGAGAAGAATGTCACCGCCGACGTTCACGAACTCCGACCGGCTTCGAGTGCGACGACGCTCGTACGCTTCGACGCGGCCAGTGAGACCGAAGGGCAGCGCCTGCTCGAGCCCGACGACTCGCTGCTCCGCGCGCTCGGACGGCGAGAAGGTCGCCACGCCATCTTCCGCCTGGAGGCCGAACAGCGCCTGGGACTGGCTGTACCTCCCCCATGCGGCGCGCAACGTAGTGCCGGACTTCGGCTCCCATGACACGTTGAGGCGCGGACTGACGATCGACTCGTCGACGTGCGAGATACGATCGTAGCGGACTCCGAGCTCCATCGTGAGCGAGGGCAGGAGCTGTACCCGCGGCGCGAGGTAGAGCGCGAGCTTGTCGCCGTGCGGCGCGGCGACGACAGTCGTCGTGTCGGAGCGATCGAGCGAGATCGTGTCGCGCGCGCTCACCGTGGTGGCGCTGAAGTAATCGTACGAGGCCGACTCGCGCTTCGCGTCGAGGCCCCATTTGAGCAGCACCCGGGGCGCGACGTCGAGGGTCCAGTCCTGGCGCACACCGACGCGGCGAAGCGAACGATCGTCCTGGATCCGCGCAGGCAGCACCGCCTTGCCCGTCATCTCGCCGCGACGCTGCCAGTCGAGCAAGCCACCCGACACCACGCTGCGCATCTGGAGCTTCGAGCCGAAGGCTGCGTCCCAGGTGAGCCACGCGTAGCTGCTCGCGTAGTCGCTGGAGATGCTCGGCTCGTTGCGCTGCGCGTAGCGGAAGTCGTCCTTCGCGCGGAGCGCGTGCAGCGCGACCTTGCCTCCGCGTCCGAGATCGTATTGCGCCTTGGCGAACAGGTCGTAGTAGCGCGGCTTGATGGAGTCGCGGATGTCGGTGAGCTTGAGCGCGAGATCGAGGAAGCCCGGCCGCGCCGAGACGAGCCAACCGCCCTTTCCTCCGGCGAATCCACCTTGTGACGTGGCGCGTGCGTTCATGAGGCTCATGCCGACGGACGTCCGCACGCGATCGGTGCGCGGATCGGCCGTCTCGAGGGTGAACACTCCGGCGAGCCGATCACCGTACTCGGCGGAGAATCCCCCCGTCGTGAGCGACGCAGTGCCGAGCGCCTGGATGTCGATGATGGAAAACGCGCCGCCGATGTCCTTGAGATGAAAGGGCTCGACGAGCTCGAGTCCGTCGAGTGAGACATACAGCTCGTCGCCCGATCCGCCGCGCACGCTGAACTTGGCCGAGAAGTCATCGGCCGACACGCCGGGGAGGCGCGAGACGGCGCGGTAGATGTCCTCGCCGATCTGTGGAATCGTCTCGAGCTGCTCGCGCGAGAGCGACTGCGGGGCCGCGAGACTGCTCTGGAGAAGCCCGAAGTAGCCGGGAGTGACGATGATCTCGGCGAGCGACAGCGTGCCTCGTCGCATGCCCACGGTCAGTGGCGCACGCTCGGGATCGTCAAGGATGCGCACCATCGCGAGCATCACCGGCTCGTAGCCGATGCGAGTGACCCGCATGGCGTAGTCGCCGAACGGAACACGCATGGCGAACGCGCCGTCCTCCCCGGAATAGGCGCTGAAGCGTGTGCCGATCAACTCGATGCGCGCACCCGCGATCGCGGCGCCCGATCCCTCATCGCGGATGAACCCATCGAAACGCGCCGAGCGTGCAGGACGCGTCGCGCGACGAACGAGCACGACCTGTCCCGCGCTCGAGACCAACGCCTGTAGCGGTGTGCCCTGGAGCACGCGCTCGAGTGCCTCGCGCGCCGGCATCCGCAGCGTGCGGAGAGTGGTGCGATAGTCGAGCCCCGGCAACGCGTCGTCGAAGGTGAGACTGAGCGCGGCCTGTTCGGCGATCCGCGCAACGACGACGCGCAACGGCGCGGTAAGGGTGAGCGACACCGGCACGTCGAGCGAGTGTGCTGTCGCCGCGGGTCCGAGTGGGATGTATCCGGCGCGCGGATCGGCCTGGGCGTTCACGCTGCCGGGAACCGCCACGACTGCAAAAGCCAGGACGCTGAGAGCGCGGAGAAGTGCGAGAACGCGGGGGTGGCCAATGACCCTGTCCGCATGCAGTCGCCGTTCTCCGCGAGCATTGAGCTGTTCTCCGCGATCCCCGCGTGAAACCAACGTTGATGGGTCGAGCACGATCATCACTCCGCTCTCAGAATCACGATCGCGACGCCGTCGTTCGACCAGCGTGCGCCGAGGGCGACGGCGAGCGCGTCGAGCACTCTCGGGAGCGGTGCGTCGTGAAAGCGCGCCGACACGCGCCGGCGTGCGAGCGCCGCGTCGGGCACCACCACGCGCACGTCGTAGCGCCGGCCAATCTCCGTCGCCGCCTCGGCGAGCGAGAGACCGTCGAGCACCAGGGCGCCGGCGGTCCAGCTCATCCACCGGTCGACGTCGACATCGCTCACGACGCTGATGCGTCCATCCGGCTCGATGCGACCGAGCTGGCCGGGGCGCAGCAGCTTGCCTTTCGCCATGCCAGCGTCGTCACGCGCAAGCGACACGCTGCCCTGCGCGACGACGACCTGCGGCGGCGCGCCGTCCGCGTACGCGCGCACGGCGAAGCGCGTGCCGAGGTCTTCCGCCACGCCGCCGCGCATGCGCACGCGGAAGGGACGCGATGCATCGTGCACGACGTCGAAGTAGCCCTCACCCTCGAGCTCGACGTCACGCGAGAGCCGGTCGAAGTCGGCGGAGTAACGAAGGCGGCTTCCAGCGTTGAGCACGACGCGGGTGCCGTCGCGCAGTGTGACGCGGGTCTGCTGCGCGCGCGCCGACGCGACCTCACGCACCGGCGACGATGGGGCGCTGGCGATTCCGGATGAAGCGCGCGGCGCGCTCCAGAGCAGCGCGACGACGCCGGCCGCGACGAGAGCCGTCGTGGCCGCGGCGGCGAGTCGCCACGAGACACGACGACTCTGCCGAGACGCGGGCGTCCGCTCGAGCACGAGATGACTGGCCGGCCGCTCGTCCGCCAGGCGGCCGGTGAGACGCGACCATGCCGAGTCGACGTTCCATGACTCGCCCGCCAGCGAACGGTCGGGGGCGGAGACTGAACGCAGCTGGTCGAGCAGCAGGGCATGGCGCGGGTCGGCGGCGAGCCACTGGCGCAGCGCCTCGGCGTCGGCGGAGGAAGCGTCACCAGCGAGATGCCGGTCGATGATGCGCCAGTCGATCGAGTCGGACACGCGAGCCTCGGATGAGCGTTACCGAGTGAGACACCCTGCGGGCGAAAAACCCCACGCTCGCGGGTCAGCTCAACGTTCGCCGCTCCCGAAGCGCAGCCGGAGGGCCTGCAGCCCGCGCGCGAGCTGATTCTCGACTCCCTTGAGCGAGATGCCCATGATGGACGCGATCTCGCCGTGACTCATCTGCTCCTGCCAGCGCAGGCGCATGACCATGCGGCATCGCTCGGGGAGCGATTCGATGGCGGAACGCAGCTCGGCGTCGCGCTCGCCCGTGTCGAGGGCGCGATCGGCGGGTAGCGGTGGGCGATGCAGCGCGCGGACGTCTGGCAATGCCTCGTCGCGTATCCAGTCGTGCTCGACGAGCTGACGCTTCCGCATGTTGAGCGCCCGGTTGCGCACCGCCGCGAACAGATACGCGCGGATGCTGCCGCGGAGCTCGAGGCGCGCGCGGTCGGCCCAGAGATGCGCGAAGAGATCCTGGACGAGGTCCTCGGCGAGCCCAGTGTCGAGCAGGTAGCGGTAGGCGAAGCGGCAAAGCGACGCGTAGTGCGCGCGAAACAGCTGCTCGAACGCGCGCACGTCGCCGGAGCGGATGCGGGACTCGAGCTCGGCGTGGGGCGTCGCGTTGAGGTCGGGAGCGCGGGTCACGCCACAAAGACTACGGTATAACGCGCGGAGTCACCTGGCGCCGTGGGGACGTGCGGGAGCGGCACGGCATGGGTACATTCGGCGCATGTCGATGCCAATCGGACAGATCGCGCTCACCGTGGGCGACGTCGAGCGCAGCGTCGCGTTCTATCGTGATACGCTCGGCCTGCGCTTTCTCTTCGCGCCCGCGCCGACGCTCGCCTTTCTCGATTCCGACGGCATCCGCCTGATGCTGAGCACCGGTGAGGGCGACTTCACGCCCGGCTCCAGCACGGTGCTCTACTTCCGTGTCGCGGACATCGAGGCCGAACACGCGGCGATGTCCGCGCGCGGCGCGGCGTTCATCGACTCGCCGCATCTCGTGGCGAAGATGCCGGACCACGAGCTGTGGATGTGCTTCCTGCGCGATCCGGACGGGCACACGCTCGCACTGATGTGCGAGAAGCGCTGACCCGGCCTACGTCCCGACGGGAATCTCCATGTAGGTGAGCAGCTGACGCAGCACTCGCTCCGTCAGCCCCCAGACCGTGTGCTTGCCGTGTGTGAAGACGCTCACGCGCGTCGCCGTTCCGCGCACGACGACGCTGCCCATGCTCCATGCGTCAACGGTGCGCAGCGCCGAGAGGGGCACCCAGAACGCCTCGGCGACCTCCGCACTCGGCACGATCTCCACACCGGCGCGCACGAGACCGACGTACGGACGGATGACGATCGGTGGCAGATAGGGCGTGCGCGGGCTGATGTCATCGAGATGTCCGAGCAGCCGGCCGTCGCGCGCGACGTCGACGCCGGTCTCCTCCCACGTCTCGCGCACGGCCGTGACGGCGAGGTCATGATCGCCAGGCTCCATGCGTCCCCCCGGGCACGCGATGTGGCCACTCCACGGATCGCCGACGGCCTCGGCGCGCTTGATCATCAGCAGTTCCGGTTCGCCGTCCGCGCGTGCGCGCAGCGCGAGGAGGATCGCCGCGAGCCGCGCACCGGGCCCGAGCTCCTCGATGCGTGGTGGATTCTCGGCGAGCGATCGCATGAGTCGCACGACGACGGGGTGCGTAGCGAGCCGGTCGAGCTCCTCCGTGACCGTCATCGGCCGAGCGCGGCGAGACGCTCGGCGAAGAAGCGCACCGTGCGCTCCGTCGCCTGGGTGAGCTCCGGTGAGGGGGACGTCATGCCATGCGCGACGTTGAACGTGTGCGTCGCGGCAGGAATGCGAACGAGCTCCGCATTGCTGCCCGCCCGCGCGGCAAGCTGCTCGCCTTCGGCGGCGTGCACTGATTCGTCGGCGGCGCCGTGGACGATGAGCCAGGGGCAGAGCAGCGACTCCGCCGCGGCGCCGATGTCGAGCATCCCGTCGCCGTGCTGGGTGGCCTCGTCGATCACCCGGGTGCGCAGACGGAAGGTCTGACCCGTGCGCGCGTTGGGAACCTCGAGATAGCCGCGCGCGCGCCATTCGTCGGCGACGTCGTATGGCCAGCGCTTCACCGTGCTGATCGCCGCCCAGGTCGCGAGCGCATGAACGTGCGAGTCGCGCGCCGCGCGCAGGATGGCGATGCCTCCGCCGCGCGAGTGGCCCCAGAGCCCGTGATGCGCGGCCAGCCAGCCCTCTCGTTGCGCGTGCGCGAGGACGATCCCGAGATCGTGCAGCTCGCGCGTGTAGCTGTTCTCCTCGAACGCTTCCGCGTCGGTGAAGTTCTCCATGTCGGGACCGATCCCGCTGCCGGAGAAGTTGAAGCTGACGACGTTGATGCCCGCGGCGACGAGCCGGCCGGCGAGATACGGAAAGAAGGCGAAGCGCGAGAAGCCCTTGAAGCCGTGCACCTGCACGACGGTCGCCGTGGCGCCGGGCACGAGGCGCAGCTCGCCACGAATGGTGCGTCCCGCGGCTCCCTCCAGATCGAAGCGTTCGGGCGCAATCGGCTGCGGAGCGCCCGGGCCGGTCATTCCTGGATGTCTCCCCCCGCCTCGACCCAGCCGCGAAATCCGGAGTCGAGCGAACAGACGTCGGTGTAGCCCATGTCGCGCAGCGTCTCGGCGGCGAGGGCAGAGCGATTGCCGGCCGCGCAGTAGAGCACGATCGTCGCATCGCGCTGGATTGCCTCTTCCACTTTCGACTCGAGGCGTCCTCGGTCGAGGTGGATCGCGCCGGGGATCATGCCGAGGTTGACCTCGTTGAGGTCGCGCACGTCGACGAACGTCGCGCGCCCTTCGCCGTGCAGGCGCAACGCCTCCTTCGCATCGATCTGTGTCACGCGAGCCCTGGCTTCGGTGTAGAGGTCTCTGGCCGTCTTCATTCGTGCTCTCCCGGCATGACGTTGCTTCGGTGCACGAGCGGGGCCGTTCTCATATCTGATGTACGGACAGAGTCAGGGCATCGGCGTCGAGCTCCGCGTCGGCGCCCAGCGGGATCGTCCACTGGTCGTCGATATGTCCGATCGGCACACCGGCAATCGCCGGCACGCCGGCGATCTCGGCCGCTTCGCGCACCAGGTCGTCGAGCGAGTCCGGCACAATCTCATTGGCGGGGGTGGTCTCCGTGAAGTGGCCGACGACGAGTCCGGCGATCTGAGCGAGCGCACCACTGAGCGCGAGCTGCACGAGCATGCGGTCGATCCGGTAGGCGGGTTCGCCGACGTCCTCGAGCACCAGCAGTGCGCCGCGATAGTCGGGGGCGTACGGCGTGCCGGCGAGCGCGGCGAGTAGCGCGAGGTTGCCGCCGACGAGCCGGCCATGCGCGCGACCGCCTCGAATGGTGCGCGCCTCTGGCGCGACGCCACAGGGATCGCGGCGTTCGATCGTCGCGCGCTGGAGCGAGTCGCGCGAGAAGGCGGTGAGCTCACCGCGCGCCGTGGGACCGTGATAGCTGACGAGCTCGCAGCGCGTGCCGATCGCGGCGTGGAGCGCGGTGATGTCGGAGAATCCGATCAGGGCGCGAGGCCGGCGCGTGAGCGACGCGTAGTCGATATGCGTGAGCAGGCGGATCGCGCCGTAGCCACCTCGTACGCACCAGATGGCGTCGATGCTCTCGTCGGCGAGGGCCGCGTTGAGATCGTGCAATCGCTCGGCGTCGGTGCCCCCGAAATAGCCGTGGCGCGCGAGCACGTTCGCGCCGAGGATGGGTTCCCATCCGAGCCGGCGCGCGTTCGCCATCGCGTGGTCGAGCTCTGCTGCTCCACCGAGGGGGCCAGCTGGACTGACGAGCGCGACGCGAGCACCGGCGGTGAGTGGTGGCGGGAGTCGCATCGCGGCAACGTAGAGAGCGCCTCGGGGTGAGGCAATGGCGTGGGTTCGCGCGTCCCGTTCCGGTTCGGACGCATGCGAATGTTTTGTTTGGCTTCCCGACAAAACTGGCACTCCTTATGCCCGTTTCCCACTCGCCTCCGGGCGATCGCGTGGACGTTCCACCGCTCGGCTCGGAAGCGTCCAACAGGCTCTGGAGGTGCGACATCATGACGGATCGAGACAAGAAGAACCCGGGGTCGGCAGGCGGCAATCAGGGCGGATACATCGGCTCCACGGGTGCGTCTGATGGATCGAAGGGAGGGCTGAGCGGAAGCTCGGTGAGCGGCGGACGCGGCGACCAGAAAGATGCCGAGGAGCTCGACGGCGACGTGAGTCGCACCGGTCAGAGTGGCGAGGGTGGACGCGCTGGAAAGTCCGGCTCGCCGAACAGCACGCCGTCTTCGAGTGGCGGCGCGGGCGGGTCGACCGGAGGCGAATCCGGAGAATCGCGCGGCGGGTCGAGCGGTCCGTCGGGCAGCGGCGGAACGTTCAGCAACACGGGCGGCAGCGGCAGCGGATCCCGCTGACGTGGGCCAAGCGAAGGGCGCTCCGCACGGGGCGCCCTTCGTCGTTCGTGCGCCTACTTTGCGCGGGTGCACCTCAACGTTCCACTACTCCTCGCGACCCCGTGGCTGCTGGGGCCGGTCGTCACGATCCTTCGCGCCCGCCACTCTCGCTCGCTCGACGAGGAGCAGAGTGCGCCGCCGAGCGATCCGCCGCTCGTCTCGCTGATCATCCCGGCGCGCAACGAGGAGAGCAACATCCGGCGGTGCGTCGAGTCCGCGCTGCTGTCGACCTATCCTCGGCTCGAGGTGATCGTCGTCGACGATCACTCCACTGATGAGACGAGCGCCATCGTGCGCGAGCTGGCCGAGCGCGACGCACGGCTCCGGGTGATCGTGCCGCCGGCGTTGCCAAGCGGATGGTTCGGCAAGCAATGGGCCTGCGCGTCGGGCGTGACGGTGAGCGGCGGCGAGGTGCTCGGGTTCATGGACGCGGACACCGTGCAGTCGCACGATCTCGTGACACGCATCGTGAACGCGATGGTCTCGCGGCGGGCCGACATGCTCTCCGTGGCGGGGACCCAGGAGATGGGCGGATTCTGGGAGAGGATCGTGCAGCCGCAGATCTTCAGCATCCTGCTGCAGCGCTACGGCGGCACGGAGTCGGTGAACCGCTCGCGCCATGCATCGCAGAAGATCGCCAACGGTCAGTGCCTCTGGCTCCGCCGCTCGGCCTATGAGTCGCTCGGCGGACATGCGTCGGTACGCGACAAGGTCGCCGAGGATCTCTCGCTCGCGCAGCTGTACTTCCGTGCTGGGCACGTGGTGGCGCTGGTGCTCGGGCTCTCGCAGCTCTCGACGCGGATGTACACGTCGCTGCGCGAGCTCGTCGACGG
>JBDTOD010000033.1:0-34869 GCA_039933415.1 bacterium
GATCGGTCGTCAGCGTGCCGAAATCGCCGTCCATCAGCATCTCCATCGCGCCGATCACCGACGTGAGCGGCGACTTGAGATCGTGCACGATCATCTTCATCAGATCGTCGCGCACCTTCTCCAGCTCCTTCTGCTTTCGAATACTCTCCTCGAGCGCGTCGGTGGCCGCCTTGAGCTTGAGCAGCGAGCGCACGCGCGCGCCGAGCACGAGCCGGTTGTGCGGCTTCGTGAGGAAGTCGTCGCCGCCCGCCTCGATCGCCTTGACGCGATCCGTCGTGTCGTTGAGCGCCGTGACGAAGATGACCGGAATGCGCGCCGTGCGCGGATCGCGCTTGATGCGCCGGCACACTTCGAAGCCGGTGGAGCGGTCATCCACGCCGAGGTCGCCCGCCGGCATGGAGACGTCGAGGATGCACAGGTCCGGGTGATGCTCCGCGCACACCAAGAGCGCCGACGGCCCGTCCGACGCGGCCACCGCGCGAAAGCCGAGCACGTGGAGCTGGTCGAACAGCAGCTCGACGTTCGCCGGCACGTCGTCCGCGACGAGGATCAGCGGCGCGTCGGGGGGAGGCGGCGCGAGCTCGCTCATGCGGTCAGGGGCGGACCGTGACGCCGACGCTCACTGTCCACGCGGTTTCGTGGAGATCGATTGCGCTCGAGACGGGCTCGCGAGAGGCACGAATGCCGGCGAGATCGAGACCGATGCGGCCGCGACCCAGCAGCGTTCCGAGCCCGAATGAGGTGCTCTTCTCCTTGACCTCCGACGTCGCCAGCCCGAATGGCAAGGTGCGCCAACGCTCGCCGACGCGGAGCTGCAAGGTGCGACCACCGAGCCGCGGACCGAGCACGTCCGCGCCGACGCTCGTGTCCCACGCGTCGGAGATCGGCAGTCCAGGCGAGCCGAGCCCGCGCATGTTGGACCAGGTGTCCTTCGACGTGCGCGCGCCGACCGTCGTCCCCTTGATGCCGAGGAACGCCGCACTGATCGACATCCGGTCGGGCACGTTCGCCGTCGCGATCGTCTCGTCGCCGTGCTTCACCGACATCGATCCCCCCTTGCGGTAGGATCCCGCGATGCCCGCGACCGAGCCGGCGAACAGCTCGAATCCCGCCGAGACCGCGGTGCCAACGTATGTCACGGTCGATGTGTCGATCAGCGGCGCGAACCTCGTGCTGTCGTCGAAGCGCTGCGAGTTGTTCAACCGGTTGTCGCCAGTGATCGCGTGACCGGCCACGCCAAGCCGGAGCCAGGACGTCGGCACCCAGGCCAGCGAGACGCGCACGTCGGCGATCGCACCGTCGCTCTTGAAGAAGTTCGTCGTCGCCAACGTCGAATCACCGATGCGCTGCACGCCGCGCACGTTCGTCTCGAACGTGCGGTCGAGCAGGTTCGACAGGCTCACTCCCGCGACGAGTGTGCTGCGCAGCGGAAAGGTGGCCGACGCGAGCGGATGCCGGGCGATCATCGCGCTCTCCGATGACGTGCCGATCTTGAGGCGCCGGTATTCTGGTTCCGCCTGCAGGTACAGCGCCGATCCACCGAGCGACGAGAGCGCCGCGGGGTTGGTCGCCGAGAGCGGATCGAACTCGGCGATCGCGCCGCCGGTCGCCGCGGAGCGCGTGCTGATCTGCCCTGCCGGATAGCCGAAGCCGAGCGTGCTGAGCGTGCCCTGCGCGCGTCCCATGGCTGGCAACCCCACGAGCGCGAGCGCGATGAGCAGCGTGGTGCGCGTTCGCACGATCATGGGAGACCGAATCCGCGTCGGGGAACGTACGTGAGCCGCAACTGTGGGCGCTGCGCGTCGAGACCTTCGTTGGAGACGAAGTTCAACTCGGCCGCCGACGATCCCTCCTGACCCACCCGCACGACGATCGCGCGGATGCTGTTCACCGTCCCGGCAGCCCGCCAGACACGGAACAGGTTCACGAGCTCGATGCTGCGCAGACCTGCGTCCTTGGGGACGAGACGAACGGAATCCAATCCGATTGCGGCGCCCGACCCGCTGAACTGCGCGAGCACGAAGGGGTCCGTGAGCTGCGGGCCGGCGATGATCGGATTCACGAACACGGAGATGGTGTCCGACTTCGACGCAAGAACGCGGGACGGCAATTGCTGCAGGAGCAGCGACGCGCGGATCACGTTCACCGAGTCGACGAGCAGTGGCGGCAGCGCGAAGCGGAGCAGCAGCCGCGTGCCGGAGATGCCACCGACCGCGAGCACACCGGTTCCCGGGATGGGCAGCGGTCCAGCGACGTAGATCGGATACAGGGCGTACAACGCGGCCAGCGTTCCATCGTCTTTCGGCGTAAACGAGGTGAAGCGCACCGTGTCCGGCGGCACCAGCGTGTCGGGCGACACGCGGAACGTCACGCGCGGCGCGAAGATCGATCCGGCGACCCGCAGCCGCGCCGTCTCGGTCGTGTTGCGAATCCTGAGACCGATGCGGAGCCGCGTTCCCGCGGTCGCCCTCGCGAGAACCACCGCGTTGCTGATCGGCAGGCGCAGCGTGTCCCTGATGTCGGCCGGCTGATACGTCGCCGTGCCGATCAGGCGATCGGGGCGGAACAGCGGGATGAGCGCCGAGCGCAGCGTGTCGGCGGCCGTGGTATCGACGTCGAACGCGTCGACCGTGATCGGCACCGTCGGCCGCCCGATCGTCGTGTCGACGACGAAGATGAACGTCGCGCTGTCCACTCTCGTCACCGCACTGTCGACGGAGGCGTTTGGATGGCGGAACAGGTTCGGGATCGTATCGAACCGCGACACGAGGCGAACGTCGACCGTGTCGCCTTGCGCGATCAGCGTGAAATCGCGCGCCGCGCCGAACTGCGGAAAGCCGGCGAGGGACGTGTCGAGGACGACCGTCCCGGTGAGCGTCGTGTCGAACAGCGTCGCGCTCTGATCGCCGCACAGCTGCGGACACCCGAGCGAGCTGGTGAACTTCTCCGTGCAGGCGGAGAGCGCAAAGAGCAGAAGCGCGCCGAACGCGCCTCGAATGAGCCGGTGAGGCAAACGTACACTCCGTCCGTGATCGCTCGTCGGCGCCGTCATCGGCGTCCCAGCGACGTGGGGGTAAAGGCGTCGGGCAACAGATCCGACATCGTCCAACGCGCCTCCGCGCCTCCGCGCGTGACGCTCAGCACCGAGAGATTCGGGGCGAACTCCATGAGCACTTGCCGGCAGATTCCACACGGAGGTGTGGGCGTCTCCGCCTCGGTCGACAACGCGAGGGCTTGAAAGCTCCGCAGTCCGCGCGCGACCGCCGCGCCGACCGCCACTCGCTCCGCGCAGATCCCGGCCGGGTAGACCGCGTTCTCCACGTTGCACCCTTCTACTACGCTGCCGTCGGTCGCGAGGAGCGCCGCGCCCACGCGGAACTCCGAATAGGGAGCGTACGCCCGCTCCCTTGCCGCGGCCGCTCGCTCACGCAGCAGCTGCCACGTGCCCGGCGTCGGCTCTCGACCCGTCGCAGTGCCGGTCAATGGCCCCGCTCCAGCAGCGGAAGGAACGATGTCCCTCGACCACGAAACCCCACGTTGAGCCATTCCGCCACCGTGGCACCGAGATCGGAGAAGGTGGGCCGGTCGCCCAGGGCGACGGGATGCACCGGCGCGCCGAGCACGAGAAGCGGCACGCACTCGCGGGCGTGATCGGTGGACTGCGTGGTGGGGTCGTTGCCGTGGTCGGCCGTGATGAACAGCAGGTCGTCCTCGCGGAGCGCGGCGCGCAGCGCCGGCAGAGCATCGTCGAACTCGCGGAGTGCGCGCCCGAACCCGGCCGGATCGTTGCGATGGCCGTACTTGGTGTCGAAATCTACCAGGTTGGCAAAGAGCAACCCACCCTGCACCCCCTGGAGCCACTCCAGGATGGCCGAGATGCCCTCGGCGTTGCTGGAGGTGTGACGGGCCCGCAGCGAGCGCCCAGCGAACAGATCGTCCACCTTGCCCACACCGGCTCTCGGCACGCCGGCCGCCGCGAGATCGTCGAGCAGGGTCTCCTCCGGCGGAGCGAGCGAATAGTCGCGGCGGTTGGCCGTACGCTCATACCTCGCACTGCTCCCGACGAACGGGCGGGCGATCACCCGGGAGACGTCGTGAGGCGCCACGAGCAGCCGCCGGGCGGTCTCACACGCGGCGTAGAGCTCACGGAGCGGCACCACGGCCTCGTGCGCCGCCACCTGAAAAACAGAGTCGGCCGACGTGTAGACGATCCACTTCCCCGTCGCCTCGTGCTCCGCACCCAGGCGCTCGATGATCTCCGTCCCGCTCGCCGCGACGTTCCCGATGACTCCTCGGCCGGTCGCTCGCGAAAACGCATCGAGCAGGTCCGAGGGAAAGCCGTGCGGGTACGTGGGAAAAGGCTCGGCAAGATGCACTCCGGCAATCTCCCAATGGCCCGCCGTGCTGTCCTTCCCGGCCGAGGCGGGGATCATGCGACCCCATGCGCCCCGAGGGACACTCGTGGGCGTCACACCGGCGAACGAGCCGATGTTGCCCAGCCCGCTCTCGGCGAGGTTCGGCAGATCCAGCCCGCCCAGCGCTCGAGCCAGGTTGCCGAGGGTGTCACTCCCGGCGTCGCCGTAGGCTTCCGAATCGGGTGCGGCGCCGGCGCCGACGCCATCCAACACGAGAATCACGGCGCGACGCCTCACGCGACCGCCTCGGCCGAATCCGGATGACGATACACGCGCGGGAGCCTCGTCCGGAGGCCGGTCAGCAACTCGTACGGCGAGAGATCGCCGAGCGCGGCAAGCTCGGCGATCGTGACGACGTCATCCCCGTCGCGACCCAGCAGCGTGACCACGTCGCCGAGGGCCGCATCGGTGTCGGTCACATCGAACATCGTCATGTCCATCGTCACGCGTCCGGCGACGGGAATCCGTCGTCCACCAAGCAGGGCGACGCCTCGGTTGCTGAAGGCACGCCGATATCCGTCGGCATACCCCACCGCCACCGTTGCGATCCGCCGCTCACCCTCGGCTCGCCAGGTGCCGCCGTAGCTCACCGTGTCGCCGTCGCGCAGGCTGCGCATCTCGACGATGCGCGCTCTCAGCGTGACGACCGGCTCGGGCACCAACGGACCATCGCGAGTCGCGACTCCGTAGAGAAAGACACCCGGGCGGCAGAGCGTCCAAGGCGACGGGGCGCGAGCTTCGACCGCCGGACCATTCTCGACGTGTACGAGGGGCGGGCGCTCGGGCATCGCGTCGAGTGCGGCGGCGAATCGCGTTTGCTGCTGGTCGCGGCTCGGGTCGTCGAGATCGGCGGAATGGAAATGCGTGAACACGCCGGAGGGACGCGACCGTTCGAGCAGCTCGCGCTGTGCCGCCACGGCGTCCCAGCGAAGTCCGGCGCGCGACATGCCCGTGTCGATCTGCAGATGCCAATCGCGACCGGTGCGCGTCCACGATTCGATCACCGCGGGATCGCCGAGCGCCGGCGTGAGATCGGCGCGACGCAATGCGTCGATCTCGGTGCGCATGATTGGCGTGAACACCAAGATGGGACGTGTGATGCCGCCGCGCCTGAGCTCTTCGCCCTCTTCGTAGGTCGCGACACCGAAGCCCCACGGCTCCAGCTCCTCGAGCGCCAACGCGGCGCGCAACGCGCCGGTGCCGTAGCCGTCCGCCTTCACCATGGGCATCAGCGGCGCTCCAGATCGTGCCGCCACGGCAGCTCCGTTGCGGCACAGCGCGGCCAAGTCGATCTCGACCCAAGCGCGTGTCATCGGACGGCGCGATTCGCTATCATGTGAAGACTGAAGAAGATACGGGCGCGAGGAGATCGATGCAAGAAAAACCGGGGCTCGAAGAGACACTCGAACTGATGAAGGATCTGCGCCAGCGCTGCGAGTGGGACGCGGCACAGACGCACGAGTCGCTCCGTCCGTATCTGATCGAAGAAGCATACGAAGTGGATGACGCGATCCGCTCGGGAAACGATCAGCTCCTGCGCGAGGAGCTGGGTGACCTGCTGCTGCAGGTGCTCTTTCACAGCGTCGTCGCCGAGGAGCGTGGTGCGTTCGACTTCTCAGAGGTAGCAGAAGGTTTCCTTCGGAAGATGAAAACCCGTCATCCCCATCTGTACGCGGGAGGCGAGCGCCAGAGCTGGGAGGGGATGAAAGCGAAGAAGCGCGCGAGCATCGTCGACGGGTTGCCCGCCGATCTGCCGTCACTGCATCGCGCCTTCCGGCTTCAGGATCGCGCCGCGGGTGTCGGCTTCGACTGGCCCGATGCGATCGGGCCCGCCGCGAAGATCGAGGAGGAGCTGGCGGAGGTGCGAGCCGAAGTGGACCGCGCTGCGGCGCCCGACGCGCACGGTGTTCCCGATCCGCTCCTCGAGGCAGAGTTGGGCGACCTGCTCTTCTCCGTCGTGAACCTGTGCCGCAAGCTCGGCGTGCATCCGTCGCTTGCGCTCGACAAGGCGAATGTGAAGTTCGCCGAGCGCTTTCAGGCGGTGGAGCGATTGGCGCGTGAGCGAGACATCGACGTCACGAGCGCGGGATTGGAGAAGTTGGACGCGCTGTGGGATGAGGCGAAGAAGAGCCGGTGAGTTGGCTGGTTGGATATTTGGATGGTTGGTCGGTGAACTAGTGAACTGACGGCCAAAACCACACCAGTTTGGAGATCGCACACCTGGGGCTTCCAGGACGGTTTTGCGCACGCGCGGTCAACTCACCAGTCAACCGACCCACCAGCCAACGATCCAACGCACCAACTCACCGCCGAAGCCGTGAACTTCGGTTCACGGCTTGAGCCTGTGCATCATGCGCGGAAACGCGATCACCTCGCGCACGTGCTGAATGCCGCAGATCCACGCCACGGTGCGCTCGAGGCCGAGGCCGAAGCCGGCGTGCGTGAACGTGCCGTACTTGCGAAGATCCAGATACCACTCGTAGGCGTCGCGCGGGAGCTTCTCCTCCTCGAGCCGCGCCACGAGCTTGTCGTAGTCGTCTTCACGCTGCGAGCCGCCGATGATCTCGCCGTAGCCCTCGGGCGCCAGACAGTCGTCGCACAGCACCGTGCGCGGATCGTCCGGGTTCTCCTTCATGTAAAACGCCTTCGCCTCTTTCGGGTAGTTGAACACGAAGACGGGCTTGTCGTAGTCGGCGACGATCAGCGCTTCGTCCTCGGCGCCGAGATCCTCGCCCCACTGCGTCGCGCTTCCCTTCCGCTGCACGAGTGCGACGGCGTCGGTGTAGTTCAATCGGGGAAACGGCGGTACGATCGCCTGCAGCTTGGAGACGTCGCGCTCGAGCTCCTTCAGCTCGACGGCACGGC
Source organism: bacterium (assembly GCA_039933415.1). Lineage (GTDB taxonomy): Bacteria > Gemmatimonadota > Gemmatimonadetes > Gemmatimonadales > Gemmatimonadaceae > AG11. Next base: position 7,281 of record JBDTOD010000033.1, read on the forward strand.
GCTCCACCACACGGTGCACGAGATACGCAACGAACTCCTCCTGGAGCCGCATGTTGTCGTCCGAGTCGTTCCACGCCACCTCGGGCTCGATCATCCAGAACTCGGTGAGGTGCCGGCGCGTCTTCGACTTCTCGGCGCGGAAGGTCGGACCGAAGGTGTAGATCTTTCCGAACGCCGCCGCGGCCGCCTCGCCGTAGAGCTGGCCCGTCTGCGCCAGATACGCGTTCCCTTCGTCGAAGTATTCGGTTGCGAACAGTCCGGACCGCTCACCGATCGCCGCGGTGAGGATCGGCGTGTCCACCCGCAGAAAGCCGCGCTCGTAGAAGAAATCGTGGATGGCCTGCTCGATCTCGTTCCGGATCACCGCAATCGCCCGCTGGCGCGGTGAGCGCAGCCAGAAGTGCCGGTGGTCCAGCAGGAAGTCGATGCCGTGTTCCTTCGGCTGGATCGGGTAGTCGCTCGGGCTCGCACCGACCACTGTGAGCTGAGTCACACCGATCTCGAACCCGCCGGCGGCGCGCGGTTCGGCACGCGCTTCGCCAGTAATCTCTACCGAGGTCTCCGTGGTCAGCTCGGCGAATCGAGCCCAGACCTCCGGAGCGAGCTGATTCTTCACGAACACGGTCTGGCAGACCCCTGTCCCGTCCCTCAGGACGGCGAAGGCGATCTTGCCGGAGGAGCGCAGATGCGTGACCCACGCGCGAACGACGACCGACTGGCCGGCGTGCCCCGGCAACTCGGCGAGACGAACGAAGGGAACAGTGGACATGGCGCAGGTGTCGGGCGAGTGGCGCGGCGCCCGCGCCACGTCTAGAATCCCGAACGGACGCGGCGGTGTGTGCGGAGTCGGCGCCGCCCCGTTCGGGGCTGAGCCATCAATGGTACACGCCAGCCGTGACGGATCAAAGGGTCGCACCTCGGGGCCGCGGGCGTCCCGTTTTCACCCCTGCACGACGTCGCTTTGCACATGACTCTGCGCGCGAGGCTCGCACTAGGCCTCGCCATCATCGCACTCGTTCTCATCACGCCGCTCGTCGTTGCGCGGCGGTCGATGCGTGAATTGCACGACCAGGTGCAACTGCTCCAGCGGAAAGAGTTCAAGGCGTCCCTCACGCTCGGCCGCCTTCGGGACGCGCTGGCGGAGGTGCGCCAGCGTGAGTTCGCGCTGGGCGTCATGAAGTCGGACACCGTCAACCAGCAACTCGTGACGATGATCGGGCGCGCGCGCGCGTTCGCCGACTCGCTGGCGAGCCTGACGGGCGACACCGCCGCGCAGGGCATCAGCGCAAACCTGGCCGTCATCGCGCCGGCGGCGGCGTTGGAGTTCGCATCGCTGAGTGCGGGGCGTGACGGTGCCGCCGACTCGATCTCCCGCCAGGTGGTCGTCCCCGAGCTGAACCTTGCCGAGCAGCGGCTGCCACACACGGAACTCGTGCTCCGCCAGGCCACGAGAGACCGCGTGCACAATGCGGAGGTGAAGCTCGAGGAGGCGCAAGCATGGTCGGTCGGGGCGCTGTTCATCGGGATCGTCCTGGCGACCGCGATCTCGCTCTGGCTCACGCGGTCGATCAGCGGTCCGGTCGAGGCGCTCGAGCACGGCATGCGCGCCGTGGCGGAGGGCGATCTCGATCACCGGCTCGACCTCTCGCCGAATCGGCGCGACGAGTTCGGGCGGCTCGCCGTCAGCTTCCAGACGATGAGCCGGCAGCTCATCGAGCTGGACAAGCTCAAGGCGGAGTTCGTGTCCGTCGCATCGCACGAGCTCAAGACACCGATCAACGTGATCCTCGGCTATCTTCAGCTCATGCAAGACGGAATCTACGGTCCGCTTTCGAACAGGCAGACGGAGGTGCTTTCCACCGTCGAAGCGCAGGGCCGAACGCTGGCGAGGCTGGCATCGCACCTGCTCGACGTGACGCGCTTCGAGGCCGGCGGAGGTCGAATCGATCCGCGTCCGGTGCAGCTCGCGACGCTCCTCGACGATCTCGAGCGCGCCTTCCACGTGCTCGCCGTGCAGCGCGGCATCGACTTTCGCGTCACGCTGAAGCCCGGTCTGCCGGCCGAAGTGCAGTGGGACGTGGACCGCATGAACGAAGTGATGGGCAACCTGCTCGCCAACGCGTTCAAGTTCACCGGCAGCGGCGGCACGGTCGAGCTCATCGCCTCCCCGAGCGACGACGACGTCCGCATCGAGGTCCGCGACTCCGGCGCGGGGATCCCACCCGCACAGTTGCCGCACATCTTCGAGAAGTTCTACCAGGCGGACAATCAGCGCGCCGCGTCGTCCACTGGGTCCGGCCTCGGTTTGGCGATCGCCAAGGAGATCATGGAGGCGCACCGGGGCGAGATCCGCTGCGATAGCGCTCTCGGCACGGGAACAACCTTCACGCTGCGGATGCCGGCGTCGGTCGGCAAGCGGCGCACCGGATCGCATCGCACGATCGAGTACGAGGTCGTGTCGTGAGTGTCTCGATGCGTCTCGCAGCGGCGCTCCTGATGGCCGTCGCGGGAGCGAGCGGCTGCGCGCATGCCGTCGCGCCGACCCCCGTGCCGGTGCCGACCGCCGCCAGCGAGTGGCCTACCGCGCATGCCGCCGCGATGACCGAGGCGCGCGCGGCGCGTCTCGGGGTCGCCGACCGCGCGCTCACGGATTTCGCGCAACGCTTTCCCGAGTCGCCTGAAGCGGCGGAGGTGCCATACTGGCGCGCGCTGCTCAAGCTCGATCCAACCAACGTCGCCGCGCTCAAGGACGCCACCGCCCTGCTTGACGCTTACCTGGCCGGCACGCCCGCCAGCCCGCATCGCATGGAAGCCAGCGCGCTCCGACGCCTCATCGCCGCGCTCGACGCCCGTACGGCGGCGATGACCGCCGTGCAGCCCGCCGTCGCGGTGCCGCGGCCGGACGACAAGGCCCAACAGGAGGAGATCGCTCGCTTGCGCGATGACCTGGCGAAGGCGAACGCCGAACTCACGCGCATCCGCCGCCGACTCGCCCAGCCGAAGCAGTAGCGCGCGGCGCATCGCGCCAATGGTTTCTTCAGCCGACGCGAAACAGCTCGAGCGATCGCGCGTAGCGCTCGCCCATCACTCGGCGCAGTGGGGCGTTGCTCGATGATTCGAGCTCCGGATCCGCGACGAGCAGTCGGTCAGCGGCCTCGCGCGCCTGCTCGTTGAGCAACTCATCGCGGATCGGATCGGCGACGCGGAAGGTGGCGACGCCGCTCTGACGCTCGCCGAACAGGTCGCCCATGCCGCGAAGCTGAAGATCGGCGCGCGCGATCTCGAACCCGTCGTCGCTGCCGACGAACACATCGAGCCGCTGCCTCGTGTCGGGGCTGACGTCGCCGAGCAGGATGCAGTACGACGCCTCCGCGCCGCGCCCGACTCGTCCGCGAAGCTGATGAAGCTGCGACAGCCCGAACCGCTCCGGATGCTCGATCAGCATCACCGTGGCGTTCGCGACGTCGATGCCGACCTCGATGACCGTCGTGGCGACGAGCACGTCGATGAGACCGTCGCGAAAGCGCCGCATGATCGCATCGCGCTCGTCCGCCGGAATGCGGCCATGCAGCAGCGCGGCGGTGCGTTGCGTGAACGCGCCTTCCGACAGGATCTCGAACATCGTCGTCGCGGCCTTGAGATCGGTCTTCTCCGATTCCTCGATCACCGGATAGACGACGTACGCCTGCCGTCCCTTCGCCAGCTCGCGATCGACGAACTCCAGCACGCGCTCGCGCGCCGCTTCGGGACGCAGCGCCGTGGTGATGGGAAGGCGACCGGGCGGGCGTTCGTCGAGCAGCGAAAGATCGAGGTCACCGTACAGCGTGAGCGCGAGCGACCGCGGGATCGGTGTCGCCGTCATGAGCAGCACGTCGGGCGCCTCGCCCTTCGCGCCGAGCGCCTTGCGCTGCTCGACGCCAAAGCGATGCTGCTCGTCGACGACGGCGAGACCGAGGCGCGCGAACGACGTCGCCTCCTGCACGAGCGCGTGCGTGCCGACGACGAGCGCCGGCGCCGGATCGGCGAGCCGCGCGGCGACCTCGCGTCGCTCCTTCGCCTTGAGCCCACCGGTCACCAGCAGCGGCACGATGCCCAGCGGCGCCAGTAGTCGCGTGATGGAGCGAATGTGCTGTTCAGCCAACAGCTCGGTCGGCGCCATGATCGCCGCCTGATAGCCATTCTCCATCGCGAGCAGCGCGCTGAACAGCGCGACGATCGTCTTGCCGCTGCCGACGTCGCCCTGGAGCAGCCGCTGCATGCGCCGCTCGCCGCACATGTCGCCGAAGATCTCGCGCAGCACGCGACTCTGCGCGCCGGTCAGCTGAAAGGGGAGCACCTCGCGCAGATGCGTCGTGAGCTGCCGCTTGTTCTCGAAGTGGATCCCTCGGCGCACTTCGCGCGCGAGCGCCTTGGCGCGCTGCTGAAGGAGCTGCACGAAGAGCAGCTCCTCGAACGCGAGTCGCGCGCGCCCTTCCATCGCCTCGGCGAGCGATGTCGGACGGTGCACCATGCGCAGCGCCGAGCCGATCGATGGCACGTTCGCCGTGCGGAGGACGTCGGCCGGGAGGTATTCGGTGACGAGCGCGAGCAGCTCATCGAGATGTGCGTCGATGATTCCGCGGATCACCTTGAACGACAGCCCCTCCGTCGCGGGATAGACGGAGAGCACGAGCCCCTCGGCGATCGCGTCCTGCTCCTCGCCAAGATTGACGAACTCGCGCGGCTGGAGCTGGCGGCCATGGAAGAAGCGCACGCTCCCACTCACGAGCAGGACATCGCCCTTGGCGATCGTGCGGTCGAGGAAAGGCTGGCCGGGCCAGGACACCTCGATCATTCCGCTGTCGTCCTTGAGGACCGCCTGGAAGATGCGCAGCCCCTTCCGCGTGGGCAGCACGCCCTTTGACACAACGCGCCCGACCACCGTGCCCTGCATTCCCGTCTCGAGCGACGAGATGGGCGCGATGGTGCTCGCGTCCTCGTACCGATGCGGGATGTGGTAGAGCAGATCGCCGGCCGTGAGAACGCCGAGGCGTTTCAACGCTTCGGCGCGCGCCGGACCAACCCCCTTGAGGTAGGTGACCGGCGTGTCGAGCCGGAGACGTGTCTGACGCGGGGCGTCTCGCTTCACTCCTCGCCCAGCAGCTCCCGCGCGAACTCGCTCGCGTTGAAGAGCAGCAGATCGTCCTGTGCCTCGCCGACGCCGAGGAACTTCACCGGAACGTCGAGCGCCTCGTGCACGGCGACGACCACACCGCCACGCGCGGTGCCATCGAGCTTCGTGACGACGAGACCGGTGATCGGCACGGCGCTGGCGAAGATCCTCGCCTGCTGGACGGCGTTCTGTCCAATGGTGCCGTCGAGCACGAGCAGCGTTTCGTGCGGTGCGTTGGGGAGCCGCTTGGCGATCACACGCGCGACCTTCTTGAGCTCCGTCATGAGCCCTTCGCTCGTGTGCAGGCGGCCCGCGGTGTCGATGATCAGCACGTCGGCGCCGCGGGCGACCGTGGCGTCGATGGCGTCGAAGGCCACGGCGGCAGGGTCGGCGCCGGCCGTTGCGCCGATGAACTCCGCGCCGGCGCGTTCCGCCCATACGCGAAGCTGGTCGATGGCGCCAGCGCGAAAGGTGTCTCCCGCGGCGACGACGACGCGCTTTCGCTCGGCGCGGAGCAGCGCGGCGAGCTTGCCGATGAACGTGGTCTTCCCCGCGCCATTCACGCCGACGACGAGGATGACGGTGGGCGCTGTGCGCGCGATCATCAATCGAGGATCGCTGTTCCCCGCCCTGAGGGCACCGGAGATCCCTTTGCGCAGCGCCTCGAGGAACTCATCCTGCGTCTTCACCTCGCCGCGCAGCGCCATTCGCTCGACCTCGGCGGTCAGCATCATGGTGGTGGGCACGCCGATGTCCGCCTCGAGCAGCAGTTGCTCGAGCTGCTCGAGAGAGCCGGCGGTAACGCCGCCGCGCGCCAGCACGGCCACGTCCGCGAGCGCCACATCCTTGATCTTCTGCCACAGCGAGCGCTTCGGTACGTCGCCCGTCTTCCTGAGAATGCGCATGACCTGAATGCTAGCGGGAGGCGCGTGAGCGCCGCCACGGGATTGCGCGACGACGATCAGCGCAGACCGACGCGGCGGCGCAGCAGCCATTCCGCGCACAACGCGAGAATCGCCAGGGCGTAGAGCCATCCGAGATCGCGGGCGAGCGGCGCGTCGGCGAGGCTCGCGCGTCCGCCAACGCCGCCGCTCTTCACCGTCGGGCGACGAGGGACCATCTCCGCCGACGCGTTGACGACGAGCACCGACGTCCCGCCCGAAGCGCGCACGTCGTATACGCCCGGCGGCACCGAAGGCGACTCGACAACGTTCGCGCCTTCAGGGAATCGGAGCCGCACCGAATCCACGCGCGCCGGTGCGCCGCGCCGCGTGAGAACGACGTCCGTCACGCTGTCGGCCGGCGCGCCACGTCGCCAGCGCAGTGGCGCGCCCGCGCGGAATGCGCCGGCGTCGGGCAGCGCGGCACGGCGGTCGCTGCGTCCCGCCGCCATCCAGTCGAACAGCGTCCCGAACAGCGCGCCATACGCGTCGGCGCGCTGGCCGCCGCGAAAGCGCCAGCGCCAGAACCCCGAAGCTCCGAGTACCGCGACTCGGCGCGGCATCTCCCAGCCGGTGAGGACGACGCGGCGATCCTCCACCGCTCCGGCGCGTCGAGCGATCAGGCCCTGCCACTCGCCGCGCGGCATCGCGGCCGCCACGCTCAGCGGAGGGAGACTGTCGAAGGGCAGCGCGGCCAGTGCCGGCGCCACGGGCGAGGCCGGCGCGGCGGACGCGAACCATTCGCCGTCGTCCGTTGTGGGCGGCGCGAACAGCAGCAGGGCACCGCGCGTCGCGGCACGGGGCGCACCGAATAGGCTCGTGTCGCCGTGAATCACCACCACCGGCGCATCGCGGAGGGCGGCACGCACCTCGCTCTCGTCCACACGGGCGAGCGCGCCGTCGCTGCGCCAGGTGCCGGGCGCGACGCGGTAGTACGCGCGCGTGGGCAGCGACGTCACGCCGCGCAGCGCCGCGACCGCCTCACGCGAATCGAAATCCGGTGCACTGGAGACGAACACCGCGGCCGGCGCGCGCGACACATCCACGCCGAGCGAGAGTGTGTCGTTGCGCGGCTCTCTGTCGCCGGCGACGCGGACGATCGCGCGCAGCACGCCGCCCCGATCGGCGCCGGTCGCGACGCCGCGCAGCGCGATCGAGCGCTCCGACCAGGGGGCGAGCGCCTCGACCGGTTGGGTTCCCAGCAGCGCGTCGTCGAGTCGCAGCTCCAGCTGACCGGCCGGCGCACCAGCGCCTCCCGCCACGAGCGTGACGCGCGCCGAAACAGTGTCGCCCGCGAGAAGGCTGCGAGGCGCCTCGAGCACGGAGACGGCGAGGTCGGCCTCGGCGCGGCACGACATGACGATCGCGCGAGAACCTCTGGGCAGCGTCGCGAGCGCTTCGGCGTCGTCCAGCTCGCCGTCGGTGATGACGACGATCGGATGCCCCGTGCCGGCAGCACGATCGGCGAGCTCGCGAAATCGGGAGGCGCGGTCGGTTGGAGGCGCGGACGAGCGGTCCGGGCGCACGGAATCGCCGAACCGGAGCCGGCTTCCCGCCAGGCCGGCGACGGTATCGAGGGCGGCGCGCCAGGCGTCGCAGCCCGGCGCAGCGCGCAGCCAGCTCTCCGATGCGTCGAGCGCCGACTCGGCCGCCAGCGGGGTCGCACGGCCGCCGGGTGCGCCGATGAGCAGCGCGACGACGATCGCCGCGACGAGCGACCGAAGCAGGGCGAGCGGCACGACCCGGAGCTGGATGGCGCGTGCGCCGTACTGGAGCGCGGCGGCGGCGATGCCGGCGAGCGCCGCGAGGAGCCAGAGATGCATGAAGTCGTTCGTCTACACGCGAGTCGCCGCGGGCGCTGCGCTCCGCGTCAGCGCAACATAGCGACGCGGCGGGAGCTCCCGTCTAGAACGAACTCAGCGCGCGGCGAGACGTACGACGCCGGACACGCCGTCGAGCGTCGCGAGGAGCCGTCCGCGTAGCGCCTCGAATGCCGAACGCTCGCTCGCCGAGAGCGGCTCTCCGGCGGTGGAACGGAGCGCCGTGCGCGAGTCGCGCTGGACACCGCCCACGAGCACCTCGAAGTGCAGGTGCGGGCCCGTGCTGAGTCCCGTCGTGCCGACGTACGCCACCGTCTGCCCGATCTCGACGCGGGCTCCGGCGCGGACGCCCTTCGCGAACCCACGCAGATGTCCGTATCGGGTGACGTAGCCGTTCCGATGCCGGAGCTCCAGTACGTTGCCGTAGCCGCCCGCCCAGCCGGCGCGCACGACCTGCGCGTCGCCGATCGCACGCACCGGCGTGCCCGGGCTCGCGGCGTAGTCGGTCCCCTTGTGCGACTTCCAACGCCCGAGGATCGGGTGGAATCGTCGACCGAACGTGCTCGAGATCCGACGGAATTCCAACGGCGCGCGAAGGAATTGCGCGCGAAGCGACTTTGCATTCTCGTCGTAGTACGACGCGCTCGACGACGCGCTCTCGAACCGCACCGCCGAGACCTCATTGCCACTGAGGGCGAACGAGGCGGCGAGTACCTTGCCGACGCGTGTGGCGCCATTGGGCGCGACACCTCGCTCCACGAGGGCGCGGAACCGGTCGCCATCCTGGAGGTCGCGGCTCATGTCGACCTTGTACTCGAAGATGTCGGCGAGCGCCCACGCCAGCTCGTCTTTCGAGCGACCCGGGAAGAATGCCGCGGCCGATGAATCCATCGCCTGGTAGAGATTGGCGTGAATGGTCCCGCTCACGACGACGGTGTCCGTCGTCCATGGCAACCGCTCTTCGCGGCCGGTCCAGCCGGAGTCGGAGCGCTGAATGCGGAGCAGCCGGTCGACGCCGAGATGAAAGACGAGCTGTCGGGGCGAATCGCCGACCGTGTCCGGCGTGACTTCCACGCGCATGCCGGGCCGCAGATAGCGTGTGTTGAGCGCCGACGCGGTCGCGGCGCGCACGACGTCCATCGCCGCATCCTCGGAGACGCCGGCGCGCTTGAGCAGGCCGATCAGCGTCTCGCCGCGCTCGAGCTCTTCCAGCCGCGTTGCCACCGGCGCCGACGGCGCACGCACAGCCGGGGTGGCGACCTTCACGCTCTGCTGAAGCACCTCGCCGGGACGATGCTTCGACAGCTCCGGCATGAAGCGGAGCGCGACAACGAGAAGAAGCGCCACCACCGCATAGGTGGTGGCGCGAGCGCCTCGCTGGCTCAATCCATCTGTCTCCGAATGAAGGTCGGGATCTCCATGTCGCTGAGATCCTGCGACCCGGCTCCCTGCGGCGGCGTCTGCGCCGGCGCGCGGGGGGCCCTGGGAAGTTCGGTGCTCGGACGGGCGACGGACGGCATGACGCCGCCGACTCGGGCCGGACGTGAGCCCGGGAAGGGAATCACTGGCGCTCCCTTGCCGACGGCGACCGGCGCGTTGTCGTGCGCCGGTGTCACGAGACCCGGCTGCACGGCCTTGTCGAAGCCCGTCGCGATGACGGTGACCCGGATCTCACCCTGCATCGCCGGCTCGTGCACGGCGCCGAAGATGATCTCCGCGTCGTCGCCGACGGCGTCGTGGATGATCTCGTTGATCTGGTGCACTTCTCCGAGCGTGAGATCGGCACCACCCGTGATGTTCACGAGCACGCCCATCGCGCCAGAGATGCTGATGTTGTCGAGCAGCGGGCTCGAGATCGCCTGCTGCGCCGCCTCCATCGCGCGGTTCTCACCGCGGCCGATGCCCGTGCCCATGAGCGCGGAGCCACCGCTCTGCATGACGGTGCGCACGTCGGCGAAGTCGACGTTCACGAGACCGGTCACACTGATGAGCGAGGAGATGCCCTGCGTGGCGTGCAGCAGCACCTCATCCGCCTTCTTCAGCGCATCCTGGAAAGGGATGCCCTTGCCGACCACCGCGAGCAGCCGCTCGTTCGGCACGACGATCATCGTGTCGACGTGCTTCCGCATCTCGGCGATGCCCGCGTCCGCCTGACGCATCCGCTTGCGTCCCTCGAACAGGAACGGACGCGTCACGATGCCCACGGTGAGCGCACCCTGCTCGCGCGCAAGCGCGCAGATCTCTGGCGCCGCACCGGTGCCGGTGCCACCGCCCATGCCGCAGGTGATGAAGACGAGATCGGCGCCGGAGACGGCCTTCGCCATCTCCTCGCGACTCTCCTCGATCGCCTGCTTGCCGACTTCTGGTCGAGCGCCAGCGCCGAGGCCGCGCGTCAACTTCTTGCCGATCTGGATCTTCAGATCGGACTTTGACGACAGCAGCGCCTGTGCATCGGTGTTGACCGAGATGAACTCGACACCCTCGAGATGCTCGTCGATCATTCGGTTGACGGCGTTACCACCGCCCCCACCGACGCCGACCACTTTCATGCGAGCGTTCTGGGCCGCGCTCTCTTCGAATTCGAAGATCATTGCAGACGACACTCCCCTACATCGAGGTGTCCGAGAGTAAAACACGAAGGCGGGATGCTACGGGGCACTGCCACGGTGGGAACGGAAGGAAAGACGAACCGGAGGCCCTTGAAGCGATGGGGCAATATAACAGTCCATGCGATTCCGGCCAGCCCTTTCTCGACGCCGTAAAGACGAGCCAGCACCCAAAACAGCACGCCCAAAACATCGCTGTGTTATCCACAGCGGATGCGCGTACATCACTTTTATGACTCTGTCGAAGCGACGACGCGCGCAGTGTGGTCAGCGCGATCGCTCGGAGGCGAACGACTCGCCTAGAAAAAGTCCTGAAGCCAGAACTTGATCTTCTCGCCGAGTTTGTCCATCCCTCCGCCACTCGGCATCTTGATCCGCTTGGCCGACGCGCTGGCGCCGCCGAGCGCGATCCGATGCGCGCCGTACAGCGCGAGACCGACCACGGTGGCAAAGCGAGGCGCATCGACCGAGTCGCTGAGCCCACCGATCTGCTCGGACGGCGTACCAACGCGAACGCCGGTGCCGAACACGTCGCTCGCCAGCTCGGCGCTGCCCTGCATCGCCGCGGCGCCACCGGTGAGCACCACGCCAGCGGCGAGCTTGCCCGCGAATCCCGCCGACGACACGTCGCGCTGAACGAGATCGAAGATTTCGTCCATTCGCTGGTGGATGATGTGCGCGAGCAGCTCGCGCGGGATCTGCCGGTCGCCCTGCGCCACGGTGCTCGGGAGCTGGATGATCTCGCTCGGATCGACGAGTGGCTCATACGCGCAACCGTACTTCTCCTTCAGCCGCTCCGCGTCGGCCTGGGTCACGCCAAGACCGTGCACGATGTCACTCGTGACGTTGTTGCCGCCGAACGCGATCGTGCCGAGGTGCCGGATCTTCCCCTCGTGAAAGACGGCAAGATCCGTCGTACCGGCGCCCATCTCCACGAGTGCGACGCCCAGCTCCTTCTCATCCTCGGTGAGTACGGCGAGCGCGCTCGCCAGCGGCTCGAGGACGAGCTCTCGCGTCTTGTAGCCGGCGCGCTCCACGCTCTTGCGAAGGTTGATCGCCGGCGACGAGCCGATCGTGACGAGATACATCTCCGTCTCGAGTCGCGTGCCGCTCATCCCGAGCGGATCCCGGATGCCAGTGTCCCTGTCGACGGTGTACTCCTGCGGGATCGCGTGCAGCAGCTCGCGATCCTGCGGGATCGCTTGCGCGCGCGCCACTTCGTTCGCCCGGTCGACGTCGGACTTGATGATCTCGTCGTTGCTCACGGCAACGATTCCCTTGGACGTCATCGCCCGCACATGCTCACCAGCGATCCCGGTGTACACCTCGGTGATCGTCGCGCCCGCCATCCGCTCGGCGTCCTGAAGCGCCTTGCGAATGGAGCGCGTGGTCTCCTCGATGTCGGACACGACGCCGCGGCGCATGCCGGTCGTTCGTGCCTGGCCGACGCCGAGCACCTTGAGGGTGGTCGTGCCGTGGGCGGAGGCGACGACTTCGCCGATGATGGCGGTCGTCTTGGCCGAGCCGATGTCCAAGCCAGCAACGAGGCGGTCCGAGTTCATGGCAATCGAGCGATCACTTGGTCGCGGTAGCGGAGATCGATCTCAGCGGCGCGTAACTCGCGCCGCCTCAAGTCGCGCTCAACGGGTTCGATGTCACTGAGACGCGCGAGTGTGACGCTCGTCATCGCCCTGACAGGAAGATCGGCGATCTGTAACACGATCTCATCGGGACCCGTCGCGCGGATCGAGCTGAGCTTCGCGTAGAGTGCCGGCGCGTCTCGTTGCATCGTGCCGAGTAGATGATACACGCCGGTATCGCGCGGCGCCGCCGTGACGATCGGCGCGTCCACCGGCGTGCGGGCTGGATCGAGGGGAAGGCGCACGCCGTGCTCGTCGACCGCACGCAGGCCACCCGGCGCAATGACGAGCGCCACCGGGTGCCGCTCGGTCACCTGGACGACGAGGGTGCCCGGCAGCCGGCGACTCACCGTCACCGAGTCGACTTGTGGGTGCGATCGGATCCGTGCTTCCAGCGGCGCGAGCGGATCCCAGACGCTGCGCGTGGTGTCCACCTTGAGTCGGTCGAGCAGCTCGCTGGGCGCCGTGTAGCGCGTGCCGAGGATCTCGACCTTGCGAACCCGGAAGAACGCGAGGTGGCGCAAGGCGCGCGGTCCCCAGAGTGGGCTCGCGACGATGAGCAGCAGCGCGATGCCGGCGAGCGCGAGCCGCCAGCGCACCGCGACGAACCGGCCGGACGAGCTCCCGGTCTCCGCATCCTCGCTCATGCTCGATCCGCGCCGCGCGCCGCGAATAGTGCCGGCCCGACCCGCGTGACATCCCCTGCGCCCATCGTGACGATCAGGTCGCCGCCTTGCAGACCCTCATCGAGCGCACGCGCCAGGCTGCGAGCCGGTCCACGCCAGTGCGGCGGCCGTCCCGCCTCACGCATCACGCTGGCGATGAGTTCGCTGGTGACGCCTTCCATCGGCTGCTCGCGAGCAGGATAGATATCGGCGAGGTACACGACGTCGGCGAGCAGTAGCGCGTCGGCGAACTCGCGAGCAAAGTCGCGCGTTCGCGAGAAGAGGTGCGGCTGGAAGGCGACGACGATCCGCCGCTGGGGGGCCGCGCCGCGCGCCGCTTCGATCGTGGCGCGCACCTCGGTGGGATGATGCGCATAGTCATCGACGATCAACGCGCCGTCCACCTCGCCGAGCAGCTGGAAGCGCCGCTCCACACCGCGGAAGCGCGCGAGGCCCGGAGCCATGTCGGCCACCGTCGCGCCCAGCGCGATGCCGGCGCCGAGCGCGCCGAGCGCGTTGCGCACGTTGTGCTCCCCAGGGACGGCGATGCAGACCTCGCCCTTGGCCTCGCCGTCGTACACCACGGTGAACGCGGTGCCGAGCCCGTCGCGTCGCAGATCGGTCGCGCGCAGGCGCGCATCGCGCGAGGCGATGCCATACCGGATTACTTCGGCACTCGCGGGAGTCGAGAGCGTGTTGGCGCCCTCGTCGTCGGCGCAGAGCACGATGTAGCGCGCGCGCCGCGCGAACCGCGCGAAGGTTCGCGCCAGGTCGTCGAGGTCGGCATAGATGTCGAGGTGATCGGCCTCGAGGTTCGTCACCACGGCCACGGTGGGTGAGAGCGCGAGGAACGAGCGGTCGTACTCGTCCGCCTCGACGACGAATCGGTGGGCGCTGCCCGCGCGCAGGTTTCCACCCCAACTCGTGACACGCGCGCCCACGTAGCCGGTCGGGTCGAGTCCGGCCGCGGCGAGCGCTTCGGTCGCCATCACGGTCGTGGTGGACTTGCCGTGCGTACCGGCGACGCCGACGAGCGTCGCACCCGCGGTGGCGTCGCCCAGCGCCTCGGCGCGGCGGACCACCGGCAGGCCGAGCTCGCGGGCACGAACGAGCTCCGGGTGGTCTTTCGGCATCGCCGAGGTGACGACGAGCGCCCGCGCCGCGGCGACGTGGGAGGGGGAGTGTCCAGTCTGGACCTGAATGCCGCGGAGCGCGAGGTCGGGCGCGTTTTCCGGATGTGCGTCGCAGCCCGTGACCGTCAGCCCTCGGAGGACGAACAGCTCGGCGAGGGCGCTCATTCCCGCGCCGGCGATGCCGACGAAGTGGATGGGGCGCGGGTCGGCGGGATCGAAGAGGCGGGTCATGACGGCGGGGGAATATAGAGCGCCGCGACCGCGCCGCTCAAGAGCGAATCTGCTGGAGGTCGAGCAGGGTAAGTATGCGCCGCGCAATGGTCTCGGCGGCATCGGGCCGTGCGCGCGCGGCGGCTCCAGCCGCCAGACTCCGCATCGCGGCGGGATCGGCGAGCAGGCCGCGCACGACGGTGTCGAGCCGGTCGGTGGTGAGCTCGGACTGCGGCAGACACAGCGCGGCACCAGCGGCCTCGAGCGCGCGCGCGTTGTGCGTCTGGTGATCGGCCGCGGCGGTCGGCAGCGGGACGACGATCGCGGGGATCCCCCACGCGAACAGCTCCGCCGTGGTCATCGCGCCCGCGCGCACGAGCGCGAGATCGGTCGCCGCGTACGCATCGGCGATCGGCGCGAGATACTCGCGCACGCGCACGCGGCCGCCGTCGAGTGCGGCGAACTCCGCGTAGCTCGCCTTGCCCGTCATCCAGATGAGATGCAGGCCGTCGGGCAATCCACGCTTCACCCAGTCGGCGACGATCACATTCATCGCCCGCGAGCCCTGGCTGCCGCCGTAGATGAGCAGCACCTGACCGCCCGTCGGCGGAAAGCCCCAAGCCGTTCGCGCGGCAGCCCGGTCGGGGCGCGGCGACGGTGGTGGCTCGATCGGAGCGCCGGTGTCGACGAGCTGCGCGGCATCTCCGCCGAGGATCTTCGCGGCTTCGGGAAAGGCGAGGTACGTCTCGCGTGTCCAGCGCCTGAAGGCGCGCGCGGTGAGCCCGGGATGGCTGTCGCCGGCCTGCTGCACGATCGGAATGCGATGCGCCACGGCGTATGCCAGCGCGACGCCGGCTGCATAGCCGCCGGTGCCGACGACGAGTCGTGGCCGCTCGCGCGCGGCGAGTGCACCGACGGCACGCCATGCGCTCGCCGCTCCGACGAGCGTCCGCCAGTTCTGCCACGGTCGCGCGCGATAGAGCGGATGCAGGTCGAGCAGCAGGTGCGCAAACTCCGTCGTCGGCAGCACCTGCTTCTCGATGCCGCGCTCGGCGCCGACGAAGTACGGTCGCACGCGTGCGTCGAGCGTCACGAGCGTGCGCGCGATGGCGAGTCCGGGATAGAGATGTCCGCCCGTTCCCCCGCCGGCGAACAGCACGGTGAGGCGGTCGTCTGCAGCGGACATGCTCAGGCGGCCGCGAGCGACAGCGGATCCGTGGCGCCGTCGCCGATCACGCGCTCCTTGCTGCTGCCGATGTTCACCAAAATGCCGGTGAGGAACATCGTGAGCACGATGTTGGAGCGGCCGTACGACACGAAGGGGAGCGTGAGGCCGGTGGTGGGCAGGAGGCCGATGACGACACCCACGTGCAGGTACGCGGTGATGACGGTGACGAAGGTGAGCCCGACCGCGACGAGCTGCAGGAACGGCGAGCGCGCACGCCGCGCGATACGGAAGCCGAGCAGCCCGTACGTGGCGAACGCGATCGTGATCGCCGCGAGCCCGACGAAGCCCCACTCCTCACCGATGTTGCTGGCGATGAAGTCGCTGTAGGGAAAGGGGAGGAACCCGAGCTGCTGCCGTCCCTGCCCGAACCCAACGCCGAACAGCCCGCCCGACCCGACGGCGATGAGCGACTGCTTGAGCTGATAGCTCACCTCGGCCGGTGCCGCGCCCGGATCGAAGAAGGCGCTGAGCCGGAGCAGCGCGTACTGCACGTGCTGGATCTTGTTCCAGAGCAGCGGGATCGCGAGCGCGCAGAGCGTGACGAAGTGCGCGATGCGTACGCCGCCGGCGAAGAGCAGCACGGCGAGCACCAGTGTGTAGAGCATCGCCACCGAGAGATCCGGCTCGAGCGCGACGAGGATGTCGAGCGCTCCGATCACGACGAAGAACGGAAGCACACCCTTCGTGAGACGGCGCAGCTGATCGCCCTTCTTCACGATCAACATCGACGCCCACACCACGACGCCGAGCTTGCCGAACTCCGATGGCTGGAACGAGCTCCCGAAGAGAAAGCGGCGTGACCCGTTGATCCGCGGCGCGATGCTTTCGGGGAGGACGAGACAGAGGACGAGCGTGACGATCGTGATCCACATGATCGGCCACGCCCACACGCGCCACTTCTCCGCGTCGAGCTTGGCCGCCGCCGCGAACGCGACGATGCCGACGAGCACACCGCTGCACTGACGCACGATGTAGAACCAGCTGTTCTTGTTCCGCTGGATGGCGTCGATCGCGCTGGCGCTGTAGAGCACCGCGAGCCCAAACGCGAGCAGCACCGCCATGACGAGGATCAATCCGCGCGCCTCGGCACCCATGCGCCAGCGCTCGCGCATCTGTGTCGACGCGGTGGGCCGCTCCCGGACGGCGGCGGCCGTGCTCACGCCGCGCCTCCGTCGAGCTGGCCGGCGATCCGCTTGAACTCGCGACCGCGCTGCTCGTAGTTGTCGAACATGTCGTAACTGGAGCATGCCGGAGAGAGCAGCACCGCGTCGCCGGGCTGCGCCAACGCACGGGCGCGCGCGAGCACCTCGTCGAACGACGAGCCGAGACGCTCGACCGGGACCACGCCCTCGAGATCCGCGGCGACGAGCGACGCCGCTTCGCCATATGCGAGCACCGCGCGCCCGGTTCGGCGCAGCTCGTCGCTGAGAGCCGCGTAGGGCTCGCCCTTGTGCCGTCCGCCGAGCAGCAGCACGGTCGGCCGGCGCATGCCGCGCAGCGCGACGAGTGTGGACGCGACGTTCGTCGACTTCGAGTCGTTGATCCAGGTGACGCCGGCGTACTCGCCCGCCGGCTCGATGCGATGCTCCAGTGCGCGGAACCCGCGGAGCGCGTCGGAGATTCGCCCGCGCGCATCGTCCAGTCGGTGGCTCTCGTCGGCACCCATGACGGCGAGCGCCGCGGCGAGCGCGTTGGCGACGTTGTGGTCGCCAAGCAGGACGAGCTCGCTGCGCGCGATGAGCGGCGCACCGAGTGCGATGAGCAGATCGCGGCCGCGGTCGTAGTAGCCGTCGGCGACGCCCTGCCCCGTGGTGAACCGCAGATGATGGCCTGGCACCGAGGCCACCATCGCCTGGGAGTCCGCATCGTCCGCGTTGCTCACCCACACCGAGCGCGACGTCGCGTTTCGGAAGAGCAGCGCCTTGTCGCCGAAGTACTCGTGCACGCTCGCGTAGCGGTCGAGATGATTGGCGGAAAGGTTCGTCAGCACCCCAGCAGCAGGCACGATTCCCGGCGTATCGTGGAGCTGGAACGAGGACGTCTCGAGGGCGATCCAGTCGGGCTGCTTCGCGCGCAGTGCGACCTCGGCGAGCGGAGTCCCGATGTTGCCGGCGGCGACGCTGTCGTAGCCGAGCCCCTCGAGCAGGCGATGAATCAGCGCCGTGGTGGTCGTCTTGCCGTTCGTCCCCGTCACGGCGATGTAGCGCTGCCCGCGAAGAAACTGCAGCGCGATCTCCAGCTCGCTCACGATCGTCACTCGCGCGTCGCGCGCGGCGGTGAGCGGCGGCGCATCGGGGGGGACGCCGGGACTCGCGACGACGAGCGCGCTCGCCGCGATGCGCGCGAGATCGTGCGAGCCCTTGTGCACGGTGACGCCGAGCGCCTCGAGCGCGCGCGCCGCATGATCCACCGCGTCGCCGGTGCCGGCGTCGCTCGCGTACACCGTGGCGCCAGCGCGCGCGAGCAGCTCGGCGACCGCGCGCCCGCTGCGCGCGAGTCCGACGACGGCGATCTCGCCGCGCGTCCAGGCGCTCGGAAGCACTTCGGTGACGGTCAGGATTGGCATGACGGCTCTCCTCCACTGCCGTACGCGGTACCATCGTACCCGGCAACCGGACCGACATCCAACCCCCCAGAATGCGGGGCAGTTACCGGCGTCCCGGGTGAGCGGCGTCGGGGCATTCTGGGGGCACGCGCCCTGGGTCTGGGTACCGGGTACGATGGTACCAAGTACGGCAGTGCGCCGTTATTCCACCTCATCGAACCTTCAATGTGCTGAGCGCCAAAAACGCCCCGATGATCCCCAGAATCCAGAACCGCACCACCACCTGCTGCTCGCTCCATCCCTTCACCTCGTAGTGGTGATGGAGCGGCGCTCGAAGAAAGACGCGATGCGCTCGCGCGTGCTCGATCCCGTAGCGTCGCTTGCGATACTTGAACACGAAGCGCTGGAGCAGCACCGAGATCGTCTCGGCGAGGAACACGCCGGCGATGAAGACGAGCAGGAATTCCGACTTGAGCAGGATGGCGACCGCGCCCATCGCGCCGCCCAGTGCGAGCGATCCCGTGTCGCCCATGAACACCTGCGCCGGATAGGTGTTGTACCAGAGGAAGCCAATGAGCGCGCCGAACATCGCCGAGCAGTAGATCGTCAGCTCGCCCGCGTTGCGGAGGTAGAAGATGCCGAGGTAGTGCGAGACGTCGACGCGACCGATGAGGTACGCGAAGATCGCGAGCGTTCCGAAGGCGATCGCGCTCAGTCCCGCCGCCAGGCCGTCGAGACCGTCGGTCAGGTTCACGGCATTCGATACGCCTGTCAGGATGAAGGTCGTGAACAGGACGTACAGGACGGGGAAGACCGGGACGAGCAGCACGTACTTGTAGAATGGCAGCGTCGTCGACGCGCCGGGCAGATTGGGCGAGATCGGGACGAGCCAGAGGTACGTGCCAAGCGCGAGACCGATGCTCACCTGGCCGATCAGCTTGTACCGCTCGACGAGTCCTTCATTCTTGAGCCCGAGACGCTTCTGCTTGAGCTTGAGCAGGTCGTCGATGAGGCCGATGCCGCCCATCCAGATGGTGACGATGAGCGCGAGCATGACGTAGTGACTGAGCAACTTCGCCCACAGGAGCGTCGCGCCCAGCGCGGAGAACAGGAAGATCAGTCCTCCCATCGTCGGCGTCTTCGACTTGGCGGCGTGTGAGTCGGGCGTGCCCTCGCGCACCACCTGATAGTTCGCCGCGTTGTCCAGCCGCTTGAGGATCAGCGGCCCGACGATGAACCCCAGCAGGATGGCCGTGACCGCCGCGCCCGCCGCACGGAAGGTGATGTAATTGAAGATGCGGAGCGCGCCGTAGTACGGGACGAGCTTGATGGCGAGGTAGTAGAGCAAGTGATCCAGTCGTGGAGCGTGGTCGAGTAAGACGAGCGGAGATCAGCGTTCGGCCGAGGCCCACTCCGAGATCAAGGGAACGAACCGCTCCAGGCGCACGCCGCGCGAGCCTTTGAGCAGGATAACGGCGTCCCGATGGAGGCGCGAGCGCAGTGCCTCCCACGTCGAGGCGGGGTCGACACCCGTAACGACGCGCCTCTCATGAGGCGCGACGCGTGCCAGCGCCTCGGCGAAGACGCCGACGCCCACCACGAGCTCGAACGGAGAGGCCAGGGCGGCGAGGGCGATCTCGTCGTGCAGCCGGTCGGTCTGAGCGCCGAGCTCGAGCATGGTACCGAGCACCGCCACCCGCTGTCGCCCCGCGCCAGCATGCTCGAGCAGCTCGAGGGCGGCGCGCGCCGAGCCGGGATTCGAGTTGTAGGCGTCATTGATGATCGTCGCACTGCCGTGCGTCTCGAAGTTCACCCGCATCGGTGGCGCCGGCATCGCGACGATGCCAGCGGCGATCTTGTCCAGCGAGACGCCAGCGTCGCGCGCGACGGCGATGGCGAGCATGGCGTTCCGCAGGTTGTGCACACCTCGCAGCGGCACGCGGATCGTCACGCCCTCGAGCTCGAGCCATCCCTGCCCGTCCGGCTCGATGCCCCAGCGCTCGGCGCGTAGGTCGCCGGCGTCGAGACCAGCGCTCACGACGCGACGCGCGCGCGTGCGAGCGCCGGCGACCACCTCGGGCTGCGACGCGGGGACGATGGCAACGGCGCCGTCGCATGCGCTCAGCTCCTCTCGCAACACGCCATCCAGATCGCCCAGTCCCTCGAGGTGCTCCTCGGCGATCGACGTGACGACGACGACGTCGGGGCGCACGATGTCGCGCAGCGCGGCCACCTCGCCCAGAGAGTTGGTACCCATCTCGATCACCGCGACCTGGACGTCGTCCGGCATGGCGAACAGGGTGAGCGGCACGCCGACGAGGTTGTTGTAGTTCCCCACCGTCGCGTGCACGCGCAACGCGCTGCCCAGCGCCGCGCGCAGCAGCTCCTTGGTGCTCGTCTTTCCGTTCGTCCCGACCACGCCGACCACCGGCTTCCCCATTGCGAGCCGTCGGTAGCAGGCGAGCCTGCCGAGCGCACGCAGCGTGTCGTCGACGACGTAGACCGGAACGCCGAGCCCCGCGGCTCGCGGCGCGTCGTGCACCACCAGGGCCGCCGCACCTTTCGCCACGGCGTCGGAGAGATAGTCGTGCGCGTCGAACTTCTCACCCTTCAGGGCGACGAACAGGTCGCCCGCGCCGATGCCGCGCGTGTCGGTCGCGACGCGCGTCAGCTCCGTGGGGCCACGCGGCCCGTCGCCGAGCGCGTCGGCCACGCGGTCGAGCGTCCAGAAGCGGGGTTGCTCGAGCGCGCTCGCCGGCGGTGTAGCCGCGTCGGCCATCAGGTCACCTGCTCCGTGAAGATCTCTCGCACGATCTGCCGTTCGTCGAACGGCAGCTTGGTCGTCCCACGAATCTGATATGTCTCATGGCCCTTTCCGGCGAGCAACACGAGATCGTCCAGCCCCGCGAGCTCCAGCGCACGCGCGATCGCAGCGCGCCGGTCCTCGATGCGCTCGTGCGGCGCGGATCCCATTCCCGCTTCCACGTCGTCGAGGATCCGCTCGGGATCCTCCGTGCGGGGATTGTCGCTCGTCACGATCGCCACGTCGGCGCCCGCGACGGCGATGCGTCCCATCTCGGGCCGCTTGCCGCGGTCGCGGTCACCGCCGCAACCGAAGACGACGATCACTCGGCCCGGAGCGAACGGGCGGACCGCGCCGATTGCCCGCTCGAGCGCATCGGGCGTATGCGCGTAGTCGCGCAGCACGGTCGGGCGCGCGTGCACGATCTCCAGGCGTCCCGGGACCTGTGGCATCGTCGCGAGACGAGCGACGATCTCGTCCGGCGCGCAACCGATCGACCATGCGCAGGCCGCGGCGGCGAGCGCGTTCGTCACGTTGAAATCACCGATCAGTGGAAGCGTGACGCGATGCGAAGTGCCTCCCATCGTCATCACGAACGTGCTCCCGTCGGGGAGACATCGTATGTCACTCACGCTCACGTCGGCGTTGGGAGTGGTCCCGTAGCTCACCGTGCGCGGAGCGGGAGGCAGTGCTCGCCACGCAGGATCATCGGCATTCACGACTGCCGCGCCGCCCTCGGCGATCTGCGCGACGAGCAACGCCTTGGCGGCGAGGTACGCCTCCATCGTCACGTGGTAGTCGAGATGGTCGCGCGTGAGGTTGGTGAACACACCGGCGTCGAACGTCAGCCCTTCGACGCGCCGCTGGTGCAGCGCGTGGGACGACGTCTCCATCGCCACGATACGTACGCCGCGATCGTACAGCTCGCGAAGCACGCGCTGCAGCTCCACCGGGCCCGGTGTCGTCAGCCCGCTTCCGCCTTCCAGCGGCGTGCCGGCGCTCCCCACGAGTACACCCAGCGTGCCGATCGACGCCGCGCTGCCCGGCACGACATCCAGGAGATGTCGCAGCATGCCCACGGTCGTCGTCTTTCCGTTGGTGCCAGTGACGCCGACAAGGTGAAGGCCTTTCGCGGGCTCGCCGAAGAACGCCGCCGCGACGACGGCGGCGGCGCGGCGCGTGTCGCTCACGATCAGTGCGGGGAGCGCGGTCCGCGACGCGTCGTCGACGATCGCGGCGACGGCACCCTGCGCCGCCGCGCGGTCGAGATACGCGTGGCCGTCGCGCTCGGCGCCGCGTACGGCGAGGAAGAGCGTGCCGCGTCCGACCGCTCGGCTGTCATCGGTGATCGACTCGATCGACGTCGGCAGCGGGCCGCGTTCTCCAGTGAGCAGTCCCGCTACGCCGAGCGCGTCGCGGAGCGTGGCAAGCGCCCGTTCGGTCACGGAGTGCCCGCGAGCTGCACCACGGTGCCGACCGGCGCGAGCGAGCCGGCCGCGGGCGAGGTCGAACCGAGCGCACCCGCCGACAGCTGCACGTGAAATCCCGCCGTGTGCAGCGCGTGCACCGCCTGTCGCAGCGAGAGCCCGTGCACGTCGGGCACGAGTCGCGGCGGCATCGGCACCACGCGAGTCGCGCGCGGCGCGGGAAGCGTGGCGACGAACGGCGTCGTGCCGGCACTGTCGGACGCCGCGCGCTCGGCCGCGAGCGCGCGTGCGCCCTGTCGCGCGGGCGCCGACGCGGCGCTGTCGGCTTCGGCCTTGGCAACACCCGCCGCGCGCGCTGCCGCACTGGTGGAGTCGAGCGGTTTGTCCTGACGGCTCTGCGCGAGCGTGCGGCGATCGAGCGAGGCGTTCCGCGACGCGAGCGCCGCTTCGAGCACCGCCTTCGTGACCGGAGCGGCCGTGAGTCCGCCAAAATACTCGCCTTGCGGATTGTCGAGCTTCACGAGGATGACGAACTGTGGGTGATCGCCGGGGAACAGCCCAACGAATGTCGGGATGTGCTCCGAGGCTGCGTACTTCCCGTTCACCGTGCGCCGCGCCGTGCCGGTCTTGCCGGCCAGCGTGAACGTCTCCAGCTCGGCCTTCTTCGCCGTCCCTCCGGCATCGACGACGCCGAGCAGCATGCGTCGCATGCGCCGCGCGACGTCCGCAGATAGCACGCGCCGTACCACTCGACGCTCGTGACGATACAGCACTCGCCCGTCCGGTGCGCGAATCTCCTTCACGAGCGCTGGCTCCAGCAGCTCGCCGTCATTCGCGATCGCCACGTAGGCCGCCGCGAGCTGGAGCGGCGTGACGGCGATCTCGTATCCCATGGCGAGCGAGTTGGCCGACTGCTTGGACCACCGCTTCGGCTCACGCAGGATGCCAGATGCCTCCACGGGATACGGCACGCCGGTCGGTGTGCCGAACCCGAAGTCGCGCAGCGTCTCGTACTCCTCGCGCGCCGAGAGCCGCATCGCGAACTGCACGATGCCGATGTTGCTCGAATACCGGATCACGTCCGCGAGCGAGAAGCTCGCGGCCTGGTGCTCGTCGGAGATCGTGCGGCCGTTGATCGTCATCTGGCCGCCGAAGGTGCTCACGACGTCGGTCTCCGTCGCCCGCTTCTTCTCCAGCAACATCGCGGCGATGAACGGCTTGAGCGTGGACCCGGGCTCGTAGGGCTCAGTGAGCGCCGTCGACACGGTCGCGTGCGGATCGCGCCGCCGGCTCGCCATCGCCAACACCTCACCGTCCGTGGGATCGACGACGACGACGTCGCCCCCTTCCGCGCCCATCTTCGCGACGGCGTCGCCCAGCGCCCTCTCGGCGATCTCCTGCAGCTCGTGATTGATCGTCAGGACGATGGTGTTGCCCTGCACCGGCGCGCGCCGCGGCGACATGGGCGACTCGAAGCGACGGTCACGCCCGTCGCGCATCGTCGTCACCGAGCCAGGCGAGCCGCGCAGCAGGGTATCCAACGCCAGCTCGACGCCGTCGACGGCGTCCCCATTCTGGTCGACGCGGCCGACGATGCGCCGAGTCCCCTCGGAGAAGGCGTACGACCGATCGATCATCGACGTCGTGTGCACCCCGCGCATCGCGCTGATCGCCGCGACGTTCGTCGCGACGAAGCGACCGGGGATCTCCACCCACTTGCGCGCGGTGTCCGTCGCTCGCACGGCCCAGTCGGGATGCACGCCGGCCCGGATGAGCGCGTTGCGCAGGAACCGGCGGTCGCGCACGTCCTGCGGCGACACCTCGAGCTTCACCATCTCGCGGCTCTGCGCCATCGTCTCGCCCATCGCGTCGAGGATGTCCCCGCGCGGCGCGGGGATCGTCGTCTCGAGACTCTGCTGGTGCTGCGCGCTCGCCGTCCAGCGCTGCTTCTGGACGAGTTGCACCCGTGCAGCCCGGAACAGCAGCGCGAACGCGAACACGGCGAGTGCCATGTGTACCATCCCGACGCGGCTAGGGCTTTTCACCGGCTCCCGCTCCGTCGCGAGTGAGGTACACCACCTGATTCTCGGAGGGCACGTGCATCTGAAGGCGCTGCTCGGCGATCGGCTGCAGCGTCGCGCGGCTCGATCCCTTGCGGATGTCCGACTCGAGTCGGAGTCGCTCGGCGACGAGGCCCGACCGTCGCGTCTCCAGCACCTGAAGCTCTCTCGCGCCGGCGATGCCGTAGGTGCGACGCAGCACGACGCCAGATGCGATGGCCACGAAGCCGAGAAGGAGGAGGGCGAATCCGAGCCGCCCGCTCGACGCTACCTTGCGCGCCATGCTCTCAGCTTCGCGCTGCGAGCGCGCGGGTTGCGCGCGATCTCGTCGGCCGTTGCAACGGTGGCGCGGCGCGTCAGCACCTCGCCGGTCGCGTGATTGCCCCCGCACGTGCACATCGGGTGGCGCGGCGGACAGATGCAGTCCGTGCTCCATTCGCGGAACGCGTGCTTCACGAGCCGGTCCTCTCCGGAGTGATACGCGATGACGACGAAGGTGCCGCCTGGCGCGAGCCGGTCGCGCAGCGTCGGCAGCGCGTGAGCGAGTCCCGTGAGCTCATCGTTGACGGCGATGCGCACCGCCTGGAACAGGCGAGCGAACTCCGGTGGTCCCGTGCGCGCGCCGAACGCACCACGGATGGCTCCGACCAGGTCGTCGCTGATCCGGAACGGACGAGACGCTCGCCGCCGCACCACCTCGCGCGCCAGGCGCGCGGCACGCGGCTCGTCTCCATACTCGCGGAAGATGCGGGCGAGCTCGTCTTCTTCTGCGGCGTCGAGCAGCTCGGCGGCGGAAACGTCCGCGTCGCCCCCCATGCGCATGTCGAGGGGCGCCCCCTCGCGGAACGAGAAGCCGCGCGCCGCGTCGTCGATCTGATGCGAGGAGATGCCAAGGTCCAACAGAATTCCCGTGAAGCGCAGATCGGCGACGGCGGCGATCGCGTCGATCGCCGAGTAGTTGCCACGATACGTGGCGAACCGCCCGTCGGCCGCGGCATCGGCTAACCGTGCCGACGCTTCCGCGAGCGCATCGGGATCGCGGTCGACTCCGATCACTCGGCCGGTCCCGTGCTGGAGCAGCGCCGCCGCGTGCCCTCCCCCGCCGACGGTACCGTCGAGGACGAGCGCAGAGCCACCGAGCAACGCGACCACGTCGCCGGCGAGCGCCGGGGAATGATAGCGCGTGTCCCACTCCGCTTCCTGGTGGAAGCCTGCTGCGCGGGCGGGCATACTACACCAGCGCGGCACGCGGCCGGCGCCGCCGGCTCACGCTCTCCTGGCGAACACTCGGATGCCCACTCGGCTGCACCTCACGTTCATCGTTCACGGCGCGCGCGCGGATTTCCCCGAGCTGCGACACGTCGTGTCGTGGGTGCGCCGACGCGGTCACGCCGTGGACCTGCGGGTCACCTGGGAGGCCGGCGACGGCACCCACCTCGCCGCGGAAGCCGCCGACCGTGGCACCGACGTCGTGATCGCGTGCGGCGGTGACGGCACCCTCAACGAAGTCGTGAACGGCCTCGATGGCCGTGAGATCCCCCTCGGCGTCGTTCCGCTCGGGACGGCGAACGACTTTGCTCGGCAGACGGGAATTCCCGAAGACGCGGATCATGCCATGGATGTTATCCTGCGCCGCAAGCCCGTGCGCATCGACACTGCCTCCATGAATGGGCGACGGTTTCTCAACGTCTCCACCGGTGGCGTCGGCGCCGAGGCGACGGCCGAGACGCCGGCCGACTTCAAGGCGTCGCTCGGGCCACTCGCGTATGCGATCACGGCGGTGCGCAAGCTCGCCGGCGGCGAGGCGCGCCACGCGAGCTTCGTCGGCGCCGGATTCTCGCTCGACAGAGACTTTCTCGCTTTCGCCGTCGGCAGCGCGCGCGTGACCGGCGGCGGAACGATCATGACGCCGGACGCCAGCGTGACGGACGGACTGCTCGATCTGTGCGTCATCGAGGCGATGTCTCGGCGAGACTTCGCGGGGCTCGCGATGAGCGTGAAGCGCGGCGAGCATGTCGGTCTGCCCGGCGTGCACTACGCGCAGCTTCCCTGGCTCAAGGTCACGGGCGCCGAGCCACTGACGGTGAACGTGGACGGCGAGAGCGTGCAGGCCCAGGTGTGCGACTATCGCGCGCGCCGCGCCGATCTGCTCGTGCACCTGCTTCACCTGCCAGGCGAGGAACCGACGACCGCGTAGCGCAGCACGACGCCGAGGGAGCGCGCGCCTCGCTGCGCAACGAGAAGCGCCCGGCATCCGAGAGGATGCCGGGCGCTTCGTGCGTTCTTGCGAAAGCTTACTTGCAGAGCCGCTTTACCTGTGCGTCGACGTAGGCCTTGGACTGGGGCACCGCGCCGAGGATCTGCTGCGCGGTGGCGGCATCGACGGAACCGCCGCCCGGCATCATCGTGCTCACGACGTCGAGATAGCCCGACGCCGCGCGCGCGTCCGTGCAGGACTTCGTCTTGGCCAGTTCCTGCGCGATCGGTGCGAACAGCTGATATGCGGAGACAGCGGCGAGGAACTTGGACTGCGGGCTCGGGTTGATCGACTCCGAGGCCTGGAGCAGCGCGAGCGCCTTCTTGTAATCGTCCGGCTTCTTGGACGCCACAGCGGCCCGGTACGAGGTATTTCCGAGCGACAACAGGAACTGCGCGTCGCGTTCCTTGTTTGTCGCGTCGGCGGCGACGTCGGCCTTCACGGAGGCAACCGCCTCGTCGACCTTGCCCTGGTCGGAGAGAAGCTGCGCCCGCAGCATGTTCGCCCCGGGTGCTTTTGGATCGAGGCGGAGCGCGTTCTCGAGCGACGCGATGGCCGCCGGGATCTGTCCGGCCCGGCGCTCGTTCTGCGCCTTCATCAGCAGCAGGGACGAGCTCTTCGGGAACTTCGCCGCCCCCGTGGAGGCCATCTCGGCCGCCTTGGCGTACGAGCTGTCGGCAGCGAGATCCGACACCATACGGAAGTAGAAGTTGGAATCGGCCGCGGTCGGATCGGCGGCGGCGTACGCCATGCCGGCGGGAATCGCTTCCTTCCAGTTCTGCGCGGCGCGAAGCACCAGCCAGTACGTGCGCAGATACTGCGGATCGCCCGGATTCTCCGTAACGAGTTGCTTCACGACGGGTACCGCCGAGGCGGCACGGCCCGTGTTGACGAGCTCACTGATCACCGACTCGCGCAGCGTGGTGTTGGTCGGGTCCGAGTTCATCAGACCGAGCAGCGCCGTCATCTGGTTCGTCGTGTCGTTCTTCGCCTTGTAGACATCGTACTGGAGCTGGTGGGCGATCTTGCTCGTCTTGTCGAGCGCGATCGTCGCCGTCGTCACGGCCAGGACGGAATCCTTCCACGGCTTGGTGGAGGAGTC
>JBDTOD010000034.1:0-34738 GCA_039933415.1 bacterium
TTCTCGCTGCTCGATCCGCTGATCTTCCGGCACGTCATCGACAGCTACGCGACGCAGTACGACAAGTACAGCCGGCCGCAGTTCTTTCGCGGCGTCGCGCTCCTGCTGAGCATGGCGGTGGGCGTCGCGTTCATCTCGCGCGTGGCGAAGAACTTTCAGGACTACTTCGTCAACGTCGTCGTACAGCGCGTCGGCGCCGATCTCTACTCCGACGGCATCCGGCACTCGCTCGCGCTCCCGTTCCAGACGTTCGAGGACCAACGCAGCGGCGAGACGCTCGGCAAGCTCCAGAAGGTGCGCTCCGACACCGAGCGGTTCATCGCCGCGTTCGTGAACATGGTGTTCACCACGCTCGTCGGCGTGATCTTCGTCATGGTCTACGCCTTCCAGGCGCACTGGGCCATCGCGCCGGCGTTCTTCCTCACCGTGCCGCTGCTCGCCGTGCTCAGCTCCGTGCTGAGCAAGCGCATCAAGACGATCCAGAAGGTCATCGTCGCCGAGACGACGGCGCTCGCCGGCGCGACGACGGAGTCGCTGCGCAACATCGAGCTCGTGAAGAGCCTCGGCCTCGCCAAGCAGGAAGAGCGCCGGCTCAACGCGACGACGGAGAAGATCCTCAAGCTCGAGCTCAAGAAGGTGCGCTACCTGCGAAGCCTGAGCTTCATCCAGGGCACCGCGGTCAACTTTCTGCGCACGTGCATCCTGTTCCTCATGCTCTATCTGATCTTCGAGAAGCAGATCACGGTGGGGCAGTTCTTCTCCCTGCTCATCTACTCGTTCTTCATCTTCGGCCCGCTGCAGGAGCTGGGGAATGTCATCAACATCTATCGCGAGACGGAAGCGTCGCTCGCCAACTTCGACGAGATCTTCAAGATCCCGATCGACCCGAAGCCGGAGAATCCTGTTTCGGTGGATGACCTGCGCACGCTCGGCTTCGAGGACGTCAGCTTCACGCACGCCACCGCCAACGGCCCCGCGCTGGCCGGCGTGACCTTCGACGTCGAGCGCGGCCAGACGATCGCCTTCGTCGGACCGTCCGGCGCGGGCAAGACGACGCTCGTCAAGCTGCTCGTCGGTCTGTATCGGCCGGGCGCGGGACGAATTCTCTACAATGGCATTCCGAGCGACCGGATCGACCTCGACCGATTCCGCGAGCGGATCGGCTTCGTGACACAGGACGCGCAGCTGTTCAGCGGATCGATCCGTGAGAACCTCCTCTTCGTCCGCCCCGAGGCGACGGACGAGCAGTGCCTCGCCGTCCTCCGCCGCTCGGCCGCGACCTCACTGCTCGCGCGTGCGGACAAGGGACTCGACACGGTGATCGGCGAGGGTGGCATGAAGATCTCGGGCGGTGAGAAGCAGCGCCTGTCGATCGCGCGCGCGCTGCTCCGCGATCCGCAGCTCCTCGTGTTCGACGAAGCGACGTCGTCACTCGACTCGCTCACGGAGGAAGAGATCAGCCGCACGATGCGCGACGTGGCGTCGGACGCCGACGTGATCACGGTGCTGATCGCGCACCGACTGTCGACGGTGCTGCACGCCGACATGATCTACGTGCTCGAGCGCGGACGGATCGTGGAGCAGGGACACCACGACGACCTGCTGGAGAAGAAGGGGTTGTACTACGCGATGTGGCGGCAGCAGGTGGGGGAGAGGAGGACGGAGACGGCGGCAACGCCGGTGCTCGTGGGGGCACGGTAATACCGAGTACCGAGGGCGGGCCGCTGCTGTACTCGGGTAGCACGAGATGTGAGTATCCAGACTGGCATACTGGCCCCCAGAATGCGGTCCTCGTTTGGAGAGCTGGTACCGGTGCCCCTCTTCATTGAACGGACTGGCGCTTCGACGGTCAGTGGCGATCGCCGCGGACGGGCTGCCGTGCCTTTCGGGGACCGATATGCCAATCCAGATACGCGGTACCAGTATACCCGCGTACAGCACCGGCACTTCGACTCGATACTCGGCTCGAAGTGGAGGACGAGGGCCCGGGCATTCCCGCCGGCGATCGTGAACGCATCTGGTCGCCCTTCTTCCGCCTCGAGCGCGACGTGTCGTCCGCGGTCGCGGGCAGCGGCATCGGACTCGCCGTCGTGCGCGATCTGGTATGGCGGCTCGGCGGCCGCACCGGCGTGTCCGATCGTCCGGCGCCGGCGCGTGGCTCGCTCTTCTACGTCGAGCTGCCGCGGGTGGCGGAGCCTCCGGCGGGGGACAATGGACAGCTCGCTCGTGCGACTGACGGTTCGGCCGAACCGGCGCGCGCTGCGGCTGGCGCGGAGGAAGACCGCTGACGTCGCGCATCCTCGTGGTCGAGGACAACTCGGATCTCGCCTTCGGCCTCCGCAACAACTTCGAGATCGAGGGCTACGACGTCGAGGTGGCATCGGACGGGCTCGAAGGGCTCGCGCGCGCTCGCGACTGGGCACCACATCTCATCGTGCTCGACCTCACGCTCCCGGGGATGGACGGCTATCGCGTGCTGCGCACGCTGCGCGCGGAGCACATCGACGTCCCCGTGCTGATCCTCACCGCGCGCGGCGAGGAAGCGGACAAGGTGATGGGCTTCCGTCACGGCGCGGACGACTATGTGACGAAGCCGTTCGGCGTGCTCGAACTGCTCGCGCGCGTCGAGGCGCTGCTGCGCCGCGGCGTGCGCAGCCAAGGAGCCGAGCACCAGGTCAGTCGGTTCGGCGCGATCACGATCGAGCGTGCGTCGCGTCTCGTGCGCCGAGATGGCGAGTCCGTCAACCTCGCGCCGCTCGAGTACGACCTGTTGCTCGCGCTGTACGACAAGCGCGGCGCGGTCGTGTCGCGCCTCGACCTGATGCGCGAGGTGTGGGGCCATCAGGCCGCCGTCGTCAGCCGCACAGTGGACACGCACATCCTCGAGCTGCGCAAGAAGCTGGAGCACGATCCAACGCGACCGCGGCACATCCTCACCGTGCGGAAATCGGGCTACCGACTCGAAGCGTAGGCACTGCGCACGAATTGACGAGTTCCTGACGAAAGCCGCACGAAAGAAGCACCGCGTGACCGCCAGACGCGCGAGAGGCCGTTCTAGCTTGCCGACGAATGCTCTCACCATTCGGAGGCACGATGCTTCGGCCCACCTCGACATCCGTCACGGCTCGCGTGGCTCGTCGCTCGCTCACCGTGAGTGCGCTCACTCTGGCGGCGCTCGCGTCGACCGCGTCGCCGGCGCAAGGCCAGGCACCGGCCACGGTGGCGTTGAGCGCACGGTCCGGACCCTCGAACGCCGCGGGCTCGCGCTCGTTGAAGGCGGCACGCGCGACGGACCGCATCCAGATCGACGGCCGGATCGACGAAGCCGCGTGGAAGGGAGCGGCGGTTGGGACGGACTTCGTGCAGCGCACGCCGAACGTGCTCCAGCCGGCGACGCAGCGCACCGAGGTGCGCGTGCTGAGCGACGACGCGGCGCTGTATGTCGCCATCCGGTTGTTCGACGCCGCACCGGATTCGATCGTCGCGCCGCTGGGGCGACGCGACGCCGACCTGTACTCCGATTGGGCGCAGGTGTTGATCGACGGCTATCACGACAAGCGCACCGCGTTCCGCTTCATGGTCAACCCAGCCGGTGTGCAACGCGATGGCGTCATCTCCGACGACGAAGAGTTCACCGAGGATCTCGGCTGGGACGCGGTGTGGTCGTCGGCGACGCGGGTGGACTCGGCAGGATGGACGGCCGAGCTGCGCATCCCGCTGTCGCAGCTGCGCTTCAGCGTGTCGGCGGACGGCGCGACACAGTGGGGACTCCAGGTGGGTCGCCAGCTCGCCCGTCGCAACGAGCGCTCGTACTGGTCACCGATCGCTCCCGCGCTCGGCGGCTTCGTCTCGCAGTTCGGCACGCTCGACGGCGTGAGCGTACCGAGGCCCGTGCGTCGAGTCGAGGTCATGCCGTACGTCTCGTCGAAGGTGACACGTGCGCCGATCGAGATCGGCAATCCATTGGTGTCTGGCTCCACGGTCGAGCGCGCGGCGGGCGCGGACCTTCGCATTGGCGTCACGCAGGAGCTGACGCTCACGGGCACGATCAATCCCGACTTCGGCCAGGTCGAAGCCGATCCGTCGGAGGTGAACCTGACCGGGGTCGAGTCGTTCTTCAGTGAGCGGCGGCCATTCTTCCTCGAAGGGTCGAGCCTCTTCTCCTTCGACATGGGAAGCAACTGGTTCACCGGACATGAAGAGCTGTTCTATTCGCGGCGCATCGGCCGAGCGCCGCAAGGCGACTCACCGGCGGGCGCCCGCTACGTCGAGCGACCCGCGATGACTCCGGTGGTCGGCGCACTGAAGCTCTCCGGCCGCACAGACGGCGGATGGAAAGTTGCGGCACTCGGCGCGCTCACGAACGACGCGCGTGCGTCGTACGTCGACGCAGGTGGCCAGTTGGCGACCTCGGTGATCGAGCCGCGCACCACGTCGTTCGTCGCGCGCATGACGCGGGACATCGATGTGGACCGATCGATCGGCGCCGTTCTCACCGCGCTCGACCGAGACCCGAGTGTGCCGACGCTGCGCACTGGCGCGATCGTCGGCGGAGTGGACGGACGCGTGCGGTTCGGCGAGCGACGCTTCGAGCTGTTCGGCAGCTCCGTGGGGAGTCGCGTTCGCGGATCGCCGGAGGCGATGCTCGCCACGCAGCGCAGCACGACGCACCTCTTCCAGCGTCCGGACGTCGATTATCTCGACGTGGACTCGACGCGCGCGTCGCTCGCCGGTCTGACGTCGTTGCTCCGCGTGACCAAGGTGGGCGGCGGCCACACGCGGGGCGGTCTGAGTGCAATGGTCACGACGCCAGGGTTCGAGGCGAACGACCTCGGGCTCCAGCCGCGCGCCGACGCGATCACCGGCATTCTGTGGGGCGGCTGGGACGGCTACGAGGCGACGAGGTTCGCTCGCAACTGGGAGAGCTGGTTCACGGTGTGGACGGGCTCGAGCTTCGGCGGAGATCGTGAGCGATTGGGCGCGAGGGTGTACGGGCGCGTCATGCTGAACGACTACATGGAGCTCGAGAGCGTCGTCCAGCGGTATGCACCCGTGGTCAGCCTCACGGCGCTACGCGGCGGGCCCGCGCTGACGACACCGGGTAACGTCGGCGGGTTCGCGCGCGTCGCGTCCGACAGCCGCCGAGAGATCGTGGGCGAGCTGTTTGTGACCGGCAAGCGGGACGACGAGGGAGCGGGACGCTCGCTCGTCGTCCCGCCCTCGCTGTCGGCGCGGATAGGCACCGGCACGCAGCTCTCGATCGCACCGTCGTTGTCGTGGTGGCGCAATCCGCAGCAGTTCGTCGCCTCCGTGGACGCGGGGGACGGCACGCATCACGTCGTGGGCGATCTGTTGCAGTCGTCGTCGGCGGTGACGCTGCGTGCGAGCTACGCGCGGTCGTCGCGGATGAGTTTTCAGCTGTACGCACAGCCGTTCGTGAGCGCCGGCGAGTACCGTCGTTTCGGCGAAGTCGGGAACGCGCGTGCGACGCGGATGGCGCAGCGGGTGCGCCTGTTCGACGACGCCGCGATCACGGCGAGCCCGGAGGGCGGGCTCGCGGTGAGTCGCACCGGAGGAGCGCTCCACTTCGATCGGCCCGACTACGCGTTTGGCGAGCTGCGGTCGAATGCGGTCATGCGCTGGGAGTACCGGCCTGGCTCGACGCTGTTCCTGGTGTGGAGCCAGGGGCGAACGATCGACGGGGAGCCGGAGCCGTTCGACATGGGTGGACAGTCACGTGAGCTGCTTCGAGCGCCGAGTACGAATGTGCTGTTGATCAAGATCAGTCATTGGCTGGGGCGGTGAACTGATAGTTCAACTGCAACAGCTTGTACGCCCGGAGCTGCGCAGTACGGGGATACTCGGATTGGCATACTGGCCATTCCAATTTGTGGATGGCTGTCCGCGGTGAGTTGCTCTGAAGCACACCTGGTGTGCAGCGATCGCTTGCGATCAGCGTGCTGCTGGTTCCTCCGTGATCAGCTTTCTCATCAAGGCAATGAGCATTCGCTGAATGGAGCGAAGTGTGTCGAGATGCTTCTCGCGCTCTACCGGTGTGAGGTAGCCGAGGTCGCAGGCGATGAGGAGATGGTTCTCGGTCTCCGTCGAGGATCCGGCTGCGATTTGAAGGAAGCGCACCGTCTCCTTCCGCGAACCCTTGCCGCATCCCTCTGCAATGTTGGAAGGGATCGACAGCGCGGACCGACGCAGTTGACCAGCGATGACGGCGCGGTCGCTTCGCGGAAAAGAGCGCGTGAGCCCGTCGATCGCGACCGCCAGCTTCCGCGCCTCGGTCCAGACCTGTAACCGACGGAAATCGTGCATGCGGCCAAGCTTGGGCCCGACCGAGCGACACGCCGTACCGAGCGAGTGTGGTTCAGAGCATTTCCGCGCAGACAGCCGTCCACAAATTGGGATGGCCAGTCTGCCAATCTGAGTATCCCGGTACTGCGCCGTTCCCGGCGTACGAGCTGTTGTCGTTCAGCCGTTCATGAGCCGTCGATCGCCTCCGAGCAAGCCGGCCCGCTTTCACCGACTCATCGCGACGCCAGAGGCGTTGCAGGCGTCGAGGCGAGATTGTAATGTCTGCGCGTGGTGCGGCGTGGTACACTAGCCCCTGCGACGCCCGATGTCGTCCGAATGCCTCGCGCTGTCGTCACCTTCGGAACACGCCGACTCGCACAGGATCTCCGCGACCGACGCTTCAGAAACGCATGTGCCCATGAGCTCGCGCATGTCCGCTTCCCACCACGAGCACCGGATGCAGTTCCGCCCCGACATCGAGGGGCTGCGCGCCGTCGCGATCGTCTCGGTGGTGTTGTACCACGCGGGGCTCCACGTGGCGGCCGGCGGGTATCGGGGCGTCGACGTGTTCTTCGTGCTTTCTGGTTTCCTCATCACGGGAATCCTGCTCGACGAAGTCAGGGCGACGGGCACGGTGTCGCTGATGAATTTCTGGGCACGACGGGCGCGGCGACTGCTGCCGGCAGCGTTCGTGATCACGGCGGCGATCCTGATCGCCAGTGCGCTGGTGCTCTCGCCGTTCGAGCAGATCCAGCACGCGGAGGGAGCGCGTGCGTTTGCGGTGTACGCATCGAACATCCTGTTCGCGGTTCGAAGCACGTTCTATGCTGGCGCCGTCGCGGCGCGTGATTCACTGCTGCACACCTGGTCGCTGTCGGTCGAGGAACAGTTCTATCTGCTGTTCGCTCCCTCGCTTCTTCTGCTCGCGACCTGGTCACGGTCGCGAGGCGAGGAGCTCTTTCGCCGCCGCTTTCTGACGATCACCGTCACGGTGATCGTCGTCTCGCTGATCGGCTGCCTGCTGATGGTGTGGCGGTATCCGCTCGTCGGATTCTTCATTCTGCCCACGCGTGCGTGGGAGTTCGGGCTTGGCGCGCTCACCGCACTCGGTGTGCGGGGGCCGCGTCGCCTCGGTCCGACGGCGAATGAGGCCGTTTCGTGGATCGGGCTTTTCGCAGTGCTTGCCTCCACCGTCGTTGCAAAGCACAACTCCGTGCAGCTCCTCGGTCCGGTGACGATCCTGCCGACGATCGGGACGGCCGTACTCATCATGGCTGGCGCGAGCGCCGTCCCATCGAAGGCGGCTCGCCTGCTGTCGGTTGCGCCCATGCGTCTGGTCGGGCGGCTTTCGTACTCGTGGTATCTCTGGCACTGGCCGGCGCTCGTCTTCTTCCACGAGTTCAAGAGTCAGGCGTCCACCCGAATGAATGTCGCGGTCGCCCTGGGGTCGTTGATTCCCGCCGCAGCGACGTACACGTGGATCGAGTCGCCCATTCGGTTCTCGAAATGGCTGCAGCGGCGCCCACGGCTGGCCGTCGGTGGGGCCATCGCATTGTCCGCGGTCACCGTGCTCATGGCGACGGCAGCGATAGGTTACGCCGAGCACATTCTGGCCGGCCCGGGCTATGCGCCGATCGCCGCCGGGCGCGCCTTGCCCGCAGTGTACGCGAATGGGTGTCACCTCACTATCGCGGCGCGCCGGATCCCCGAATGCGTCTTCGGGTCCGCTACCAGTGACACGACTGTCGTCCTGTTTGGTGATTCGCATGCTGCCCAGTGGTTCCCCGCCATCGAGCAGGTGGCCAAGTCGCGCGGGTGGAAGCTCGTGTCGATGACGAAGTCCGCGTGTCCCTCGGTGGCCGTCAGGCTCTACAACGGCCAACTCGGCCGTCGCTACACCGAATGCGAGGAGTGGCGAGACAGCGCCGTCCAGCGTATCGCGTCACTGCGCCCCACGATCATCGTCGTGGCGAACAGCCGCTCGTACGAGGTCTACACCGGTGACGAGCTGCTCCGCGTCGACCAGCGGGCAGAGGCCCGAGCCGAGTGGGGAGCTGGCCTGCGTCGGACGCTGGCGGCGCTTGCACCGTCAGGGGCGACCGTGCTCGTGATGCAGAACAATCCGCATCCCGGCGTCGATCCATCCCGATGTCTCGTGCGCAATCTCGCGAACCCCGATCGATGCGACGCGAAGGTGCGGGCGATGGATACGGTGATGGTGCCGGTCGAGCGCGCGGCCATTCGAGAGAACGCGAACGCGTCGTACGTCAGCCTGAACGAATTCATCTGCCCGAGCGGGCGCTGTCAGGCGATGGTCGATGGCATCGTGCGCTACGAGGACAGCAACCATCTCTCCGTGCTGCTGGCGGCGTCGCTCGCGCCGCAGATGTCGCTGGCCCTGTCTCGAGTGCTCGCCGACCATGGGCCGCAATCCCACAGCGCGATGATTCCGCAGGGGAACGTGCGCGGCCACTGAAGTACGCGGGTCGCGCGCGTACCGAGTATCCAGATCGGGCGACGGCCCGCCAGATGCCTGGGGGGCCGTCCGTGGATATGACCGCTGACCGTCGAAGCGCCTGAAGCACCCTGCCGAGACCGTTCAAGTTTTCAAGGGGGTCAGCATCGTTGAAATCCGCCTATGACTCGGCGCATTTTTCAACGATGCTGACCCCTTGATCCACTGTCTACTGTGGAGCCAGCGGGACGCTAACCGTGCGCAGGACTCGACCGGCGAGTGTGGTTCAATGCCAATCACCACGGACAGCCATCCACAAATTGGGATGGCCAGTCTGCCAGTCCGAGTATCCCGGTACTGCGCCGTTCCAGGCGTACAGGCAGTTGTAGTTCAGCCCTTCATGAGTGATTCGATCGCCTCGGAGCAAGCCGCCAAACACACCACGAGCCTCTCCGGATCGTGATCCCCCATGTGCCCGATCCGGAACGTCGTCTCCCGATTCTTCCCGTACCCATTCCCGATCACGAACCCGCGCTCCCCTACCGCCTTCACGAGCGTGGTCGCTGTAAAGGAAGAAGGGATCGTGATGCTCGTGACGGTCGGCGTGCGTTGACCCTCGGTCGCCAGGATTCCGAACGCGTCGCCGTAGCGTTCGCGCAACGACGCCACCCATTCATAGGTGCGCTCCGCCATCACCTTGTGTCGCGCCCACCGCGCTGGCATCCCCTCCGCCACGATCGCCGGGAGCTGCACCTCCGCCGCGTAGAAGAACGAGATGGCCGGCGTGTTCGGCGTCTGATTCTTCGCGCCGTACGCGTCGAACTCCACCAGATCGAAATACAGCCCGCGCCCCGGCGTCGCGCGCGCGGACTCGATGAACGCCGGCGTCGCCGCGGCGAACGCGAGACCCGGCGGCATCGCCAGCGCCTTCTGCGAGCCGGTCAGCGCGAAGTCGAGCTCCCATTCGTCGAACTTGAGCTCCGCTCCACCGATGCCCGTCACCGAGTCCACCAGGCACACTGCCCCCGCCGCACGCGCCAGCGCCGTGATGCCCCGGACGTCCTGCAGCGCGCCGGTGGACGTCTCCGAGTGCGCGACGGTCACCGCCGCGTATCGCTGCTTCGCCAGCGCTCCCTTCACCGCGTCGAGCGTGATGCTCGCGCCGTACGGCACCTCGAGCACGTCGGTGTCGCGTCCGCACGCCGTCGCGATCGCCGCGAACCGCGCCGAGAACGCGCCGTTGACGATCGAGAGCACGCGACCCGCCGGCGCGCACCGCACCGCCGATTCCATCAATCCCGTCGCCGACGAGCTACTCACGTACACCGGACGCGCCGTGCCGAAGATCGGCTTGAGCGCCGTCTGAAGCGTCGCGTAGAGTTGCTCGAACGCCGCGCCGCGATGCGCGATCAACGGCCGCGTCATCGCCGCGAGCACTTCGGCGCGGACTTCGGTGGGGCCGGGAAAGAAGAAGGTGCCCTGCGTGAGGAGCGATGCGGTCATGCGAGGACGAGCTCCGCGAGCTGGTCGAAGGATTGAATCTCGGCATCGGCGCCCGCGACGACGGGCTCGCGCCGCACGAAACCGGTGAACGCGGCGAATGCGTCGGCAACGGGACGGATCGCCAGGTCGGTCGCACCGTCACCGACGGCGACGAGCCGCCGCGGCAACCCGAGCGACTCGACGAGACCACGTTTGCCGTCGGACGTCGTCATCGGTGAGCGCTCGTCGTAGCTCGCATAGCTGCCGTCGGCGTTCACGCACACTCCGACCGCATGCACGTCGGCATCGGCGATGCCGAGCCGACGCGCGACCGGGAGGATCGCTTCGCGTATGCCGCCGCTCACCAGCACGATGCGCCGCCCGGCGGCGCGCATGCGCGCGACCGCTGCGCGCGCGCCTGGCGCCAGCGTGCGCTCGTACTCGTCCGCCAGCTCGGCGAGATCGTCGGCGGTCGGCCGCACCAGGCCGAGCCGCTCGCCATACACCGCACCGAGCGGGATCTCGCCCCGCATCGCGCGATCGGTGAGCTCGGCGATTCGCGCGCCCGCCTCTGGTCCCCGGCGCGCGGCGAGCCAGTCGATCCCCTCGAGCCCGCACAGCGTCGAGTCCACGTCGAGCACGACGCTCGCGAAGCCCGCGACGGTCACAACACGTTGCCCGGCGCGAGAATGCCCGCCGGGTCGAGCTCCCGCTTCACCGCCTGCATCGTGCGCACCTGGAGCGACGTCATCTGCATCGGCAGCCAGCGGCGCTTGATCTTCCCGATTCCATGCTCGGCGGCGACGGTGCCACCCATCGCGATCGCCTCCCGCAGCGTCGTCTCCACGACGCGCTCGATCAGCGCGAGCTGCTCGGCGTCGTGCGCGATGAAGTTCTGGTGCGGATGCCCGTTGCCGGCGTGACCGTACGTCACCGCCTGCTCGATGCCGGCGATGTCGGCGAAGGCTCGCGCCTTGGCCAGCATCTCGCCGAGCCGAGCGTATGGCACCGCCCAGTCGGTGGACACCTTGCGCCCACCGTGCGGCCGGCGCAGCGAGCCGCGCTCGTTCATCGTCGCCGGCACGGCGTGGCGCACGCGACGCGCCTCCCGCAATGCGGACTCGCCCTCGTACACGTTCACGTCGTCCGTCAGCGCGCCGCGCTGCTCGGCGAGCACGAGCCACTCGTCGAGCGCCGGGGCGATCCCCTCCGGCGGCACTTCCTCCAGATAGACGAACGCATCCGCGTCCTTCGCCCAGTTGGGCGTCGCCTCCGCCTCGCGCGCGATGGCGAGCGCCCGCCGGTCGAAGAACTCGAGGCAGCGCGGATGCACGTCGCGGCTCTCGCGCGCCGAGATGACGAACTCGATCGCGTCCTGCTCGGTGGCAAAGGGAATCGCGAGCCCGATCACCTGCTCGGGGAGCGGCAGCAGTCCGAGCTCGATCTCCACGACGACGCCCAGCGTCCCTTCGCTGCCGACGAACCAGTCGACTGGGTCATGGGCCAGGGCGTACCCCACCGTGTTCTTCTCCAGTGACGGCCGGCGCAGGTCGGCGATGGAGCCGTCGGCCATCGCGACGCGCAGCGCTCGCACGTGCGGGCGCGTGGCACCGTAGCGCAGGCTGCGCGCGCCCGACGCGTTGCACGCCACCGCGCCGCCGACGGTGCACTCCTCCTCGCTCGTCGGGTCCGGCGCGAGCAGCAGCCCGTGCGCGGCGCACGCGCGCTTGAGCTCACCGACGAACACGCCCGGCTGCACGCGCACGGTGCGGGCGTTCGGATCGAGCTCGATCATGCGATCCATTCCGCGCAGTGAGAGCACGATGCCGCGATCGGTGATCGACGCGCCGGTGGTGCTGGTCTGTCCTCCGGCGCACGTGACCGGCGTTCCGCTGGACGTCGCCTCGGCGAGCAGCTCCGCGACCTCCTCGGCCGAACCGGGGCGCGCCACGCCCTCGGGCATCATCACGAGCCCCGACGCATCGGCGGAGTACGCGCGCCGAACTCCCTCGTCGCGCTCGACGCGAGACTCGATCGCCAGCGCCATCACGCGCCGCGGAATTGCACGATCGTCGCCGTGCACACGTCCTGAAGCCCGAGCAGCTCGTCGCGAACGCCGGCCGGCACGGTGCCGTCCACACTGATCGCCGCGAGTGCCTCACCACCCTGCGCGAGCCGCGCCTGATGGTATTCGGCGATGTTCACGCCGCGGTCGCCGAGCAGGGTGCCCACGCGGCCGATCACACCCGGCACGTCATTATTGGTGAGGATGATCAACGCTTCGCGCGGCGCGACGTCGATGTGGAATCCGCCGATGCGGATGAGCCGCGCCGGCGCGCCGTCGGGCGCCACCGCCGCCACGGCCATGAGCTGCACGCCGCCGCTCACGCTCACGAGCATCGCCGCCGGATGTCCGAGCGCATCGGACTCGGTGAACGACAGCTCGATGCCGCGCGCCTCGGCAATGGAACGCGCGTTGATGAGGTTGAGCCGCTCGGTATCGATCGTCCCTTCGAGCGTGCCCGCGGCGGCCGAGGCGAGCAGCGCCTGCGCGGCCCCGACGAGATCCGGCCCGACACGCAGCGAGAGACGCTGCACCGTCTTCACGCCGCGGTCGGCGAGGATCGCGCGCGCGACGGATGCCGCGCGGCGCACCACCTGAAGCGCGTTCTGAAGCTCCTTCCAGTCGCCCGTGCCGCCACTCGCGACGTTGATCGATCGCGAGAGCTCGCCATGCAGCAGCGCGTCGCGCACCGCGGCGCACGCATCCACCGCGACGTTGCGCTGCGCCTCGGAGGTCGACGCGCCGAGGTGCGGCATGAGGAAGGTGTTCGGCGCGCTGCGCAGCGGGTGCTCCGGCGCGAGCGGTTCCTTGGAGAAGGCGTCGACGATCGCGCCGTTGAGCCTTCCGCTCTCCAGCGCGGCGACCAGCGCCGTCTCCTCGATGATGCCGCCGCGCGCGAGGTTCATGACGATGCCGCCGCTCTTCATCCTGGCGAGCTCGCGCTTTCCGATCATGCCGAGCGTCTCCTCGGTGAGCGGCGTGTGCACGGTGAGGACGTCGGCCGCTTCCACCGCCTCGTCGAGGTTGCCGATGCG
The DNA here is from genome assembly GCA_039933415.1 of bacterium. Lineage (GTDB taxonomy): Bacteria > Gemmatimonadota > Gemmatimonadetes > Gemmatimonadales > Gemmatimonadaceae > AG11. The sequence goes on from JBDTOD010000034.1 coordinate 13,340, forward strand.
GCGGATCTTGAGTCCGCGGAACCGCTCGTCGCCCACGTACGGGTCGTAGCCGGCGACGTCCATCCCGAACGCGAGCGCGCGCGTGGCCACTTCGCTGCCGATGCGGCCGACCCCGACGATCACCAACGTGCGTCCCTTGATCTCCGTGCCGAGCAGCGTGGAGCGGTCCCACTTGCCGTCGCGCATCGAGGTGGCGGCGCGCGGCAGGTGACGCAGCAGGCCGATCAGCGCGCCGAAGAACAGCTCGGCCACGGCGATGGTGTTCCCCGCCGGCGCGTTGATCACCGCCACCCCGAGCGCCGTCGCGGTGTCCAGCGCGATGTTGTCCACCCCAACGCCGGCACGGCCCACGACCTTCAGCCGCGTGGCTCTCCGGAGCAGCTCGTCGGTGACCCGCGTCGCACTCCGCCCAACGAAGGCGTCGTACTCCCCGATCCGCTCCAGCAGCTCCGCCGCGGGCAGGGTCGGCACCACGTCCACCACGAACGATGGCTCGGCGGTGAGCAGCGCTACGCCATCGGCGTCGATTTCGTCGGTGACGAGGATACGGTAGGTCATCTGGCGCGGAGAGAGGGTCGAAACGCAAGCTCGCCAGGCGTGGCGGCTGAAGCAACCCGTGCCATAATGCTTGCATGCAATCCGCGGGTCCCACATCTTCGCGCATGCGCTTGATCACCGTCGTCGCCGCCGCGCTCCCTCTTTTTCTCGACTGCGCGCCGCTCCTCGCACAGCAGTCCGGGATGGGGCGCCTCGAAGGAATCGTCGAGGAGAAGATCGCCACGCGATCGGTCGCCGCTGCGTCGGTCTCCCTCGTGCCGTTGGCCACGGATGGGAGGACGTTCAACGCCCACCCCGACGGCTTCGGGCACTACACCCTCGATTCGCTCCCGGCCGGTCGATATCTGATCCAGGTGAGCAGCCCGACGCTCGACTCGCTCGAGCTCGCGCTCCCGCCCAAGGAGCTGAAGATCGGTCCGGGCGAGACGGCGCACGCGGATTTCTCCCTGCCGTTTGGCGCCAGCCTGCGCGACGTCGTCTGCACTGGGCTCTCCCTCAGCCCGGACAAGGCCGTGGTGGCCGGGCGCGCGATCGATGCGGACACCGACAAGCCGCTCGTCGGCGCGGATGTCGTCGCCCTCTGGACGGAAGTCGGGATCGACAAGAAGACGCTGAAATCGTCGCAGCAGCGCCGGATCACGGTGGTGAAGAGCGGACCGACCGGCGACTACCGGCTGTGCGGCGTCCCGACGGGGCGATGGCTCTCGCTGCAGCTTCAGCATTCCGGGCGCGCCGGCGCCGCCGTGCGCGCGGCCGTCTCGTCGGAGGAGGGGGCGGCGGTGCGCGACCTCTCGATGAGCCCGCGCTCTTCGCCGACGATCACCGCGCTCGATTCGCTCGACCTGGCCGCCGCGTTCGACAGCACGAGCGTCGGGCGCGCGGAGCTGCAGCTCACCGGCACCGCCTCGCTCACCGGATCGGTGCGAGGAGCCGAAGGGCTCGCCCTCTCGAACGTCCGCGTTCGCGTGCGCGACGCGCGGTCGTCGGACCTGACCAACGCGGCGGGACACTTCGCGATCACCGGCCTTCCGGCGGGCACCCAGATCGTGTCCGTGCAGCAGCTCGGCTACGCGCTGACCGAGATCCCCGTGGAGCTCCGGGCCGGTGTCAGCGTCACGCGCGACCTCCAGCTTCAGCGCGTGGTGTCGCTCGACTCCATCCGCGTCGTGGCCAAGCGCCCGCAGCTCGCTGAGTTCGAGGATCGCCGCGCGCATCTGGCGGGCCGGTACATGACGGCCACCGAGATCGCCGCGCGCAAGCTGACGAACACGCCGCAGCTCATCCAGATGATTGGCGGCTTCAAGGTCCAGGGCACGGGGAACGACGCGAAGTTGCTCTCCAACCTCGCGTTCATCGAGAACCCGAACTGCCGGGACGAGGGCGCCAACGTCATCATCGACGGGCGGGACGGCACGCTCGTCAACGCGCTCCATCCGGCGCAGATCGGCGGCCTCGAGATGTATGCGAGCGCCTCCCTCGCGCCGGCCAAGTACGCCGACCGCGCGAAGTGCGGGTTGATCATCATGTGGACCAAGCAGGCGCTCAGCGGAGGCCGGAAAGCCCCGGCGCCGGGCAGCACCCTTCAGTACAACGGCTACTAGTGATCGCGTGAGCGACGGCGCCCGTGACCCCGGGCGCCGTTCGGTCGTGTCTTGAGCACCATGACCAAGGTCTCTCGAGGCGATCGCCAGGCTGATCTCGCGGCCCTGCTGATCATCGCTGCCGGCGCCGCCCTGTATCTCTTCGCCGCCGCATGGCTCCGCACGATCTCGCTGTACAGCAAGATGAACCCCGGCCCCCCGCACGCGCTCGACGCGGCCGATCGGGCGCGCTACACCTCCTACGCCGGTGTGGCGCTCATCGGCATCGGCTGCCTCGTGAGCGTGGCCACCGCCGTCCTGCACCAGTGGCGGAAGCGCCTCGCGCGCGTCGCCACCTGACCATCCGCCGGCAGCGCGAAGCATTCGCTCGCAACCGCTTGCCGGTGGTAAGCGCCGCGCGCAACCTTCGCCGCGCATGCGACGTTACCTCCTCCCAGTCATCTTCGGCTTGCTCGGCCGATCGCTCTCTGCCCAGAGCACCGCGACGGGCAGGCTCGAGGGCGTCGTCTCCTCGCGCGGTGTCGCACTGGCGGTAGGGAGCGCGTCCATCTCGCTGACGCGGCTCGAGCCGGAGCCGAGCGTCTCGTTCACCAGCGCGCCGGATACGGGCGGACGATATCTCGTCGACTCGCTACCGGCGGGACGCTATCTGCTGCAGCTCAGCAGCCCGCTGCTCGACTCGCTCGAGCTGGCGCTGGCGCCAGAGGAGGTTCTGGTCGTCGCCGGTCGTACCGCTCGCGCCGATCTCCTGCTGCCGACGGGCGCACGGCTGCGCGATGCGGTGTGCCCCGGCGTCTCGCTGGACTCCGGGCTCGTCGCCGTGGCGGGCCGAGCGACCGACGCGGACACCGAGCAACCGATCGCCGGGGCCGACGTGGTCGTCTCGTGGACGGATGTCGAGGTGAGCAGGACGACGTTGAAGACCGTGCGACAGGATCGATCCGCCGTGGTGAAGAGCGGTACGCGAGGCGAGTACCGGCTGTGCGGTGTCCCGAGCGGAGTGCGCCTCTCGATGCAGCTCCAGCACGAACGGCGCGCCGGCGCCGTGGTCGAGCTGTCGGTCTCCGACGACGACGGCGCCGCAGCCCGCGACCTGTCACTCAGCGCCCGCGACGCGCCAACGATCGCCGCGCTCGATTCCATGGAGCGGCTGGCCGCGTTGGTCGGAGTGGACAGCACGACCGGCGAGCTGCTGCTCACGGGCACCTCGTCGATCGCCGGCCGGGTGCACGGCCCGGACGGCCTCCCACTCGCGGGCGCGCAGGTGCACGTCCGCGACGCGCGCGGCACCGCCACCTCGGGCATCGACGGCGCGTTCCACCTCGCCGACCTTCCTGCGGGAACGCAGGTGCTCCTCGTGCGGCGGCTGGGCTACGCGCTCTCGGAGCAGACCGTCGAGCTGCGCGAGGGAAAACGACTCGTCCACGATGTCCAGCTCACCCGCGCCGTGTCGCTCGATTCGGTGCGGGTCACCGCCCTGGGCAGCCGCTATCGCGACTTCGATTTCGCCCGCAAAGCGAACATCCTCGGCCGCTTCCTCACCCGCGATCAGATCGAGCGGCGCAACGTCGTCGAAACCGGCGACCTGCTGGCGAGACTCGGCGCTTTCACCGTCGTCGGCAGAGGCCGAGTGGCGAAGGTGTTCACGAAGTCGAAGATGCTCGTCAAGCGGGACCCGCGTGCCGACGAACTCTGCAGCGAGGTGAATGTGGTGATCGACGGCGTGCAGGACATGGGGATCAACGACGTGCCGCCGGCCCGTGTCGTGGGGCTCGAGGCGTACACCGGACCAACGACCTTCTCGTCGAACTATCGCGCTTCGTGCGGGCTGATCGTCATCTGGACCACCGCGTGGCGCCGCGACGCGGTCGGACGTCCGATCGGGTCGTCGCGCTCCGGTTCGCCACCACGGTGAGCGCCCGTCACGCGATCTCCATCGTTCCTTCGCACACGAGCACTGACGCACCGCCCACGCGCACGCTGCGCACTGCGCCGGCCACGACGTCCGCCTCGACCTCGAGGATGCTCGGCCGCTTCATCTCGAAGCCCTGCTCGACGATCCAGCGCAGCGTGCCATCGCGCCGCGCGTCGCGCTTCGCGAGATAGCCCGCGAGCGCGGCGGCGGCGCTCCCCGTCGCCGCGTCTTCGATGATGCCGAACCCGGGCGCGAACATGCGGGCGTGCAGGTCCGAGCCCGGTCGCTCTCCGGCGCGAGCGAAGATGAACAGCTCCGGTGCCCACGTGCCCGACAGCGCGCGCTCCCACGCGTCGGTGCGCACACCCGCTCGCGCCACCGCGTCGCGGTCGCGCAGCGGGACGAACAGATAGGGCACGCCGCACGTCCACCCGCGCGGCGACCAGTCGCCATCGAGCAGATCCGATGGGTCGAGGCCAAACGCGGCGGCCAACGCGTCGTTCGACGGCGGAGGCGGGCCCTCCTCGGGAAGCTTCGCGACCGTCAGCTGGCAAAAGGCCGGGCGCCCGTGCTCGGCTCGGATCGACACCGGGACCGGTCCGACGAGCTCCTCGAAGACGACGCGCGTGACCGGACCGTCGAGCGGCAGGTCACCGATGGCGGCGAGCACGTGTGCCGTGCCCACGGTCGGGTGGCCCGCGAATGGCAACTCGGTTCCGGGAGTGAAGATGCGCAGGCGGCGCGTGTTCGCCCGATCGGTTGGCGGATAGACGAAGGTCGTCTCGGAGAGGTTGAGCTCCCGCGCCACGTCCTGGAGCCGGTGCTCGGGGATGCCGCGCGCGTCGGGAAACACGGCCAGCTGATTGCCGCCGAACGGCTCATTGGTGAACACGTCGGCAGTGAGATATCGATATCGGGGCATGCTCGGGATTCTATTCAACTCGACGCGGATGTGCTTGCATACAATTGCCCATGGCGGCATGTTCGCGCAGGCGATCCGCGGCGGCTCCCTGACCCCGCCGCGACCTCGGCGAGTCGCTCGCGGCTCGCATTCGTGCTTTCCGGTCGACATGCGCTCACTCGTCATCATCGCGCTTCTCTCGAGCGTCGCCCGCGCGACGGACGCGCAGAGCGCGAGCACCGGCCGGATCGAGGGCACGATCGTCGACAGCGTGCATGCGACGCCGCTCGCGGGCGCCGCGGTGAACGCCACGCGACTCGGCGCCGAGCGCGAGACGACGCTCGTTGCCCTCGCCGATGAGCGGGGTCACTTCCACTTCGAGTCGCTGCTACCGGGCCAGTACGCCGTGAGCTTCGTGAGCGCGTTTCTCGACTCGCTCGAGTTCGGCGGGCCGGCTCGGCGAGTCGCCGTCCAGCCGGGAGAGGCGAAGAGCGTGGCCCTCGCCGTTCCGTCTGGCGCGACGCTGCGGGCCCTCGCCTGTCCCGGACTCGCGTTGTCGAAGGGAACGGGCGTGCTGCTCGGCACGGTCACCGACGCGACGACCGACGCGCCACTCCGCGGCGCGCAGGTGGCGGCGATGTGGACCGAGCTCACCTTCGACGGCGTCATGCGTCGAGTCTCCACGGCGGAGCACTCGGGCGGCGTGGTCACCGACTCCGTCGGCGAATATCGACTCTGCGGCGTTCCAACGGACAGCTGGCTCCTCGTGCAGGTCCAGCATCGCGGCCGAGTGGGCGCCGCGTTTCAGGTGCTCGTGGCCGAGGGGTCCGGCGTGCTGCTGCGCCATCTCTCGATGAGCGAGGAGGGAGCGAGACCCATCGCGATGCTGTCCGCGGCGCAGGGCGGCACCACGGCGCTGCCGCCCATGTCGGGCACGGCGTCGCTCACCGGAGTGGTGCGGAATCCGGCCGGTCGCGCCGTGGTGAACGCGCAGGTGCGCGTCGTGAGCACCGAGGCGACCGCGCGCACCGACCGCGACGGGCGCTTCGCACTCTCCGGTCTCCCCTCGGGAACGCAGGAGCTCGAGGTCAGGGAGATCGGCTCGCCTCCGTACCGGCAGCCAGTGGAGCTGCGCGGCGGACGCACGGTGCAGCAGGAGGTCGTGCTCAATCGCGTCGTGGCGCTCGATACCGTACGCACCATCTCGGAAGCCGCGAGGCGCGCACGCTACGACAAGTTCGAATCCAATCGCCGGACCAGTCTGACCGGCTCGTTCTTCTCCCAGGCCGACCTCGAGCGGCGCCATCTCCAGCAGGTGAGCGACCTGTTCGCGTCCATGGTCAGCTTCCGCGTCGAGGGCCAGGGCGGCAACGCGCGACTGGTGAACCTGCGCGGCAACTGCTCGCCCAACATCGTGGTGGACTACAAGCAGAATCAGGACATCAACGTCGTTCCACCGTCGCTCGTCGCGGCAATCGAGGTCTATCCGACGATCAACGGAGCGCCCGCCGAGTTCACCAACCTGTGCGGCGTCGTGCGGATCTGGATCAAGCAGTGAGGTGGCGCGTCGCGAGCGTCGCGCACGCGCTCTTCCTCGTCGTCGCCGCGCGCAGCGAGCTCGCCGCGCAGACTACCGCGCGCATCGAGGGCACGATCACCGACAGCGTACACGCGGCGCCGCTCGCCGGCGCGACGGTGAGCGCGACGCGGCTGGGGGTTGAGCCGGAAACGACGCTCGTTGCGATCTCAGACCGGCGTGGACGCTTTCTCTTCGACCGGATTGCGGCGGGACGCTACGCGCTGTCGTTCTCCAACGCGATGCTCGACTCGATCCGATTCGGCGGGCCGGCGACGCAGGTCGCGGTGGCGGCGGGCCGCACGGCGCGCGCCGACCTCGCCGTGCCGTCGAGCGCCTCGCTTCGCGCGGCGGCGTGCCCCGGCGTGAGCTTTCCCGCCGGCACGGGCGCCCTGCTCGGGCTCGTCACCGATGCGGACACCGATCGCCCGCTCACCGGCGCGCGCGTCGCGGTCGCATGGAGCGAGCTGGTGATCGACACGACCGCGAACACCGTCTCCTCGCAAGAGCGATCGGTCCTCGCGACGGTGGACGCGGATGGGGAATACCGGCTGTGCGGAGTTCCCGTTGCCGAGTGGCTGCTGCTACAGGTACAACACCTGAGTCTGGCCGGCGCGATCGTGCGTACGGCAGTCGGCGCGACGGGTGTCCTCGTGCACGATCTCTCGTTCAGCGCCGACGGCGCGATGCCGCTCGCCGGCGATTCGTTGGCGACACCGGCGTCTGCCGTCGGGCGAGCCTCGGTGGCGGGCACGGTTCGCCGCGTGAGCGGGGAGCCGATCGCCGGCGCCCAGGTCCGCGTGCTCGGCACCTCGCCGATGAGCCGCACCGACGCGCAGGGGAGCTTCACACTGAGCGGCCTTCCCGCGGGCACGCGCGAGCTGGAAGTGCGGCAGCTTGGATTCGGCATCGCGCGTCGCGCCGTCGAGCTGCGCAGTGGACATACGACGCCGGTAGAGGTGCGGCTGGAGCGGGCGATCACGCTCGATTCGGTGCGCGTGATGGCCAGGCGGCTTCGATACCCCCAGTTCGAGAGTCGCCGGAAATGGAGCGTCAACGGCAACTTCATGGACGAGGTGGAGATCGAGAGCCACCACGCGACCACGATGACGAACCTCGTGGGCCTGCTCCCCGGCTACACGGTGCAGGGGGACGGACCGGCCGCGACCCTCGTCAGCCTGCGCAGCGTGGGATTCGGCGGGATGTGTCCGGTAAACGTCGTGATCGACGGCATGCCCGAGCAGCGAATCAACGATGTGCCGGCATCTCAGGTAGGAGCGATCGAATCGTACCCGCACGGGGGCGGCCCGCCGCAGTTCCAACAGCCGTGTGGGATGCTGGTGATCTGGACCAAGCGCTGACGCGCGGTGTACCGCCTTGCCCGGTGACGTCGACGTGGGAGCTCAGGTCCTCGAGGTGCGCCACACGCCGAGCGCTCGAACGATGCCTTCTGCGGCGCGCCGAGTCTGCTCGGCGCGAGGCATAGCGTAGGATGGTCGACATGAGCGAGACGACGAGCGGGCCGGCGCACCGGCACACAGCAGTGACGGCCACGGCGGGCGGGCGAGCCCTCTCGCGTGCGCGCCTGGCGTTGCTCGCGCTCGCCGCCGCCGGCGCGCCACTGGCCGCGCAGGAAGTCGCGCCGACGGGCCGACTCGAAGGCACGGTGAAGGAAGCGGTGCACTCGCGACCGGTGCAGGGCTCGTCGATCATGCTCGCGCGGCTGGAGCCCGAACCGCTCGTGTCGTTCGGCGCCAAGCCCGACGAGCGCGGACGCTATCGGCTCGACTCGCTGCCCGCGGGCCGGTACATGATCCAGCTCACGCACGAGATGCTCGACTCGCTCGACCTCGCCCTTCCCACCGACGAGGTCAACATCGTCGCCGGGCAGACGGCGCGCGCGCAGTTCTCCCTCCCGACGAGCATCGCGCTGCGCAACGCGGTGTGTCGCGGCCTCACGCTGGCCACCGGCACCGGCGCGGTGACCGGACGCGTCGCCAACGCCGACAGCGACCTGCCGCTGGCCAACGCCGACGTCGCCATCTCGTGGACCGATATGAGTGTCGACCGAAAAACGCTGCGCTCGACTGTGGAGGAACACACGGGATGGGTGCGCACCGGGCCGCGCGGGGAGTACCGCATCTGCAACGTGCCCGTCGGGAGCTGGCTGCTCATCCAGCTCCAGTATGCCGGCCGCGCCAGCAACGTCGTGCGCGTCTCGGTCTCGGAGGAGGAAGGCATCATCATGCGCAACCTCTCGCTCAGCCTCGACGGGTCGCCCACCCTCGGCAAGCTCGATTCCATTGGTGCCGTCGCTCCCGATCCGTCGGGCGGCACGACGAAGGACGACTCCATCATGGAGCTCGGGCTCACCGGGACCTCGACCGTCACGGGCACGGTGCGCGGCGCGGGGGGCCGCCCCGTGAGCGGCGTGGAGCTCCGCGTCGTCAACGCGCGGTCGACCACCCGCACTGACGACCAGGGCCACTACACCTTGAGCGCGCTCCCGTCCGGCACCCAGCTCCTGCTCGTGCGCCGGATCGGCTATCTCATCGGCGACGTCGCCGTCGAGCTGCGGCCGGAGCGGGTCATCATGCAGGACGTGCAGCTCCAGCGCGTCGTGTCGCTGGACTCGATGCGCGTGATCGCGCAGCGGGCACGGTATGCCGAGTTCGAGGAGAATCGCCGGAACAATCCGTTCGGCCGCTTCCTCACGCTCGACCAGATCGAGCAGCGCCACGTGCTCGAGGTCGGCCAGCTCCTCGAGCATCTCGCCGGGTTCAGCGTGCGCGGGTCGGGGCCCGACGCGGTGGTGTATTCGAACAGCGCGCGGTCGTCACGCTCGAACTGCGCGGAGGCCAACGTCGTCATCGACGGCGCGGACCGTGGTCACATCAACTACGTCCCGCCAAAGGAGGTCGCGGCGATCGAGGCGTATGCCGAACCTGCCGGCGCACCCGGCCAGTACCGCGCCGAGTGCGGGTTGATTGTGATCTGGACGAAGAAATACCGCGCGATGCGCTAGGCTTCGGCCATGAACGGATAGCGATAGTCTGTCGGTGGAGAGAAGGTCTCCTTGATGCTTCGTGCGCTCACCCAGCGTACCAGGTTGAGCTTCGATCCCGCCTTGTCATTCGTGCCGGAGCCCCGCGCGCCTCCGAACGGCTGCTGTCCGACCACCGCGCCCGTCGGCTTGTCGTTCACATAGAAGTTTCCCGCCGCGTTCCGCAGTGCCATCATCGCGTGGCGCACGGCGCGCCGGTCGTTGGCGAACACCGCGCCGGTCAGCGCGTACGGCGACGTCGTGTCCACGAGGCGCAGCGTCTCGTCCCACTTCGCGTCGTCGTACACGTGCGCCGTGACGACCGGCCCGAAGATCTCCTCGCAGAGAAGCCGGTACCCCGGATCGGTCGTCTCGACGAGCGTCGGCTGGATGAAGTAGCCGTCCTCACCGGCGGCGTTGCCGCCGGTGAGGACATTTGCATTTTGCTTGGCGTCGGCGAGGTAGCCGCTGATCTTCTTGAACGAGCGCTCGTCGATCACCGCGCCCATGAAGTTCCGGAAGTCGGTCACGTCGCCCATCGCGATCTCCTGCATGATCGCCACGACGCGCTCCTTCACCGCCGGCCAAAGGGAGCGCGGCACGTACACGCGGCTCGCCGCCGAGCACTTCTGGCCCTGGTACTCGAACCCGCCGCGCGCGATCGCCACCGCCAGCGCCTGTGGGTCGGCTGACGCATGCGCGACGATGAAGTCCTTGCCTCCGGTCTCACCCACGATGCGCGGATAGCTCGCGTAACGGGACATGTTCGCACCAATGGACTTCCACATCGAGTTGAACACCGCCGTGCTGCCCGTGAAGTGCACGCCGGCGAGATCGCGGTGCGCCAGGGCCAGGTCGGAGATCGCGACCGGATCGCCCGGCACGAAGTTGATCACGCCAGGTGGCAGCCCCGCCTCTTCGAGCAGCTTCATGATGTAGTACGCCGACAGCATCGCCGATGCCGCCGGCTTCCACAGCACGGTGTTCCCCATCAGGGCCGGTGCGGTGGGAAGGTTGCCGGCGATCGACGTGAAGTTGAACGGCGTCACCGCATACACGAACCCTTCGAGCGGACGATAGTCGAGCTGGTTCCACATCATGTTGTTGCTGATCGGCTGCTCGTCGTACAGCTCCTGCGCGTAGTGCGGGTTGAACCGCCAGAAGTCGATCAGTTCGCACGCGGAGTCGATCTCGGCCTGATACACCGTCTTGGACTGGCCGAGCATCGTCGCGGCGTTGATCGTGTGCCGCCAGGTGGTGGTGAGCAGCTCGGCGGCGCGGAGGAACACCGCAGCGCGATCTTCCCACGCCCAGTTCGCCCACTCGGCGCCCGCGCGCTTCGATGCGGCGATCGCCTGCTCGACGTGCTGCGGCGTGGCGCGGTGGTAGTCGGCCAGCACGTGCCGGTGGTCGTGCGGCATGACGCTGTGCCCGAGGTCGCCGGTGCGGATCTCCCGGCCGTCGATGATGATCGGGATGTCCACGCGCTCCTGTGCCATCGACGCGAGCCGCGCCTTGATGCCGGCCTTCTCCGGCGAGCCTGGCGCGTAGCTCTTCACGGGCTCGTTGACGGGTGGCGGTACGCGGCGCGTGCCTGTGAACCCGGCGAGCGGCGCCGAAGCGGGAGTGATCGCCTCGAGCGCCTGAGACGAGTCCGTCGTGGCGCGCGCAGGCGCGGAATGGTCGGAGGAAGCGGTGCTGGCCATGGCGAGTTCGGTGCAGGTGACGACGCGATGAGCGACCGAACAAAGATAATCCACGCCGCGAGCGCATCACCGCTTCTCTGCTCACGGCGCCGACGCTATCCTCAGGCGATGCGCATGCCCCGCTCCTCGCGCCTGTGTTCGGCACGCACCGCAGGCCGTCGCGTCACGCGGGCAGCGCGTCGAACGATCGCCGCGGCGGCGATGCTCGCGTGGTGCGCCGCGTGCGCGGAGCCGCCGGTCGACTGGGCTCCCGAACGGACCGCATCCGCGTCCGGCTCTCGAGTGGCGCTCACGTCCGATGGCACCCTGCTGCCGGACACCTTGGCGGACCTCGCCGAGCGCGTCACTGCGCCCGAGCCGCGCTGCGCCGGATCGCTCGCGCTCGCACGCGGCGGCGTTCACCTCTTCGCCACGTGGTGGGCGGTGCGTGCGGACAGCAGCGCGCGACTGCTCGCCGCGCGCTCGGATGATCGTGGCGCGACATGGAGCGCTCCGGCCGCGGTGGACACGACGGACACCGGCGTCGTTGGCTGTCGTCGTGCGCCACCATCGATCGCCGCGGACTCGGCGAGCGGCTACGTACACGTCGCATACGCGCTGCGCGGGCGTGAGGGACCCGGCGTCTTTTTCTCACATTCCATGGACGGCGGACGCACCTTCCACGAGGCCGTGCCGATCGTGTATGGAGAGCGTCTCGGGCGCACGAGCGTCGCGGCCGACGGTGACCATGTCGTCGTCGCGTTCGAAGATCCCAACAGCATCACGCCGCGCGTCGGTCTCGCCCTTTCCCGGTCGATGGGACACATTTTCGAGCAGCGGCTCCTCCCTGTCTCGAGCGACAATGGCGTCGCCTCGCGTCCGCTGACCGCCGTTCGCGGCGCGCATCTCGCCGTGGCATGGGAGCGGCGCGCGACCACTGACGACTCTCCCGCCGTGTTCGCCATCAAGGCGGGCACGCTGCATTGACCTCATCGAGCCGCTGCATGCGTGTCCTGTTCGCCGACGACGACGTCATTGCCCGGACACTGCTCGCCGCGGTGCTGACCCACCTCGGCCACGAGCCGATCGGCGTGGAGAACGGCGAGCTCGCGTGGGCACAGTTCCAGGTAGCGCCCGCTCCACTCGTGATCCTCGACGTGAACATGCCCGTGCTGGACGGCCTCGAGGTCTGCCGTCGCATCCGTGCGCACGCGGCGGGCCGCGAGACGTTCGTCCTCGTCGTCACGGCGCGAGACGGCCGCGACGACCTGACGGCGGTGCTGGACGCCGGCGCGGATGAATACGTGGCGAAGCCGTCGTCGCCCGAAAATCTGCGTGCTCGGCTCGAGATCGCCGCTCGCCGCATCGCGCAGGACAAGGCCCGGCGCGCGGCTGAAACGGAGCTGGCGCGCGCCCGCTGGCTCGCCGGCATCGGCGAGACGACGATCGCGCTGGAGCACGAGATCAACAATCCGCTCTCGGCGCTGCTCGGCCACGCCGAGCTGCTGCTGATGGACGACCACTTGAACGACGAGCAGCGCGCGCAGCTTCAGGTCATCCGCGTACAGGCGGCGCGCATCGCCGAAGTGGTGCGCCGGCTCGCCAGACTGAAGAACCCGCAGACCGTGGAGTATCTCGCCGGCGCGCGGATGATCGACCTGTCGAAGGGCCCGGCGGGACCGGCGGGATCGGTGGGACCGATAGGATCGGCGTAGGGGCCTGAGACGCGAGCGAGGAGCGAGAGACGTGGAGCACTATTTCGGCGCACATACGATCGACACCGGCGGCATCCACATGGCGGCGCGGCGTGCGGGCAACGCCGACATGCGCGCGCTCCAGATCTTCACGGCGATCCCGAAATACTACGGTGACCGGGTGTCCATGCGTCCCGAGCGCGTGACGCGTTTCCGCGAAACGCTGGCGAGCACGAAGATCGCCCTCGAGCGGATCGTCGTGCACGCCGCCTACGTGCTGAACGTGGCGACGCCGGACGAGACCAAGTGGGGTCGCGCGCGCGACGGACTGGCCAAGGAGCTCGAGCGCTCCACCACCCTCGGCGTCGGCGCGGTGTGCTTCCATCCCGGAGCGGCGACGGACGATGATCGCGAGTCGGCGGCGCAGCGCATCGCGTCGGCGATCGTCCACGCGCTGCAGACGGTGCAGGGCGACACGCGCCTCCTCGTGGAGAACACGGCGGGTCAGGGGAGGACGATGGGGCGCACGGCCGAGGAGGTCGGCTCGATCCTCGGACATGTCCCGAAGCGACTGCGCGCACGCACCGGATACGGGTTGGACACCTGCCACCTGTTCGCCAGCGGCTACGATCTGCGTGCGTCGAAAGCCGGGGTGGCGGCGGTGCTCGACGAGTTCGAGGCAGCGACGGGCGAGCGTCCCGGCTTCTTCCACCTGAACGACAGCGAGGGGGCGCTCGGCTCGAACAAGGACCGCCACATGCTGCTCGGCGACGGCGCGATCGGCGTCGAGGCGTTCGGCTGGCTCCTCGCCGACCAGAGGACGCGCGGCGTCCCGCTGATCCTCGAGACTCCGCAGCTCAACGTGGAGATCGGGGAGGAGGATGACACGCCGGATCCGTATGATGTGCAGATGATGGAGCTGTTGGGGAGTATGGGATAGCTGCGCACTGCTGTACCGGGTACCATCGCACCGGGCACCGAGACCCAGTCCGCTGGCCTTGCCGAAATCTTGGACGCTTCTTGGCGCTACCGGCTCTGGGTGGCGTTCGACGTTTCGAGAGGTCAGGCGCGCTGATCGGGGCGAGGGTCCGCCTTCCTGGTCTTGTGCCTTCGTGTGGCATCCAAGCGTTCGTCGGGCCAGCGGACTGGGTCCAGCTGCAGGGTACGAGGATACCCGGTACAGCAGTGGCTGTTGTAATTGCAGAATTAGCTAATTAGCCTATGAAGCAATGGATGCTGCATTCCGCGCCCTGTCCGACCCGACCCGGCGGGACATCCTCCGCCTGTTGCGCGACGGGCCGCGGACGTCCGGCGAGATCGCGCAGCACTTCGATGCCGCCTGGCCGACCGTGTCGCGCCACCTCGCCGTCCTTCGCGATGCGCGGCTGGTGATCTCCACGCGGATGGGGCAGCAGATCATCTACGAACTGAACATGAGCGTCTTCCAGGATGTCGTCGAGCATTTGATGTCCTGGATCCGTCCCGCAGGGCGGCGTGACTAGCGCATTCAGAAAGTGGTATCCGCTGCTGCTCGCCGCCGTCGGTGTCGCCGTGTCGGTCGCCGTGTACAGCCGGCTGCCCGAGACGATCGCCGTCCATTGGGATCTCGACGGCAACCCCAATGGATGGATGCCGCGCCCCATCGGCGCGTTCTTCGCACCCGTGTTCCTGCTCCTGCTCTGGGGACTGCTGCGGCTCACGCCCCGGATGGATCCGCGGGAGGAGAACTATCGCCGGTTCAGTGAGGCGTACGAGACGATCGTCGCCTCCGCCCTCCTGCTCGTTCTCGCCACGCACGGGATCGTGCTGGCGATCGCGCTCGGCCACCACACCCCAGTGGGCCGCCTCGTTCCGGCGCTCGTCGGCGCGCTCTTCGTCGTCATCGGGAACGTCATGCCGAGCACACGATCCAACTGGTGGGCGGTGCTGCCGTCGCCGCGGTCATCGCGCCGGCAGTGTACTCGTTTCTGACGTGGAGCAGAGAAGAGAAGAAGTCGTGAGGGTGTCTGTTCCGCTCACGACTCGAGCGCTGTGAACGATTGGGTGATGAGCGATGGGTGAGGAGTGATGGGTGAGTACGTCGGCACTCGGGATGCGAGTGCATCCCGAGGCCGCTTGCCGTCACTCACCACTCATCACTCGTCACCCATACTGACAACTCACCGCCACGACTCACCACTCCCCACACATCACCAATCGTTCTCGCGATTTCTGAACATGCGCGTTGCACTCGAGGAATCGCAGTGCATTCACACGCATTCCCTATTGCGCGCCACAGAGGGGCTTGTATCTTGCGCCCCGTCGTACAGCGTTTCTCTAGAGAGAGCGAGAACCTGTTCACCAGACCAGGAGAAAAGCATGGCCGCGAAGAAGACGGGTGCGAAGAAAGGCGCCGCGAAGAAGGGCGCCGCGAAGAAAGCTTCGGCGAAGAAAGGCGCCGCAAAGAAGGGTGGCGCCAAGAAGGCCGCGACGTCCGGCGCGAAGAAGACCGCCAAGAAGGCGGCCAAGCGGACGCCGAAC
This sequence comes from bacterium, assembly GCA_039933415.1. Taxonomy (GTDB): domain Bacteria; phylum Gemmatimonadota; class Gemmatimonadetes; order Gemmatimonadales; family Gemmatimonadaceae; genus AG11. The sequence continues at coordinate 28,833 of JBDTOD010000034.1, forward strand.
GCCGCGTTCATGAAGGCGATGAACCCGAGCCCGCAGCTCGGCGCCGTCGTCGGAACCGCCCCGCTCCCCCGCACGGAAGTGACCAAGAAGCTGTGGGCATACATCAAGCGGAAGGGTCTGCAGGACGCCAAGAACCGCCGCAACATCAACGCCGACGAGAACCTGAAGCCGATCTTCGGCGGCAAGGCACAGGTCTCGATGTTCGAGATGACGAAGCTCGTGAACAAGCACCTCAAGTAGTTCGACTGCTACTTTGTCCGCAGCGAGGGGGCGTGCCGATCGTCGGCGCGCCCCCTCGGCCGTTCTCCCACGAACCCTTGCCCGCACGTGCGCCGTAGGGAGATTTGAGTCGGTCTCCCTCTCCATCCTCTCGTCGTCCATGGCCTCAAACGTCGTCTCGCAGGCACGCGGTAAGAAGAAAGCACGGAACACGCGCGGCACCGTCTGGGAGAACATCAAGTCACTCGGTGGCGCGGTCCTGATCTATCTGGTCATCAAGACCTTCCTGTTCGAGGCGTTCCGCATCCCCTCGGGCAGCATGATCCCCACGCTGCTCGTCGGCGACTGGCTCTTCGTCAACAAGGCCGTTTACGGCGCCGCCGTCCCGTTCACGAGCGCGCACCTGCCCACCTTCAGCGAGCCGAAGCGCGGTGAGGTGATCGTGTTCACGTCGCCCACACAGATCGATCAGCCCGAGGATCCCCACCCGACGCTCGTGAAGCGGCTCGTCGGGATGCCGGGCGATACGCTCTACATGCGCGCCGCAATGCTCTATGTGAACGGCGTCCAGCAGCGGCAAGGCTACGGCGCGGCGAGCCGTCCCGGGCCGTCGACCTCGCAGCCGGACGAGACACACCCACTGTTCGAGTGGCAGCATCGCATCGAGCTGAAGCAGTCACGCTTCGGCGGAGCGCCAGCGGTGGCGACGCACGACAACTGGGGGCCGCTCGTCATTCCGGCCCGGTCGTTCTTCATGATGGGCGACGCTCGCTACGATTCGAAGGACAGCCGATACTGGGGCGTGGTTCCACGCGAGAACGTTCGCGGACGCCCGTCGTTCGTCTACTACTCGTTCCGGGCCGACGACAGTGACCGTCCGCTCCCGTTCCTCACCGACATTCGGTGGGGACGCATCGGGACCCGCATTCACTAGGTAGCGCGCGCGCCGCGCTCGACGATGTCATCGACCGACGCGGCACGAAGCCTCAACGCGCGACTGATCGCCATCTCACAGCTCGCCTGCGTGGTGGTGTTCGCCGTGCTCCTGCTGCATCCCTCGCCGACGACGAGCCCGGCGATCGGGACGGCGTTCGCGATCGCCTGCGCGACGTTCGCCGCCTCGGCGATCTCCGTCGCCCGACCGGCGCGCGGGATGGTCCGTGTCGTCTTCGCGACGTTCTCGATATTCGCGCTCACGGCCGGCGGCGGCGAGCTGCTCGTCATGATGTCGCTCGGCGGCGCCGGGCTCGACGGATTGCGCTACGCGACGAGTCTGGAACTCGCCGTCACGATTGCCGCGCTGAACGCCCTGCTCGTCCTCTACGCCATCTACGCACTCGCCGTGGAGCGTCGCCTTGGCGCCGCGCTCGAGCATCAGATGTCCACGGAGCTGGCGCTCAAGACGTCGCTCGAGCTGCGCGTCGTGCAGCGCACGCTCGAGCTCGACGACGCGCAGCGCGTGCTCCACCGCATGTGGTGGCTCGGCCAGCAGATCACGCTGGAGCTCGATCCACGCCGCGTGCTCGACCGATTCCTCGAGGCGGCCGCCGACATCGCGCAGGCCGACGGCGCGGCGCTCGGCCTGCAAGGCAGCGACGGAACCATCGAGATCACCGCGGCCAGCGGCTCACTCGCTCCACTCACCGGTCGTCGACTGGCCGGTGGCGCGACGGCGCTCGACCGCGTCATTCGCGCAGGGGGTACCTGGTCGGTCGCCGACGTGCGCGACCACCCCGATGAGCTCAGCGACGAATGGCGCGAAGTGCTGGAGCGGCCGCTGCACGGGATGGCGATCATCCCCGTGCAGCGGCGCGGCGAACGGATCGGCGCCGTCACGCTGGCGACGGAAGCGCCGCACGCGTTCTCGCTGCTCGAGCTCGAGCGCGTCGAGGCGATGGCCGATCTGCTCTCCGTCGCGCTGGCGAACGCCGAGCTGTTCGAGACGATGCGACAGGCGGAGTGGCGCTTCCGCACACTCTTCCGCGCCGCGCCCGACGCCGTCCTCACCGTGCTCCAGGCATCGGGGCGAGTGCGCGAGGCCAACGACGCCGTGCGCGCGGTATTCGGCCTCGATCCGCAGCAGGTGGTCGGGCGCACCCTGCTCGAGCTCGTCGTCCAGGAAGATCGTCCGCTCATCGAAGGCGCCCTCGCCAAGGCGTACGCCGGTGTACAGACGCGCGTCGAGGTGCACGTGGAATCGGCGGGCGGTGCGTCGCGCGTCGTCGCGCTCGCGGCCAGCCGGTTGCCAGAAGCAGATCCACCGAGCGCGCTGCTCGTGGGGCGCGACATGACGCACGAGCGGGAGATGCGCGTGCGGCTCATGGAATCGGATCGCCTGGCGGCCGTGGGCGAGCTCGTGGCCGGCGTGGCCCACGAGGTGAACAACCCGCTCAGCAGCATCAGCGCGTTCGCCCAGCTCCTCCTCCGCGATGGCTCGCTCACCGCCACGCAGCGCGAGTCGATCGACGTGATCCGCGCCGAGACCACGCGCGCGAGCCAGGTGGTGAAAGACCTGCTCGCCTTCGCGCGTCGCAGCGAGCCGCAGCGCGTGCCGATCGATCTGAACGGCGTCGTCGCGCGCACGCTGCGCATGCGGCAGTACCAGTTCTCGGAAGCGTCCGTGACCGTGGACCAGGTGCTCGCACCCGACCTCTCCTCGGTGCTCGGCGACGCGCGCCAGCTCCAACAGGTCTGCCTCAACCTCGTCACGAACGCCGTCCAGGCGATGGCAGGAAGTGGCGGGGGACGGCTCGTCGTCCGGACCATTCCATCCGAGCAGTCCGTCATGCTCGAGATCGCGGACACGGGTCCTGGCATCAGCGCGTCGGCGCGTGCGCACATCTTCGAGCCATTCTTCACGACCAAGAGCGAAGGGGAAGGCACCGGTCTCGGGCTGAGCGTGAGCTACGGCATCGTGAACGCGCACGGCGGCACGATCGAGGTGGCGGAGACGGGCCCGCGTGGCACCACCTTCCGTGTCACGCTCCCCGCCGCCTCGTCGCGCGCGAGCGAGCGCGAGACGCCGAGCGAGCCGATGATCGCGCTGCGCTCACCGCTCGCCGGGATACGACTGCTCTTCGTGGACGACGAGTCCGCGCTGCGCAACGGGATGGAGGCGTTCGGCCGCATGCGCGGCTTCACCGTGGTCACGGCCGCTGACGGGATCGAAGGGCTCGCGCACACGCGCGCGACTGGCGTGGACGCCGTCGTCTGCGACCTGCGCATGCCCGGGATGGACGGCTACGCCTTCCATGAGCAGCTCCGCATCGAGCGGCCGGGCCTCGCCGCGCGCACCGTGTTCATCACGGGCGACGTCGTCATGTCCGGCTCACGCGGGGGCGTGTCGCGTCAGCCCGTGCTGACCAAGCCGTTCAGCTTCGAAATGATCGAGGAAGCGCTGGTGGCAGTGATGCGCGGTACCCCGTATCTGCCGGCCGACACCAGTGGCGGCGTGGCGGTGCCGGCGCAACGATCGTCACAATGAGGGTGTCGAACTCGCGATGGCTTTCGCGACCGGGTAGCGGGCGGGCCGCTGCGCTCGTCCGATGCGCACCCACCACGCCGCACGCCTGAGGCGCGATGTCCTCATTCTTTCCACGCCATACCGTCGAGTGGCGGCTCGAAGAGCCGCCCGCGTTTCGCCGGCTGTCCCTCTCCCTCGCGGAGATGGCGCTGCTGACGGGCATCGTGCTGCGCGTGCTGCGGGCCCTCGCCTTCACGCATGGCCGCGCGAGCTGGGTCTTCTACGGCGCCGCCTTCCTCGTGGGAACGGCGATCCTGCTCGGGATGACGACGGCGCATCTCGCCAACTGGACGATCCGCTCGTGGGTCTGGCGCGCGCCGCTCTTCTCTCTGCTGGAGACGGTCGGCGAGATGGGCACCAGCCTCCTGCTGATCGCGCTGGGCCGCGAGCCCGAAGGGACGGCGCGGGCCGAGTTCCATGACTGGCCGAGCATGACCCTCCGCGCGTTGCTCCAGAGTGAGCTGTCGATCTGCCTCTGGGCGCTCCTGCTCGCTGGCGTGATCGTGTTCGTCCGCCGTAGCGGGATGGCGCCTGGGGTGGAGGCGGAGCCGATCGACCCGGACATCCCCGGGTGATCGGTCGTCGGTCCGGGCACCTTCCGGGCGTCCCGGGATATATTGGAGAAGACAACCCGATGGTGATCGAGCAATGATCCGCAACGACAAAGAGTTGATCGTCGTCGGAGACCGTGTGCTGGTGAAGGTCGAGGATGGCGAGGAGCGCACGAAAGTCGGGCTCTATCTCCCCTCGTCGGCGCTCGACAGCCAGGCGGTGCAGGGAGGCACAATCGTGGCCACCGGGCCCGGCCAACCGATGCCGGCCTTCGACGCGAGTCCGGGCGACGACCCCTGGAAGGAGCCGGCGCGCGAGGCACGCTTCGTTCCCATGCAGGCGCGACGCGGTGACTACGCGCTCTTTTTCCGCAAGGCGGCGGTCGAGATCACCTTCGAGGGTGACCGATATCTCGTTGTCCCGCAGACGGCGATTCTCGCGCTCGTGCGCGAGTAACGGAACCTTGAATTCTTCTATGAGGCAGCCGAAATGATGTACGATGAACGATTCGTCACGCCGATGCGCCAGGAGCTCACACGCCTCGGCATCGAAGAGATGCGCACCGCGGTCGAGGTGGATGCCAAGCTGAGCAATGCTCCGGGGACCACGCTGGTCGTGGTGAACTCCGTGTGTGGCTGTGCGGCGAGAAACGCTCGACCGGCCGTGGCCAGTGCGCTTCAGCACGTCGTGAAGCCTGATCACCTCACCACCGTCTTTGCCGGCCAGGATACGGAAGCGGCCGCGAGGGCTCGCACCTACTTCACCGGCTACGCGCCGAGCTCGCCGCAGATCGGTCTGCTCAAGGATGGGGAGGTCGTGTTCATGCTGGAGCGCTACCAGATCGAGGGGCGTACGGCGGACGATATCGCCAGGGATCTGGTCGGGGCATTCGACCGGTTCTGCGCGGCGTGAGAGCGGGGTGAGTGGTGCGGGTGGGTGGTGGGTGACTGCAACCGCAATCACTCACAAATCCCGCACCCCGCACCCCGCACCCCCAATCTCGCGCCCTTTCGGCCCCCTCCCTCTGGCGGTGTGATCCCGGTCACGTAACTTCGACCCGTTCGACTCGAACGAGTTCGAGTGCCCCCGCTCCGCCCTCCGCCGAGGACAGTCTTGAACGTGGCTGACGCAGCACCCAACCAGAGGCGTGCCGCGCCGCATATTCCGCGGCTGAAGTTGCCGGAGTTCTACGCGCTCGCCGCTGTTCGCGAAGAGGCATTCGCCAGCGGTACCACTCCGCCTCCGGGCGTGACGCTGGCCGACGCGGACACCCATCGCGGCCAGGCCGCCGGGTTCGAGGCGGCGAGTGTTGCGCTCCGGTCGCATCGCCGGCTGGCCGACGCGATCGACATGCTGCGCCGCCTGATGCACCGCCTCGAGCTGCGCGGCGACGAGTCGATCTATCCCGGCTCCTGGCGCGACGGCTATCTCCGCGCGGTGGACGAAGCGGTACAAGCGATCGAGAACACCCTCATCGGCGAGCAGTTCGACGCCGCGCGCGAGCGGCGGCTGGAGCGGGGGGTGATGAAGATCGAGATGCGGGGCACGGGATGACGGGCGCGGGATGCGAGATGAGGGATGAGGGATGCGGGTTGAGGGATGCGGGTTGAGG